>JBEBSP010000039.1:0-18378 GCA_040394255.1 Agaricicola taiwanensis | reverse complement strand
CGCAAGGGAAAGGCACACTACCAACCAGCGCCGTTCGGCGCTCCGTCTCCCCTCGTAACTCCGCGGCTGCGGGCCGGTGGAGATGAAGGGCGTGCAAAGACGGTCGAACAGGTTAGGCTTGCAACCATGGAATCGTTCGAAGGTAGCCTGTCATGCTGATTCTCATCGCCGGCCTGCTCCTGTTCTTCGCGCCCCATGTGTTGACCATCCTGCGCGGCCCGCGCGCGGAACTCATCGGGCGGTTGGGCGAGGGGGCGTACAAGGGGCTCTACGCGCTTGTCACGCTCGCAGGTCTTATCCTCATCGTCCTGGGCTGGCGGCATGCGCCCTATGTGGAACTCTGGTCCTCCCCGGTCTGGGTCCGGCACATGGCCGTTCCGCTCATCTGGATCGCCTTCGTGCTGGTCGCAGCGGCCTATGTGCCGGTGGGCAAGATCAGGGAAAAGCTCAAGCATCCCATGCTGGCGGGCGTGAAGCTCTGGGCTCTGACCCATCTTCTGGCCAATGGCGACCTGGCTGCGCTGTTCCTGTTCGGGGCCTTTCTCGCCTATGGCGTGGTCGACCGCATCGCCGTCAAGAAACGCGGCGCTCCGTTGCCCGTGAACGGTCGCCCGGTCAACGACCTGATCGCCGTTGTCGTCGGAACCGTCGCGTTTCTGGTCTTCGCACTCTATATTCATCCCGAGATCATCGGGGCTCCGGTTTTGCCGGGCTGATACCCCTCGGGAGGTTGCCATGTCCGCACAAAAGCCCATCCGCCGCGTCACCGCGCCCGACATCCGCGCCCGCAAGGGCGGCGATCCGATCGTGTCACTGACGGCCTATCACAGCCATACCGCCGAAATCGCCGACGAGATCGTGGATTTCATGCTGGTCGGCGACAGCCTCGGCATGGTCATGCACGGCATGGAGACGACCATCCCGGTCACATTGGACATGATGATCCTCCAGGGGCTGGCGGTGATGCGCGGTTCGTCGCGGGCGCTGGTGGTGGTCGACATGCCGTTCGGCTCCTATGAGGCGAGCCCGGAGGAGGCGTTCCGCAACGCCGCGCGCGTGCTGAAGGAAACCGGCGCCGGCGCGATCAAGCTGGAAGGCGGGCGGCGCATGGCCGAGACGATCCGCTTCCTGGTGGAGCGGGGCGTGCCGGTGATGGCCCATGTGGGGCTGACGCCGCAGTCGGTGCTGGCGCTGGGCGGCTTCAAGAGCCAGGGGCGCGACATCAACGAATGGGCGGCGATCGAGGCCGACGCCAAGGCGGTGGCGGAGGCGGGCGCCTTCGCCGTGGTGCTGGAGGCCTTGGCCGAGCCGCTGGCCGCCAAGATCACCAAGGCGATCCCGGTGCCCACCATCGGCATCGGCGCGTCCTCGGCCTGCGACGGCCAGATCCTCGTGATGGAGGACATGCTGGGCCTGTCGGAGCGCACGCCCAAGTTCGTCAAGCGCTACGGCGCGCTGCGCGACCATATCCGCGCCGCGCTGTCGGGCTATGCGGCCGAGGTGCGGGCACGGCAGTTTCCGGGGGCGGAACACGTCTACGAACTCAAGGCGCCGAAGGCCGCGGAATAGCCCGTTGACGGGTTTGCTTCGACCGGCGTCTGTCTGTATGGTCCGCGCCACTTCGTGATGTGGAAGGCGTTGAATGTCCGATATTTTCGATGAGGTCGCCGAAGACCTCCGGCGCGAGCGCGCCGCGAAGGCGTGGAAGCGGTCCGCGCCCTATGTGATCGCCGTCGCGGTGCTGATCGTCGCGGGCGTCGCGGGGTTTCGCGGCTGGGAATGGTACACCGCCAAGCGCGCCGCCGAGAGCGGCGACCGCTTCGCGCAGGCGCTCGCCCTTGCCGAGGACGGCAAGGCGGACGAGGCCCAGGCCGCCCTTCAGGCGGTCGCGAAGGGCGCGCCCTGGGGCTATGCGACGCTGGCGAAGTTCCGCGCCGCCGCCGAACTGGCGAAACAGGATGCGGCCAAGGGCGTGGCGGCCTTCGATGCGCTCGCCGCCGATGGCGCGCTGACGCAGGACCTGCGCGATCTCGCCAGGCTGCGCGCCGGGTTGATCGAGATCGAGCGGGCCGATTTCGCGGCCGTCAAGCAGCGGCTGGAGCCGCTTGCCCAGGCAGGCCTTCCATGGCGTCATCAGGCGCGCGAGGGGCTGGCCTTCTCCGCGCTGGGCGCGGGCGACACCGCCGAGGCGCGGAAATGGGCCGATCTGGCGCTGGCCGACGCGCAGGTGCCGCCCGGAACGCGGTCGCGCGTTCAGATCATCATCGAACTCCTGGCCGACCGCGCTCCCGCCGTCGCGGCGTCGTGAGGATCCGCACATGTCGGCGGTGATCGCGATCGTCGGACGGCCCAACGTGGGCAAGTCGACGCTGTTCAACCGTCTGGTGGGCAAGCGCCTGGCGCTGGTCGACGACCGTCCGGGCGTCACCCGCGACCGGCGCGAGGGCGAGGCGCGGCTGGGTGATCTCAGGTTCCGCATCGTGGATACGGCGGGCCTGGAGGATGGCGAGCGCGGCTCGCTGACCGACCGCATGCGCCTCCAGACCGAGGCGGCGATCGCGCAGGCCGACGCGGTGCTGTTCGTGATCGACGCGCGCGCCGGCGTCACCCCGGAGGACGAACGTTTCGCCGATCTGGTCCGCAAGGCGGGCAAGCCGGTCTTCCTGCTGGCCAACAAGGCCGAAAGCCGCGAGGCGCTGGCGGGGACCTACGAGGCGTTCCGGCTCGGGCTCGGCGACCCGATACCGTTTTCGGCGGAGCATGGCGAAGGTCTGTCGGAACTCTATTCCATGCTGTCGCCCATCGTCGACGATGCCGATGCCGCGGCGGAGGATGCCGCCGTCTCCGGCGAGACGGCCGAAGACGAGCGTCCCGCCGGGCCGCTGCGCGTCGCGATCGTCGGGCGGCCCAACGCCGGCAAATCGACGCTCATCAACCACCTCCTGGGCGAGGACCGGCTGCTGACCGGACCGGAAGCGGGCATCACGCGGGATTCGATCTCGGTGGACTGGCAGTGGCAGGGGCAGCCGATCAAGCTGTTCGACACCGCCGGCATGCGCCGCAAGGCGCGGGTGACCGAGGCGCTGGAAAAGCTGTCGGTGTCCGACGGCATCCGCGCGGTGAAGTTCGCCGAAGTGGTGGTGCTGCTGTTCGATGCCACCATCGCCTTCGAGAAACAGGACCTGAGCATCGCCTCGCTCTGTGCGCGGGAAGGCCGGGCCGTGGTGCTGGCGCTGTCGAAATGGGATCTGGTGGAAGACCGCGCCGGAGCGATCTCGCGCCACCGCGAGGCCGCCGACCGACTGCTGCCCCAGATCAAGGGCATGCCGCTTGTGGCCGTGTCCGGCGTCACGGGCGAGGGCGTCGACCGGCTGATGCAGGCGGTGCTCGATGCCAACAGGATGTGGAACAAGCGGGTCACGACCTCGGCGCTGAACCGCTGGTTCCGCCACGTCACGGAAGCGCATCCGCCGCCGGCGGTGTCGGGACGGCGCATCAAGCTGCGCTATGTCACGCAGGCCAAGACCCGGCCGCCGCATTTCGTGCTGTTCGGCACGCGCACCGACGCCCTGCCGGAATCCTATGTGCGCTATCTGGTCAACAGCCTGCGCGAGACCTTCGACATGCCGGGCACGCCGATCCGCCTGTCGCTGCGCGAGCCTGACAACCCCTACGATCGCGGCTGATCGGCCCGGCCTCGCAAATGTGTGACGGATCATGGAGATCGCCGGGAATCTAGCCCCTGAACTGCTCGTGATCCTGTTCGGGGTCGCCGTCATCGCGAGTTGCTTCGACGCCATCGCCGGGGGCGGCGGATTGATTACGGTGCCGGCGCTGATCCTGGCTGGCCTCGATCCCGCGGTTGCCATCGCCACCAACAAGCTCCAGGGGGCTGTCGGAACCTGCTCGTCGACCTATGCCTTCGCGCGCCGTGGCCTGATCGACTGGCGCTCCGCCATGCCGATCATTCTGGCGGCCGGCTTCGCCTCCATGGCGGGTGCGCTGTGCGTCAGTCTCGTTCCCGCCAGCTTTCTGGCGGCGATGATCCCCGTTCTGCTGATCGCCATCGCGATCTACTTCGCCACCGCCCGGCGCATGAGCGAGGCCGATGCCCGGCGGCGTGTCTCGCCGCTGGTGTTCGCGCTGGCCTTCGTTCCGGTGATCGGCTTCTACGATGGCCTGTTCGGACCCGGCGCCGGATCGTTCTACATGATCGGGTTTGTGGCGCTGATGGGCTATGGTGTCGTGCGGGCGACAGCGCATACCAAGCTGGCCAATGCCGCCAGCAACCTGGGTGGCCTCGCGCTGTTCGCCGCCTCGGGTCTGATCGCCTGGGAGGCCGGGATCATAATGGCCGCGGGCTCCTTGATCGGCGCCCAGCTCGGCTCGTGGCTGGCGATTCGGTTCGGCGCGCGGCTGATCCGCCCCCTTCTGGTCGTCATCTCGTGCCTGATGGCCCTGCGCCTGATGTCCGATCCGGACAATCCGCTGCGCGCCGCGCTTTCCGGCATGCTGACATGAAAAAGCCGGCTGGGCAGCCGGCTTTTTCGCCATTGAGGAACACAGGTGTCAGAGGTCGGCGACCTTCTTGACGGTCTCCTTGGCCTTGCCGAGCGCCTGCTGGCTTTCGCCCTTGATTTCCTGCGCCTTGCCTTCGGCGCGGAGGCGGTCGTTGCCAACGGCCTTGCCGATACCCTGCTTGACGTTGCCGCTGGCCTCATTCGCCATGCCCTTGACCTTGTCAGATGCGCTGCCCATGGAAAAATCCTCTTGTGTGTGCCGTTGTCCGGCGTCGGTAGCAGAACCATTGACCCGGCAGATTGGTTCCGGTCGCACGCAAGGCTTATTTTTGGGCTAAAATTCCTATATTAAGATGAGCGAGACGAGGGAGACGGACGATCCCCCTCCCTTGCAAGAGGGGGCGTTTTCATAACGGGGTCCGGGATGGGCCGCAGGCATCCGACATTTTCGCACAAGCCGGTCTGCCGATGGCACGGCAGCCTTCAGAACGGCGGCTGGAAATCCAGCATGTCCTGGCTTGGCACATCGTAGAGCCGGCCGGTGTCTTCCACGTCGGGTGACAACAGGGCGACGATCTGCGGTGCGATGTCATCGGGGGTGGGCAGGGTGGCGGGATCCTCGCCCGGCATGGCCTGGGCGCGCATCTTGGTGCGGATCGGGCCGGGGTTCACCAGATTGGCGCGTAGCGGCGTGTTCTGGTTTTCGCTGGCATAGGAGCGCACCAGGGCGTCCAGCGCGGCCTTGGAGGCAGCGTAGAGCCCCCAGTAGGCCTTGCAGCTCGATGCCGCGCCCGAGGAGATGAACAGGGCTCGTCCGGCGTCGGACCGCTTCAGCAGGGGATCGAGCGAGCGGATGAGACGCCAGTTGGCCGTGACGTTGACCGCGAAGACCTCGTCGAAATTCTTCGGCTCGATGTGGCCGAGCGGCGAGATCGGCCCGAGGATGCCGGCGTTGCCGACCACGGCGTCGAGCCTGCCCCAGCGCTCGAAAATCGCCGCGCCGAGCCGGTCGATGCCGGCATAGTCCTTGAGATCGAGCGGCACCAGCGTGGCGGAGCCGCCGGCGGCCTGTATGGCGTCATCCAGCTCTTCAAGCCCGCCCACGGTGCGCGCCACCGCAATCACGTGGGCTCCTTCGCGGGCCGCTTCCAGCGCCACGGCGCGGCCGATGCCGCGCGACGCGCCGGTCACAAGGGCCACGCGCCCCTCAAGAAGACGATCGGTCATGCTGGACGATCCTCAGCCGACTTCGGCGAGCAGCGACAGCTGCTTGGCACTCTTGCCTTCGCCGTCGAGATCGGACAGCGGCGTCGGATAATCGCCGGTGAAGCAATGGTCGGTGAACTGTGGGTTTGCGGGGTCGCGGCCTTCGTAGCCCATGGCGCGATAGGTGCCGTCCACGGTGAGGAAGGCAAGGCTGTCCGCGCCGATGTACTGGCGCATGCCTTCCAGGTCCATCTGGGCGGCGAGCAGCTTGTCGCGTTCCGGCGTGTCGATGCCGTAGTAGTCGGAATGGGTGATTGGCGGACTGGCGAGGCGGAAATGAACTTCCTTTGCGCCGGCGTCGCGCATCATGCGGACGATCTTCACCGAGGTCGTGCCGCGCACCAGGCTGTCATCGATGAGGATGATGCGCTTGCCTTCGACCTGGGACCGGTTGGCGGAATGCTTCAGGCGCACGCCCAGCTCGCGAATGCGCTGGGTCGGCTGGATGAAGGTGCGGCCGACGTAATGGTTGCGGATGATGCCCAGTTCGAAGGGAATGCCGCTTTCCTGCGCGAAGCCGATGGCGGCGGGCACGCCGCTGTCGGGAACCGGCACGATGACGTCGGCCTCGACGCCGGACTCGCGGGCCAGCTCCACGCCCATGCGCTTGCGCACGTCATAGACGCTCTTGCCCTGGACCACGGAATCGGGCCGGGCGAAGTAGATGAACTCGAAGATGCAGGGACGGACCGATTGTGCCGGGAAAGGCTTCAGGGATTCGATGCCGTCCTCGGAGATGATGACGACCTCGCCGTTCTCGATCTCGCGAACGAACTTCGCGCCCATGATGTCGAGTGCGACGGTCTCCGAGCAGAGGATATAGTGCCCGTCGAGCTGGCCAAGGATCAACGGTCGGATGCCGAGAGGATCGCGCGCGCCGATCAGCTTCTTGGTCGAAAGGGCGACGAGGGCGTAAGCGCCTTCGATCTGGCGCACGGCGTCGACGAAACGGTCAACGAAGCGGTTGCGGCGCGAGCGGGCGACCAGATGCAGGATGACTTCGGTGTCCGTCGTCGACTGGCAGATCGCGCCTTCGTGGATGAGCTGGCGGCGCAGGGTCTGGGCATTGGTGAGATTGCCGTTGTGTCCGACTGCGAAGCCGCCGCTTTCCACCTCGGCGAAGAGGGGCTGGACATTGCGCAGGATGGTCTCGCCGGTGGTCGAATAGCGGTTGTGGCCGATGGCGGCCTTGCCGGGCAGGCGATCGATGACCCGTCCATCGGAGAAGTGGTCGCCCACGAGACCGAGGCGCTTCTCGGCGTGGAAGCGGCCCTCGTCATAGGTGACGATGCCGGCGGCTTCCTGGCCTCGATGCTGGAGGGCGTGAAGCCCGAGCGCGGTCAAGGCCGCGGCATCTGGATGCCCGAAGATGCCGAAGACGCCGCATTCTTCGTGAAGACGGTCGGACTCCAACTCGCGCCAAAGATCGAAGCCGGCAGGGATCGCGTCGTCTTGCATAGTCTTGCTCCTTGCGGTCTTCGCCAGTCAGTTGGCGTTTCCGCCTGGCGTCAGAAGACGCCGGATGTCCTGTGACGTTGATCCCGGCTCCGATTGTCCGGCGCCGGACGGGGCCTGTGTCTCGCCGTCCGGCACGACCGTCGGCTGTTCGCCATCACCGGTATTGCGCTTGATGGTGGTGAAGATGGTCTCTTCAAGGTCTTCCGGCAACAGGGCCAGCATCGCTTCGCCCGTGTTTTCGAGCAGAACACGGAATTGTGCCTGCTGAGCCCAGACAGGCTGGGAGCGTTCGGGCACCAGCCAGCCGAAGAACAGGAAGGCGATCACCGCGAGGATGAAACCGCGCGCCGCGCCGTAGACGAAGCCGAGGCTGCGGTCCAGCGGGCCGATGCGACTGTCCAGAACGAGGTCTGAAATGCGGATGGTCACCAGCGAGACGACGATCAGCGTTCCCAAAAAGATGACCGCGCCCGTGGCGATGTCGGCGATGATCCTCGGTTCGACCGTGATCTGTTCGCGCATCCAGGGCTGAAGCTGCGGGAAGAAATAGAGTGTCGCCGCGGCGGCGGCGACCCAGGATACGACCGAGAGCACTTCACGTGTGAAGCCGCGGACCATGGCAAGGAGTGCGGAGAGAAGCATCACCGCAATAACGATGACATCGAGAATCGTGATCGGCATGGAGCGTCCGCGTTGTGGCAACTTCGGAAAACGCCGCCTTATAGCGGCCTTGAGGGGCCACGTCACGCGCCTTTGCGCTGGAGCCTCGAACCCATGGCGGATATGCGTGCGACAAGGCTGTCGAGACTATTCAATTCAGAGACCTTCATCGTGCCACCTCCCTCGCTCGCCGCGGGAGCCATCGCGCCGGTGAAACCGAGCCGGTGGGCTTCCTTCAGGCGTGAGGCGGCATGCGCGACGGGCCGGATCGCGCCGGACAGGCTGATTTCGCCGAAGAACACCGTGTCAGACGGCAGAATCACGCCGGTGAAGGAGGAGATCAGCGCGCAGCACACTGCCACATCGGCCGCGGGTTCGGCGATCTTCAGCCCGCCGGCGACGTTGAGGTAGACATCGTGTCCGCCCAGGCGCAGTCCTCCATGGGCATCGAGGACCGCAAGCACCATGGCCAGCCGGTTCTGGTCCCAGCCGACCACGGCGCGGCGCGGCGTGCCCAGGGCCGAGGGCGCGACCAGCGCCTGGATTTCCACGAGTATCGGCCGTGTGCCCTCCATGCCGCCGAAGACGGCCATGCCGGGAGCCGCGACATCGCGCGACGACAGGAACAGCGCGGAGGGATTGGTGACTTCCTCCAGCCCGCGCTCGCCCATGGCGAAGACGCCGATCTCGTCGGTGGGGCCGAAGCGGTTCTTCTGGGAGCGCAGGATGCGGAAGGCATGGCCCGCTTCGCCTTCGAATGACATCACGGCGTCGACCATGTGCTCGACGACGCGGGGGCCCGCGATCTGGCCGTCTTTCGTGACGTGCCCGACGAGAATGACGCAGGCGCCGGTGGTCTTGGCATAGCGGATCAGGGCCTGCGCGGCGGCGCGCACCTGGGTGACGGTGCCTGGCGCGGACTCCACCGCGCTGGTCCACATGGTCTGGATGGAATCGATCACCACCAGGCGTGGGGGCGGGCCGGCGTCCAGCGTCGCCAGAATGTCCTCCACGGAGGTTTCCGCTCCCAGTGCGACCGGCGCATCGGCGAGGCCGAGCCGCTCGGCGCGCAGGCGCACCTGGGCGGTGGCTTCCTCGCCCGAGATGTAGACGATGCGGTGACCGGAGCGGGCGAGGGCTGCGGAAGCCTGGATCAGCAGGGTCGACTTGCCGATGCCCGGATCGCCGCCGATCAGCAGCACCGAGCCGCGCACGAAGCCGCCGCCGGTCACGCGGTCGAATTCCCCGATGCCGGAGAGCAGGCGCGGCGGTTCGGCCGTGGAGCCCGTCAGGCTTTCCAGCGCGACGACGCGGCCCTTGCCGAGGCGTCGTCCGGATGCGCCGGCAACGGGTGCCGGCGCGGCTTCCTCGACGATGGTGTTCCATTCGCCGCAGGCCTCGCATTTGCCGATCCAGCGGTTGGAGGTCGCGCCGCAATTCTGGCAGATGAAGGATGTTTTCGCGCGCGCCACGGCCTGCCCCGACTCATATGTTCGCTGCAAGGCATAAGATCAAAACAGGAACAGAACAAGCGTGCTCATGTTTTGTAGGTGCGGTGATAGCGCCGTCCGAGGCTGGTGAGCACTTCATAGCCGATGGTTCCGGCGTGGGCGGCCAGATCGTCGACGCCGATGCCATCGCCCAGCAGCACGGCCATGTCGCCGCGTGCGGCCGAGGGTGCATCCGTGACGTCGATGGCGATGAGGTCCATGGATATCCGGCCGATCAGCGGGCAGCGATGTTCGGCGACGATCGCTTCGGCGCCGGGCGCGTCATCGGTGGAGCCGGCGAGCCGGAAATAGCCATCGGCGTATCCCGTGGAAAGGACGGCGATGCGGGACGGTCGCTTCAGGGTCTGGCGCGCGCCATAGCCGACGGTTTCGCCGGCCGGTGTCGCGCGCACCTGGATGATGCGCGATTCCAGCCGCACTACGGGTTGCATGGGATTGAGGCGGGTGGCAAAGGGATTGCCGCCATAGAGCGCTATGCCCGGCCGGCAGAGGTCATGACGGACATCGCCTTGCAGCGTGCCAGCTGAATTGGCGAGGCTTGCGGGGATGCGGGGAAAGAGGCTCAGGGCGATTTCGAACGTGGCGCGTTGCCGGGCGTTCAGCGGATGTTCCGGCTCATCGGCGCAGGCGAGATGGCTCATGACCAGCGACGGCTGGAAGCCGAGCTTTCCCGCCGAATGGCGCTCCGCCACCGTGCGCGCCTCCGCGACCGAAAGGCCGAGACGGTTCATGCCGGTGTCGATGTGGATGGCGGCGGCGGCCGGCGTGGCCAGTGCGGCCCATTCGTCGATCTCGGCCATGCTGCCGAGCACGGGGCGAAGTCCCAGTCCAGCCAGCATGGCGGCGCTGCCCGGCGCCAGGCCGTTGAGCACATAGACCGTGGCGGCCGGAGCGGCGGCCATGACTTTGCGGGCTTCGAAGAGATGGGCCACGAAGAAAGTCTTGGCGCCTGCTGCGGACAGGGCCGTCGCAACTTCCGGTATGCCGCAGCCGTAAGCATCCGCCTTCACCACCGCCGCGCATTCGCCCGGGGCGGCCTTGTCGGCCAGGAAGCGCCAGTTGGCCACGATCGCAGTGAGATCAATCGTCAGTGTCGCGCCCGTCTCGTGCTGGCAGGGGCTGGCTGTGATCGTCCGTGGCTGCGTCATGTCATCCGAATTCCTGGTCGCCGTCATTTTCGAGCGAGTAACGAGGGCGGTCAACCAAAGGGTTCGGGAGCGTGATTCTCGCGCACCAGATTGCCGAAGCGTGTCACCTCGGCCTCGAACTGCACTTCGACGGTTCCCGTCGGACCGTGACGCTGCTTGCCGATGATGATCTCGGCCTTGCCGACGGCCTGCTCCATTTCAGCCATCCAGGCGATGAACTCGGGCGTGCCTTCGCGCGGCTTCTTGTTCTTGACGTAATACTCCTCGCGGTAAACGAACACGACGACGTCGGCGTCCTGCTCGATCGAACCGGATTCGCGCAAGTCCGAGAGCTGGGGCCGTTTGTCCTCGCGGTTCTCGACCTGTCGCGACAGCTGTGACAGGGCGATGATGGGGACGGCGAGCTCCTTGGCCAACGCCTTGAGGCCGGTGGTGATCTCGGTCACCTCCTGCACGCGGTTGTCGCTCTTCTTGCCCGAGCCGGAGAGGAGCTGGATGTAGTCCACCACCAGCAGGTCCAGCCCGCGCTGGCGCTTCAGACGGCGCGCACGGGCGGCGAGCTGTGAGATCGAGATGCCGCCGGTCTCGTCGATGTAGAACGGCAAGGACTGAAGCTCGCGCGCCACTTCGGCCAGATGGGTGAATTCGTGCTCGGTGATGTCGCCGCGGCGGATCTTGTAGGATGCGATGCCGGATTGCTCCGCGAGTATACGCGTTGCCAGCTGTTCGGCTGACATTTCCAGGGAGAAGAAGCCGACCTGGCCGCCATCGACCGTCTTCAGCCGCCCGTCCGGCTCGGCTTCGGCGCGGTAGGCCTTGGCCACGTTGAAGGCGATGTTGGTCGCCAGCGCCGTCTTGCCCATGCCGGGACGTCCGGCCAGCACCAGAAGGTCGGAAGCCTGAAGGCCACCCATCATACGGTCCAGGTCCACGAGCCCCGTCGCGAGGCCAGACAGGCTTCCGTCGCGCTTGTAGGCGTTGGCGGCCATATCGACCGCCGTGACGAGGGCATCCGAAAATCGCTGGAAGCCGCCGTCGTAGCGGCCCTGCTCGGCGAGTTCGTAAAGCCGGCGCTCCGCATCCTCGATCTGGGTGCGCGGCGCCATGTCGACCGGAGCGTCGTAGGCGATGTTGACCATGTCCTCGCCGATCAGCACCAGCGTGCGGCGGATGGCGAGATCGTAGATCGTGCGGCCGTAGTCCTCGGCGTTGATGATGCTGGTCGCTTCGGCGGCGAGGCGTGCGAGATATTGGGCGACAGTCATGCCGCCCAGGTCGGTATCGGCCGGCAGGAAGGTCTTCAGCGTGATCGGCGTGGCGATCTTGCCCGAACGGATCAGGGTCGCGATGATCTCGAAGATTTTCTGATGTGTCGGCTCGTAGAAATGGGCCGCTTCAAGGAAATCGGATACGCGATAGAAGGCCTCGTTGTTGACCAGAATCGCGCCGATGAGGGCCTGCTCCGCTTCAACATTGTGAGGCGCCTGGCGGTATGTTTCGGCTGACACGAGCGCGCGGCTCGTGTTTTCGGCGTAGGCCATTTTAGGTCGTCTCCTTCGTTAATGATCCGTTAGCACAGGCCGAGGGCGGCGTGCGGATCAATGAGGCGGCGACTGACCCTGTCGGAGCATAGCTCCGTGAACATTGAGCATATAATGCCCATGATCCACAGATCAAAGTTTTACGTCGGAAATCCGAGGTTACGCTTGACCGTCACTCTCCGGCGAGCCTTACCGATGTCAAAAGCGATTCCCTTTTGCGCAGAGCGTTTTCCCGCTCGGTCACATAGTCGCGGACAATAGGGACCGCAGTCTGATCCTTGGCGAGTTGGATCTGGAACACCATCATATCCTCATACCGGAACGACGTTTCCGACCCCGAAAGATAGAACTCCCACATCCGGCAGAAATGCTCTCCCCACAGTGCGCGCGCCTCGGAGCGCCGGCTCATGAAGCGCTCACGCCAGTTTCGCAGGGTCTCCGCATAATGCACCCGCAGCATCTCAACATCCGTGACGAGCAAACCGGAGCGTTCAATGGCGGGAAGCACCTCGGACAGGGCCGGAATGTAGCCGCCGGGGAAAATGTATTTCTGAATCCACGGGTTCGTGTGGCCTGGGCCTTCGGGCCGGCAGATCGCATGGATGACGGCGACACCATTCGCGTCCAGTAGTTTTGATATTGTCTGGAAGTAAGTCTCGTAAAAATCAACGCCGACATGCTCGAGCATGCCGACCGATACGATACGATCAAAATGGCCCTGCGTGTTGCGGTAGTCCTCCAGGGCGAAGGTGGTGCGATCGCTTATCCCTTCGTCATGGGCCCGGTTCACCGCAACTTCGTATTGTTCTTCCGACAGGGTGATGCCGCGAACCTCCGCGTTCGCCGTGCCCGCAAGATACAGCGCCAGCCCGCCCCATCCACAGCCGATGTCGAGCACGCGGTTACCCTGCTCGATCAGGAGCTTGGCCGCGATATGGCGCTTCTTGGCCAGTTGGGCCTCGTCGAGGCTTTGCCCGGGATGCTCGAAATAGGCGCAGGAATACTGGCGGTCGCTATCGAGGAAAAGCGCGTAGAGACGGGCATCGAAATCGTAGTGGTGGGCGATGTTTCGCTTTGCGCGGCTTCCGACATTGAATTGCCTGATGTGGCGTAACGCATAGCGACCCATGTCAATTATGCGTTCAGGCAGGGGGAGCTTGGCTCCCTTCATATTGGACAGCACAATTGCCAGGAAATCGTAGATCGAGCCGTGCTCGACGATCAGGCGGCCATCGGAATAAAGCTCACCCACATAGAGGTAGGGATCGATCATGAAAGCCCATTGAGCCCGCCGGTCGTTGAAGCGGATGATGACGGGCTCTCCGGTTTGATCTCCGAAGACAAACCTGTTCTCGCTGAACGTGACCACCTCAAGGTGGCCATGACGGATGATGCGATGCAAAAGCATCTCCAGAAGCATTTCCATCTGGATTTTTCCTCCGGCTCGCCAATTGCAGGCAACCTATGCCGCAATGTCTCAACAGACAACGATAGCTCTCTATGTCCGTGCAAAAAAAACGCCCGGCACGAGACCGGGCGCTTCCTGCATGGCTGGTGCGATCAGTCTTCGTTTTCGTCGCGTGCCGGCGCGGCATCCTCGCTCTCGGGATCGAACGTTTCGAACTCGGGGTCATCTTCCCGGACGGTCAGGTCTTCGCCGCTGGACTGGCGGTTGGCCTCGTCCGTGCTGCGGGCGATATTGGCGGTGACGGTGACCTCGACTTCCGGATGCAGGGAGACGGGAACCTCGTGCAGGCCGATCGCCTTGATCGGCGTGTTGAGAATGATCTGGTTGCGGTTGATCTTGAAGCCGGCTTCGCCCAGGGCTTCCGCAATGTCGCGGGTTGATACGGAGCCGTAAAGCTGGCCGGTTTCACCCGCCTGGCGGATGAGGATGACGCTCTGTCCGTTCAGCTTCTCGCCGGCGGCGTCAGCTTCCTTCTTGAGCTCGAGGTTGCGGGCTTCGAGCTGAACACGCTGGCTTTCGAAGCGGGACTTGTTGGCTTCATTGGCGCGCAGGGCCTTGCCTTGCGGCAGCAGGAAGTTGCGGGCGTAGCCGTCCTTGACGCGGACGACCTCGCCCATCTGGCCAAGCCGGGCGATACGTTCAAGAAGAATGACGTGCATTGGTTTTCTCCAAGGTCAATGAATTGGGGGTGGGGGAGGCGACCTACGGGCGGCGAAACGCGCACGCAGGCCAAAAATCTGTTCGGCCAGTCCGATGATGGCGACGATCAGCGCCGCGCCGATCTGAAAGATCAGGAGCACATAAAGCGCCATCAGCATGAATGACCGGCTCTTCAGAGGGCGCGTTCCAACATGGATCGTTGCAAGCCCGACGAGTGTCAGCACCATGAGGAACACAGCCGCCGCTATCCGGCCGATGAACCCGCCCAGATCGGGCAGCAAGCTGGCCAGCAGCGCGATTGTGAGGGCTGGCAACAGGATGTTCGGAAGGATTGTCCATGCCAGATCAGGCCATGGCCGCGACAAACGGTTGGATGCCCGGGTGATGCGTGACGCTGCCCACAGATTGAACGTGGTGATCAGAAGCGAACCGGCAGCGACCATCGGGGGCAGCAGGACTACGGCAAGGTTCAGAAGGTCATCACGGCTGGTGCCTTCCGGAAGCGGCCCCATGCCCGCAGCTGCGAGCTCGAAGGCCCGGCCCAGGTTTTCACGCAGAACCGTTTCGTATCCGGATACCGACCCGCCGGTAATCAGCATGGCAAAGCAGGACAGCGCAATCGTTATGGCCGCTATCCAGAGCAGGATGCGCCCCACCGGATACCATTCCGGACTTCCATCGGAGCCAGGGCGCGCCAGCAGCGCCAGATGGGACAACCACCAAGCCGGCAGACCGACGCTCACGATATGAAGCACGCCGATTTCGACGCCGAAGGCGGCGAGGATGCAAAGCGCTGCAATACCGGTGGCGATGAGGCCTGCGGCCTGTCCCCAGCCGATGGCGGCTATCATGATGGGAAGCGGGGCAAACTGGATGAGAAGGAGCGACAGCATCGATCCTGAGCCGATCGACGCGAACAAGAGCGTCGAGGCAAGACCTGCGAACAAACCAACCGGAAAGGCGCTTTTCATCATCACCAAGCTGTCCCGCTCTCTGGAGCGGTTAGAGGCGGATCTTGTGTCCGCCCCAACCAATCGTCAGGCTTCTTCCTCGGATGAGGAGAAGCGTTTTAAATCAACGGATCACGTAGGGCAGCAGGCCAAGGAAGCGGGCGCGCTTGATGGCCTTGGCCAATTCACGCTGCTTCTTGGCCGACACGGCGGTGATGCGCGACGGCACGATCTTGCCGCGCTCGGAAATGTAGCGCTGAAGAAGCTTCACGTCCTTGTAGTCGATCGTAGGAGCGCCTTCACCGGTGAAAGGGCAGCTCTTGCGACGGCGGAAGAAAGGGCGGCGTTGAGCGGGGGCGGCCATCAGTTGTTCTCCGAGCTCTGGTCTTCGTCACGGCGCGGACGGCGCTCTTCGCGATCGCCACGGTCACGGCTGAAGCCGCCACGGTCCGGGCGATCACCGCGGTCACCACGATCGTCGCGGTCCTTGCGGGACAGCATGGCCGAGGGGCCATCCTCATGCTTTTCCACACGAATGGTGAGAAAGCGGAGGATGTCCTCGCTGATGCCCATCTGGCGCTCCATCTCCGCCACGGCGGGAGCCGGCGCGTCGATGTTGAGGAGCTGATAGTGAGCCTTGCGATTCTTGTTCACGCGGAACGCCAGGGACTTCAGGCCCCAGTATTCATTCTTGGCGATGGAACCGCCATGTTCTTCGATCACGCCCTTGAACTGCTCGACGAGAGCTTCAACCTGCTGGGCGCTGACGTCCTGGCGAGCCAGGAACACATGCTCATAAAGCGGCATGGGTACAGCCTTTCTGTTTCAACCACATTCCGAACGCCCGGCGCATAGCCCTTCGAGCCTCGGAAAGGCTCGAACGATACCCTCGAAGGCGGGGACACCGGATCACGGCTATCCAAGAAAATAGCCTGCCGCCAAGCGACGATCCGTTCAGCCCCCGGCCAGGACGGTCGGAAGATGGCGCGCTTATACGGCTTTCTGTTCAAAAGGCAAGCATGGAGCCGCCAATAGCGGTGGCATCGTGGCTCTTGCCTTGACAAGCGGTGACGGGGTCGTGTCTCTCCAATGCGACTTTCGAGGGAGGACGCCGCGTGACAACGGCATTCGTATTTCCAGGCCAGGGCAGCCAGCAGGTCGGCATGGGCAAGGCGTTGGCCGATGCCTTTCCTGCCGCCAAGGCCGTGTTCGACGAGGTGGATTCCGCCCTTGGCGAGCGGCTTTCCGCAACGATATGGGATGGTCCCAGCGAGGCGCTGACACTGACGGCAAACGCTCAACCTGCCTTGATGGCGGTTTCGCTGGCCGTTGTGCGTGTTCTGGAAGCCGAGAAGGGATTGATATTATCACGCGACGCGCAATTTGTTGCAGGACATTCGCTCGGTGAATATTCCGCACTTGCAGCGACTGGCAGCCTCAGCATTGGCGATGCCGCCAGGCTTTTGCGCATCCGCGGCTCGGCCATGCAGCAGGCGGTTCCTGTGGGGCAGGGAGCGATGGCCGCTCTTCTCGGTCTGGATTTCGATACGGCCATGGAAGTCGCATCAGCCGCGGCCGAAGGCGATGTGTGCGAAGCGGCCAATGACAACGCGTCAGGGCAGGTCGTGGTCTCCGGGCATACGGCAGCTGTTGAAAGGGCCCTTGTCATTGCGAAGGACAGGGGCGCCAAGCGCGCCGTTCTGTTGCCGGTGTCGGCGCCATTCCACTGCCGCCTGATGGCGCCGGCGGCGGACGTCATGCGCGCCGCTCTCAACGACGTTGACATGCAAAGATCGTCGGTGCCGGTTATAGCCAATGTGACCGCCCGTCCGATGAGCGATCCTGCGGACATCCGCCAGAAGCTTGTGGAGCAGGTGACCGGCACCGTGCGCTGGCGTGAGAGCGTGGCCTATATGGCTGCGAATGGCGCCACCCGCTTTGTCGAGCTGGGCGCGGGCAGGGTCCTTGCCGGTCTTATCAAGCGCATCATGCCTGAAGCCGAGGCGCGGTCGATCGGTGCGCCCGACGACCTGGCGCATTACACTGTCTAAGAGGGGCATATGTTCGATCTCACAGGTAAGACCGCTCTCGTAACGGGCGCGACCGGCGGCATCGGCGGTGCGATCGTCAAGGCGCTGCATGAGCAGGGCGCTACGGTGGCCCTGTCGGGGACCCGTGTTGAAGCCCTTGAAAAGCTCAGAGATGAGCTTGGCGGTGACCGGCTTCATCTGACGCCGTGCAATCTGTCCGATTCCCAGGCTGTCGATGCGCTGCCCGGACAAGCCGAATCCGTGCTGGGTGGCCTCGACATCCTTGTGCATAATGCGGGCATCACCCGCGACAATCTTTTCATGCGCATGAAAGATGACGAATGGGATCAAGTCATTGCGGTCAATCTGACGGCAGGATTCCGTCTGTTTCGCGCCTCCCTTAAGGGGATGATGAAGCGTCGCTACGGGCGCTTGATCGGGATTACCTCCATCGTCGGCGTCACCGGCAATCCGGGGCAAGGAAATTACGCGGCTTCCAAGGCCGGCATGATCGGCATGGCGAAGTCCCTGGCGCAGGAGGTCGCAAGCCGGAATGTTACGGTCAATTGCGTCGCTCCGGGGTTCATCGAAAGCCCGATGACGGATGCGTTGAATGAAAAGCAGCGGGAAGGAATTCTTGGCCGCGTGCCTGCAGGGCGCCTGGGCACGGGAGCGGACATTGCTTCCGCCGTGGTTTACCTGTCGAGCGCGGAATCTGCTTATGTCACAGGCCAGACGCTCCACATAAATGGTGGCATGGCGATGATCTGATGCTTGCCAGCACGTCTCGAATTCTCTCGAATTTGAGGCGTTACGGGCTTCTGGTAAAGGCGTTTAAAGTGTGTTATCGACCGCCCCGACCGTGGTTTGGGATGCATAGCACTACATACCCGGACCGTTGACTTTCACGCTTTGCCCGTGAGGATAGCGCCAACCGTTATCCCTTATTGGCGGATAGACTTCTAAACTTCCAACTCAAGGACAGCAGAGATGAGCGACGTTGCCGAGCGCGTTAAAAAGATTGTGGTTGAGCACCTTGGCGTCGACGCCGAGAAGGTGACCGACAATGCCAGCTTCATCGACGATCTGGGCGCCGACAGCCTCGATACCGTCGAGCTGGTGATGGCTTTCGAAGAGGAATTCGGTGTCGAGATTCCCGATGATGC
>JBEBSP010000038.1:0-18547 GCA_040394255.1 Agaricicola taiwanensis | reverse complement strand
CGCCGGGATAGGTGTCGATCACGGCTTCGGCTGGGCATTTCACCGTCACCTCGTGGGTCGTCTTGCGCAGGGCCGGCCCGAGGCTGACCAGCAGTTCGTGCAGCCAGCCCTCGACGTTGAACTGGCGCCGCTCGCCGCTCGCCTGGTCGGCCGCGACCTGCTTGAAGCTGTGCACCAGGTCCGCCGCGCGCGTCAGGTTGGTGAACAGGAGGCGCGAGCCTTCCGTCATGCGCTCCACCAGCCGGCGGAAGTCGGCCTTCGCCAGCCGCCCGCTGGAGGCCGCCTCGTCGATCCGCCGGACCTCGTCGCCCAGCAGGGTCGCGGTGGTGAGCGCGATGCCGACCGGCGTGTTGATCTCATGGGCCACGCCCGCCACGAGCTGGCCGAGCGATGCCAGCTTCTCCGCCCGGATCAGCTCCGCCTGGGTGCGCCGCAGTTCTTCCAGCGCCGTGTCGGCGCGGTCCTTGGACAGCCTGAGCGCGCGCTCGCGGTTGCCGATCTCCGTCACGAAGGTGTTGGCGGCCCGCGCCATGTCGCCCAATTCGTCGCGGCGGGTGCTGTCGCGGATCGAGCCGGCCAGCGGGTTCTGGGCCAGTTCCAGCATGCCATGCTGGAGTTTCCGGAGCGGATTGGTGATGGAGCGGGCGACGATGAAGGCCGTCGCGGCGCCCAGCAGCAGGCCGATGGCCGCGCCGACCACGAGGATGGTGCGCACGATCCCGCCGATGGCGGCGGCGTGGCTGGTGAACATGTCGTTGAGCGCGCGTGCGCCCTCGATCATCGAGAAGGCGGTGGCGTCCATGTCGGCGATCATGCCGTTCTGGGTTTCGAGCCCCTCGGTCGTGGTGCCGAGCGCCTCGCGCCACCGGTCGATGGCGTCGATCATCTCGGTCTGGATCAGCGGCGAGATCGGCAGCGACGACACGGTTTCCGACAGCATCCGGCTCTGCTCGATGATGTCGCGCGCCGCCGAGGGGTTGCGGTTGGCCAGCGCCTCGGCGGTCTGCTGGCCGAGCTTCAGGGTGGTGATGGCGATGTTCTGCGTCGCCTGCTCGGTTTCGCCCGCCTGCACCGAATAGGTCAGGAGCTGCGCGACCTCCTCGTGCAGGGCGCGCTGCTCGGTCGAATAGATCTTCACCAGCCGGTCGGTCCATGCCGCCATGGGCTGGCTCAGGGTCTCGGCCGTGACCAGCGGGAGGGCTTCACCCGCCTGAAGCATGCCGAGGGCGGTGCGGTAGGGCGAATGCAGCGCGTCGAGGTCGTTGGCCTCCGCGATCCGGTTGTCGGCCTTCAGCACTTCGGAAAGGTCGTTCACGGCATTGGCCAGCCGCACGGTGGCGAAGCCGAACTGCCGGCGCGTGTCGGCGACGGCTTCCGGGCTGGTGGCGCTCTTGAAGACCGCCTCATGGCGTTCGACGGCGGCGATGGCGGCGCGCAGCTCCTGCGCCCGATCGACGATGTCGCGCGCGAAGCGCAGCTTGCGGTCGCTGGCGGTCAGCGAAACGATGATGTCGGCGTTGGAGGCGTGCTGCCGCTGCCGGGCCTGGTCGGTCAGGAGGATCAGCAGCGCCGCGCGCGAACTCATGTCGGCGATGCGCCTGTCGTTGCCGATGGTGACGTCCACGAAGGCGCGCATGCGGTCGCTGTAGCGCCCGAGCGCATCCGCCGTATGCCGTGTGGCGGCGGTCTGTTCGTCGTTGTCGGCCACGTCGCCCAGGGATCGCAGGTTCGCATGGGCGCGCGCGGACATGGTGGTGAACAGCGCGACGTGTTCGGCCCGTTCGCGCGGGGGAGCCTTCACGTAGTCATCCCGCGCCGTCAGCGTTTCGATGAGGTCGCGGTAGACTGCTCCGGCAAGGACCGCGCCGTTGCGTGCCTGCTCGGCCTGCGCCAGCAGCACCCAGGCCGTCAGCGCGATCGCCGCCGCGATCGAGATCGGGATGGCTCCGACCAGGAAGACCTTGTAGCCGATGCGCATTCCACCCCTCCGGATCGCGCCACATTGTCTTGGGATCGCAGGGGACGCAACAGGTCTTCGCGCGGCCGCCGACCCACGGGGGCCTTACCCCCTCCGTGGCAATCGTGAGCTCACCCGGCCCACCCGGACACTCACGGCCCGCCCCCCGCGACGGTGAAGGCGGCGTTGCCGGGGGGGCCGGCCACGGGCACGGGCGGGGTGGGCTGTTCCATGGACGCGGCGGGTTCCGCCGGGGTCTCGGGCTCGGCGTCGCCGGTCGCGCCCATGGTCAGGCCGATGGCCATGCCGATGACCGACAGGGCGATGTGATCGAAGGCGTCGGCGCGTCCGGGAGCGGCCATAAGCATCATGAAAAGGGCGCCGCCGAAAGCGAAGCGGAGGATGACGGACATGGCGGTTCTCCTCACGCGACCGCGGCCAGCGCCGTGGAGATGGCCCTGCGCATGACCGCGACCGTCACCACATCGCCGCGCGCCGTCGTCAGCGTCAGGCTGCGGACCTCGCGGTAACCCAGCGCGCGGTAGATGTTGGCGCAGCCGTCCGGGACATGGGCCTCGGCGATGACATAGCCCGCATCGGCGGCGGCGCTTTCGGCCTGCTCGATCATCTCCCGCTCCAGCCCCTGTCCGGCGATGCCCAGTTCCACCGCGAAGGCCGCGCGGATGAAGGCGACGCCGCGTTCCGGGCTGCGGTCGTCGGCCGCCGTGGCGCGGATGACGTCGGGCGCCGCCGACCAGCCGCCCGCGCCGACCACCACGCCGTCGCATTCGGCGATGCAGTAGGTGCCGTTGCGGATCAGCTCGGCATCGATGCCGGGCAGGGTGCGGACATAGGCGTCGACCTGGTCGAGCGCGGAGCCCTTCATGCCGATGCACCACAGGTAGCTGATGTGCAGGTGGCGCAGCAGGGCCAGCTCGTTCATGCGCGCGCGGCGGATCGAGACGGGCAGGCGCTTGGTCTGGGTGGTCATGATGATGGTCCCCTAATCACGCATTGCTTTTGAAAATTCAGCGAGACGCCATCCGGGGCGCCGGTCCGCGATGGAGTGTGGACATGCCGTCGCCGCGCCGCTCGACCGTGACGGTGCGTGCCGGGCGGCGCGGAACACCGCCGTCGGCGCGGGTCAGGCAGTAATGCTCGACATAGGGCCAGGCTTGGCGTGCGCAGCCGAGCACATAGGCCCGTCCGCTCTTGGTGTCGGTGGCGGAGACATGCCGGTGCGGATCGCCGGGTTGCGGCAGGGCCTTGAAGACGCTGTCGACGATCATGCCGGGGTGCCGGTCGGCGATCTTCGCCTGCGGCTCGGCGTTGTTTCCCTCGGCCATGCCGGTCGCCATGACGATGCCGCCCGCTGCCAGCGCGGCCAGGCCGATGATGCGTGTGGTGATGCGGATCATGTGACGTCTCCCCGGGCCTCAAGCCCTTCGTTGATGACGCCAGTTTTAGGGGCCGTGTTTTTCCGCCTGTTGTCGTCAAAGTGGAAAAGAGGTTTCAGCGTTGCGCGGATTGTTGCGTCGCAAGCGGCAGGACGAAACAATCAGGCCGGAAAGGCGCGCTCCAGCAGGCCGCCGATGGCGGCGTCATCAAGGAGCCCGGTCCCTACGACCCGCCCCCACGCCGGATCGAACCGCGTCGCCAGAAAAGCGCCGGCCACGAGGTCGGGCGCGCGCTCGCGCAGGAGACAGCCCTGTGCCGTCAGCACCAGAAGTTGCGCCAGACGCCGCCCCTGCGCCTCCGACGGCGCGGCCAGCATGCCCCTGAGCGTGGACAGGCCGGTCCGCAAGGCGATGTCGTCCCCCGCCATCCGCCCGAAATCCGCGGCCAGCGCCTCGCCCAGTTCCGGCTCGCGCGTGAGGGCGCGCAGGACGTCGAGGCACATGACATTGCCGGAGCCCTCCCAGATGGAATTGACCGGCGCTTCCCGGTAGAGCCGCGCCATGATCCCCTCGGCATAGCCGTTGCCGCCGAAGGTCTCGGCCGCCTCGCCCGTCATCTCCACGGCGCGCTTGCACACCCAGAACTTGGCGGCGGGCGTCATGATGCGCCGCCAGGCGCGGGACAGGATGCCGTCGTCCTCGAAGGAAGTCGCCAGCCGCATGGCAAGCCACAACGCCGCCTCGCTCTCCAGCGCGAGATCGGCCAGCACGGCCCGCATCAGCGGTTGATCCGCCAGCGGCTTGCCGAAGGCCGTGCGCCGGCGCGTGTAGGCCAGCGCCTGCACCAGCGCCTGCCGGATCAGGGCCGCGCTGCCGGTGACGCAGGCAAGGCGCGTATAGGTCGCCATCTCCACGAACAGGGCGATGCCGCGGCCTTCCTCGCCGACGAGGGTGCCGTGGGCGTCGTGGAACTCCACTTCGGCGCTGGCGTTGCTGCGGTTGCCGAGCTTGTCCTTCAGCCGCTGGATGTGGATGCCGTTGAGCATGCCGTCGGCGCGCCGGCGCGGCACGAGGAAGGCCGAAAGCCCGCCTTCCGCCCGCGCCACCACGAGATGGGCGTCGCACATGGGCGCGGAAAAGAACCACTTGTGGCCGTTCAGGAGATAGTCACGCCCACCGGCCGCGAGCGGCACCGCCGTGGTCGTGTTGGCGCGGATGTCCGATCCGCCCTGCTTTTCCGTGGCGGCCATGCCGATCCATACGGATGTCTTCTCCTCGATCGGGACGTCGCGCGGATCATAGCCGGTGGACATCAGCCGTGGCCCCAGGAGGTCCCAGAGCCGTGGCTCCCGCTGCAGGATGGGGATGACGGCCTGCGTCATGGCGGCGGGGCACATGCTGCCCGCTTCCACTTGATTGTGCAGGTAGAAGCCGGCCGTGGCCGCCGCCCATCGCCCCTTGCGGCCGCTGGCGAAAGGCAGGGAGATGAAGCCCTCCCGGCGGTAGAGCGCCATCAGGCCATGCCATGCGGGGTGGAACTCCACCAGGTCGATCCGCCGGCCACGGCGGTCCATGGCCTTCAGTTCGGGCGGATGGGCGTTGGCGCTTTCGGCGAGGGCATGGGTTTCGGCGGAGCCAACCCGCGCGCCGAAGCTTTCAAGCGCGGCTGTCAGCCAGCCGCCGCCGGCCTGCTCCAGCGCTTCCCCCAGCGCCCGGTCCGTGGCGAACAGGTTGCAGTCGGTCAGCTCGTCGAACTGGTTGAGGGTGGTGTGGGTCTGGTCGGGCACCGGCGTCGCTCGCGCTTGAGCGATGGTGCGCCAGTTCGGGCAGCGGGGCAAGGCTGTCGCACGCCCCGAAAAAAGCCCCCGGCGTGCCGGAGGCTTTCACATCGGATTCAGGAGGGAATCAGGGCCGTCTTGCAGGCTTGGGCCAGGGCGGTGTTGGGCTTGTCGGCCCCCATCGGCGTGGCCCATCCGGCCTTCTCGATCAGGCCGGTGCGGTCGTAATCCCGCGTGGCCTTCAATTCCGCCAGAAGTTCCACCGAGCGGGGGTCGTTCTGGGCGAGGCCGACGCAGTAGGGCGTCATGGCGGAGGTCACGGCGACAGCGGATGCGGCATCGGCCTGCCTCTGAGCCGTGCCGCTCGTCACCCATCCACCCCAGTTGAAACCGACGATGGCAAGAGCGGCAGCTCCCGCGATCGCACCGAATACGGCAGGCTTAGTCCAGGTCGGCGCTTCCAATGGCTGTCCAATCCTTTTTGGCGGCGTGAAATGACGCGCGCGTGGACCGAACTTAGCATAATACGGACGCCGGCAGGCATAATCATTCAGGCCGCTGGCATGCGGGATCCTGTATGAGCGGCTGGCGAGAGCTTGACGTAAGTTGTTGCCTGTTTACAGTCTCCCATCGACGGCGGGATTTTCACGCCGAAGACGCCCCGGATCAACGAGGGCGGGCCATACAGCGCGAGGCAGGCTATCCGCCGGAAGCCTCGCCAGTAACAGGGTGGAACATGAGCGGCACGAAAATCTACAAATTGCTGGCGGAAGCTTTTTATCTCGAGGGCGTGGACACCCATTTCTCGCTGATGGGCGACGGCAACATGCACTGGGTGTCGACCCTCGCGGGCTATGAGGGCGTCAAGACCTACTATGTGCGCCACGAGCACTGCGCCTGCGCCATGGCGACGGCCTATGCCAGCGTGACGGGCAAGGTGGGTGTCGCCTCCGTCACCTGCGGCCCCGGCTTGACGCAACTGTCCACCGCGCTCGCCACGGCGGTGCGCGCGCGTATGCCGGTGGTGATCTTCACCGGCGAAAGCCCGCTCCACCAGTCGTGGTACAATCAGGAGATCGACCAGGCGCCCATCGTCGCCGCCACCGGCGCGCATTACATCTCCGCCCACAGCCTGCCGCGCATGCTGGAATATGTGCGCAATGCATTCTTCATCGCGCGAACCGAGCGCAAGCCCGTGGTGATCGGCGTTCCCTATGATCTGCAGAAGCAGCTTCTCGAACCCGCCGGTCCCTACCAGCCCTCGACGGATTTCATCCCCGACACCGGGCGCATGGTGCCCAATCCGGCCTTCATCGACCGCGCGGCCGACAGGATCGAGCAGGCAAAACGCGTGATCGTGATCGGTGGGCGAGGGGCGAAACGCTCCGGCGCGCAAGCCGCCTGCCGGGAACTCGCCGGCATGCTGGACGCCTTGCTCGCCACCAGCCTGCCGGTGCGCGGCCTGTTCGACGAGGATGTCTTTTCGCTGGGCGTCGCCGGCGGTTTCTCGTCGGATGTGGCGCGGGAGAAATTCGCGGAGGCCGACCTGGTGATCTCGGTCGGTGCCAGCATGACCAGCCACACGGTCGACAACGGCAAGCTGTTCCCCAATGCCGATGTCATCCAGATCGACAGCGATCCGGCGGGCATCCGGCATGGCCTGAAGGTGGCCGATCTCTATGTCCGCGCCGATGCCAAGGCGGGTGTCGAGGCGCTGATCGCGGCCCTGCGCAAGAAGAATGTCGCGCGTCCGGCCAATTGGCGCTCGCCCGATCTGGCGCGGCGCATCGTGGAGGAACCGTCCGACAGCGAGCCGTTCCCCGCCCAGTCCGGCAATCTCGATCCCCGCGATGCGATCAAGGCGCTCGACAGGGTCATTCCGAAGGACTGGGAGATCGTCAACAGCTCGGGGCACTGCTCCTATTTCTCGGCGCAGATGCGCGGCCGCAGCGCCGAGCGCTTCCTCGTCATCCGCGAGTTCGGGGCCATCGGCAACGGCATCTCCTACGCCATCGGCATGGCGGCGGCCAAACCCGACAAGACCATCGTGCTGATCGACGGCGACGGCAGCTTCTACATGCATGTGCAGGAACTGGAGACCATCCGGCGGCACAATCTGCGCATCCTGATCTGCGTGCTCAACGACGGCGCCTTCGGGGCCGAGATCCACAAGCTGCGCAGCGATGGCATCGACGACAGCGGCTCCGTGTTCGGTCGCGGCGATCTGGGCAAGGTGGCCGAGGGGTTTGGACTGCGCGGGGCGACCATCACCTCGGCGGACCAGTTCGCGGAACGTCTTGAGGGCTTCAAGTCCGCCTCGGGCGCGGAGGTCTGGGACATCCACGTGTCGGACATCGTCATGTCGCCCGTCATGCGCCGGGCGGTGAAGAAGAAGGTGACCGTGAAGTCATGAAGTTCAGCATTGCTGATGGACTGAATAAAAACATAAGAACTGGAGGAAATGAGATGAATGTGAAGAACAAGGGAAGTGGGAAGATCGTGACCTGGGCGGCCAGGGCCGTGGCGCTGTGCGGTGTCGCCGCCGTCATGGCGGGGGCGTCGCTCACCTCCGCGAGTGCGGAGGAGAATTGGGATGCGGTGGTCGCCGCGGCCAAGAAGGAAGGCAAGGTCGTCCTCTACAGCAACCTCCAGCCCAACGGCATCGAACCGCTGCTCCAGAAGTTCCGCGAAGCCTATCCCGAGATCGCCACCGAACAGGTCCGTCTTGGCGCGCCGCCCATGCTGGAGCGGTTCATGGCCGAATACAACGCGGGCCGCAACATCGTCGACGCGATGATAACCTATCCCGATGAGCGCCTGCAGAAGGGCCTCAACGAGGAAAACTGGGCGATGAAGTGGACGCCGCCGGAGATCGTCAACTTCGCTCCGGAGCTCAACAACGGCAACATGACATTCACGCTCCAGCAGACCCGGGAAGCCATCATCTGGAACAAGACCCTCGTCAAGGACGAGGATGCGCCGAAGGAATGGGCCGATCTGTTCGATCCGAAATGGAAGGGCAAACTCGGCTTCAACCCGCCGTGGCGCGCGCTGGCCATCCAGCAGATCATCGCCTACTGGGAGAACGAGTTGAAGCTCGGCGACACCGCCGCCAAGCTCAAGGCCAACGACGTGCGCTTCTTCGAAGGCTCTGGCGGCATCATCCAGGCGGTGATCCGCGGGGACGTGGCCGTCGCGGAACTGAGCGACATCCCGCTTCATCCGCTGCTGGCGGACGGCGCGCCCATCGGCTTCGTCTATCCGGCTTCCGGCACCACGGTCACCGACGCCATCGGCTTCGTGGCGACCAAAGCGCCGCATCCCAATGCCGGCAAGGTCCTCTTGAACTGGCTCATGACCGAGAAGGGTCAGGAGTATCTCCAGGAGTTCGGCGGACTGGCCGTGACGCGCAAGGGCGTCAAGCCGTTGCAGTATCTGCCGGCCACCGCCGATCTGCCGAAGACGGTGAACGGGCTGTCGCTGATCGACGCCGAAAAGCAGGCCAAGATCGTCAACCACTACCGCACCACCTTCGGCATCAAGTAGAGCCATGCGATCCGGGACGGCGCGGGAAATCGCGCCGTCCCGGGCACCTCACGTCATCAAATCCCCTTCAGGAGACTGTGCATGGATATCCGTCTTGACGGACGCACCGCGATCATCACCGGCGGCAGCAAGGGGCTCGGCTTCGCCGCCGCGTCCCGGTTCGCGGCATCGGGCGCCAATGTGGCCATTCTCGCGCGCCGCCAGGACGTGCTGGACGAAGCCTGCCAGACCATCGCGAAGACCGCGCGCGGCAAGGTCATCGGCTTGAGCTGCGATGTGGCGCAGGCGTCCGGCATCAACGACACCTTCGCCAAGGTGATCGCCGAATTCGGGGCCGTCGACATCCTGCTCAACAACGCCGGGCAGTCGCGCGCCGGATCGTTCGAGACCGTCAGCGACGAGACCTGGCAGGCGGACTTCGATCAGAAGGTTTTCGCCGCCATCCGGCTGTCGCGGCTGGCCTGGGCCGGCATGAAGGAACGGCGCTGGGGCCGGATCATCAATGTGCTCAACATCGGGGCGAAGGCGCCGCGGGCGGTCAGCATGCCCACCAGCGTGAGCCGCGCCGCCGGTCTGGCGCTGACCAAGGCCATGGCCTGGGACGGCGGCCCGCACAACATCCTCGCCAACGCCCTGCTGATCGGCAAGATCGAGACCGACCAGATCGCGCGCCGCCATCCGGGCGACCCCGAGGGCTATGCCAAGGAAAAGAACGCCATGGGGGCGACCGTGCCGCTCGGGCGCATGGGCGATGCCTCGGAATTCGCCAACATCGCCTGCTTCCTGGCCTCCGACGCGGCGTCCTACATCAACGGCACGGCGATCAACGTGGACGGCGGCCTGTCGCCGATCGCGTGACACCTTCCCGATCCCCTCTCCCCGTTGGGAGAGGGTGGGGTTTCCTCAATGCAGTTTCGGAAGCGGGAACTGCATGAGGATGACCTCCGCGCCGTCGTCGCCCGCCGATGCCGGCAACTGCGCCTCGTCCGCCGCCACATGGATGCAGCCGTAGGAATCGATCACATCGCCCTCATGGATGAGGCTGCCGCGCACGACCAGCCAGAACTGCCCGCCGCCGGACGCCGGATCGCACAGTGGGACGGGAGCGCCGGCGTCGAGGTGGAACAGCGTGGCTTCCAGCCCGTCGTCCTGGGCGGCGACCAGTTCCACATGCCTCGCGTCGGTTTCGCGCGGCTCGATGCGGTTTGAGACCACATGCCGGTGATGGCCATGCCGGCGCACCAGTTCGGCGCGCTGCTCCGGCATGAAGCGCGCGCCGGGATCGAAGCCGTCGCGCAGGGTGAAGTAATGCAGCCCCGCCTCGCCGGAGTTGATCGGGCCATAGGGCGTGTAGGCGTCGGTGTAATGGACGATGATCGCCCCGATCTCGCGCTTGCCGAGATGCCCGCCGCCCCTGACCATCACCTGGAACTGGTTGGCCTGATGGAAATGGGCGGGAATGACGGATGAGGGATCCTGCTCGACGAGGTAGCAGGTCGGCCCTTCCGCGTTGCCGGAATTGTCCTGGTTGATGTAGCGCGACCGGAAATAGCCGGTGCCGTTCTTGAGCGTCTTGCGGATCCGGTTGTCCGCCGCTTGCCTGCCCGATACCGCGATAGGCATGTCTGTCCCTCCATCGATTGGCCTGCCGGTATGGCCCGGCGTCAGGTCGGATGTCCCTTGAGCCGCCGCATGGCCCTGTCCCAGAACGCGCGCAGCACGAGCCACATCAGCCGCAGCCCGGAGAGGGACGATTCCCTCCCGGCCTCATTGGTCAGGGGCGGAACGCCGGGCGTCGGATGCGCGTCGGCGGCGAAGCGCGCCCCGAATTCCTGGAGGATCGCATTGGCGACCGGCACGCCGCCGGTGCGCGCGAAATCCGCGATCACGCCCTGGAGGTCGGCCTCCGACACCAACTCCACCCGCGTCGAGGGCGTCGGGCCATCCTCCGCATGCAGCGCATAGGTGATGTCGGCCTTGATCCGCGCGGAACGGGCATCGGCCGCGCCGCGCCCTTCGATCCGCCCGGTGCGGGCCGCCGCGTCGGTCTCGCAGCGGACCCGTCCGCGAAAGGTGAAGCGCTTCGGACCGAAGCTGACCGTGAGCGTGCCGGGATAGCTGCCGTCCTCGTCCCGGCCCTCGATGCTCGCGCCGGGCATGTAGCCCGCCATCTTCTCCACGTCGGCGAACTTGGCGATGACCTCTTCCGGCGTGCCCGGAACGGAGAACCGGCTCTCGAAGCGCATGGGCTTGCGGCCTCAACCGATGGCCTGCGCCAGTGGGCGCAGCAGCGGAGCGCGGTTTTCCCGGCCGAGATGGAGCTTGTGGTAGGGGTCGCTCACGGTCGTGGGGGACACACGCGCGTCGATGACATAGAGCCCGCCGGACCGGATGCCCGTGCGGACGGCATCCTCGATCTGCGCCTCGTCCTCCAGCCGGACGCCGTCGCCGCCGAAGGCGCGGGCCAGCGCCACGAAGTCGGGCGAGGTCCATTGCGCGAAGGAGGTGTTCATGCCCTTGACGCGCATCTTGTGGACCTCCGCGCCATAGCCCGCGTCGTTCCAGACCACGACGGTCAGTTGCAGGCCCTCGCGCACCACGGTTTCCAGTTCCTGGAGATGCTGGAGCAGGCTGCCGTCGCCCTCGATCAGGACGTTCGGCCGGTTGCGCGCCCCGACGCAGGAGCCGATGGCATAGGCGAGCCCCTGTCCGATGGCCCCGAAGTGGTGGGAGAACTGCATCTCGCCGCCATCGGGAAGAGCCAGATACATCGCGGGGAAGGCGAAGAAATGCCCGATGCCGCAGGTCACGCGGGTCTGCGGGGGCAGGGCGGCCGACATGTGGCGCATGAGTTGCCGGGGGTCGAGGCCGTCGTCAGGTTTCTCGAAGGTCGCCGGCGCGGCGGTGAGGATGCCGTCCGTCCCGGCGCTTCGGTAGCCGGCGCGCGTGAGCTGGCGCAGTTCCAGTTCCTCGCGCACAGCCGTGGCGGTCGCCCGCGCATCTCCCTGCACGAACCGGCCCGGCAGCATGGTGATGCCGTCGGCAGCCGCCTTGATGTCGACCCGCGCCACCGAGGCGTTCGGGAACATCAGGCCACCCTCGGTGGTGTGATAGCCGAGGTCCGCGCCGAAGCTCAGGACGAAATCGGCGTCCGCCAGCAGATGCTCGCTGGGCGCGCTGGCGAAGGCGCCGGATATGCCGAGATCATAAGGATGCCCGGCGAACAGCCCCTTCGCCAGCAGCGTCGTCGCCAGCAGCGCGCCCGCGCGGTCGGCCAGCGCCACGATGGCGTCGCGCGCTTCCGGGTTGCGGGCTCCGCGCCCGGCGATGATGACGGGACGCTCCGCCGCCGCCAGAGCATCGGCGAGATCGCGGATCGCGGCGGCATCGGGAGCCTGCACGCGCGCCGGAACGAATGCGGTGGAGGGGGTGTAATCCCAGTCCCAGTCGTATGTCTTTTCCTGGATGTCGGCGGGAAGGTTCAGGATCACCGGGCAGCGATGGACCCGCGCGATGTAGAAGGCCTCGCGCACGTCCTCCAGCACGCTGTCGGCGCTGTTCAACTGCTGGAAGCGGGTGTTGCAGCCTTCCGCGAATTTGCGTTGGTCGATGTCCTGGTGGGAGTTCTTGCTGCCGGCCGGGGTGTCGCCCGCGATCACGACCACCGGCGAATGGCCCTTGTAGGCGGCGATCAGCGAGGTCGCCGTATGCGTCAGCCCCGGACCGCGCGTCACCGTCGCGACGCCGACCCCGCCGGTGGTGCGGGCATGGGCTTCCGCCATGGTGACCGCCGCTGCTTCATGCCGGGCGGCATAGAGGGTGACACCCGGCATGGCGCCGAGCGCTGTCCACACGCCGAGATTGGCGTCCCCCACCAGACCGAAGATGGAATCGCACCCCTCAGCCACGACCGCCGCCGCAACGGCCTCGTATACTTTCACGCTCTTTCCTCCCGCAGGGCCGACTTCAGCCGGCATTCATTATTTTTGATTGGCTGTTCGGCATGCAAACACGCGTTGTGAATACTGTCAACAAAGCGGATGGGCGGCGAGCGGCCTATGCGCGGCCGACAGGAGAAGGCCTGCGGATTGCATTTTCAGGGAGTGTGGTTCAGACCGCGCCGCCTTCGGGCGAGAACATATAGCCCGCGCCGCGCACCGTGCGGATGATCCTCGGGTTTTCCGGATCAGGCTCGATCTTCTTGCGGATGCGGGTGATGCGGACATCGATGGCGCGGTCGAAAGCGTCCGGATCACGGGCGTTGGCGAGGTCCAGCAGCCGTTCGCGCGACAGCACGCGCTTCGGATTGTCGACGAAGGCCTTGAGCAGGTTGAACTCCGAGGCCGTCAGCACCTGCTCGCGGCCATCCTCGCCCTTGAGCGTGCGCGCGTCGAGATCGAGCCATTTGGTGCCCAGCCGGACCGCTTCCCGGTTGCCTGTCGCCACGGCCTGCTGCACGGCGGCTCCCGCGCGGCGCAGCACCGAGCGCACGCGCGCCAGAAGCTCGCGAAGCTCGCACGGCTTGGCGAGATAGTCGTCGGCGCCGAGTTCGAGGCCGACCACCCGGTCGATGGGGCTGGCGGTGGCGGTCAGCATGATGACCGGCACATTGCCGTTCTGCTTCAGGTGGCGCACCAGCGAGAGGCCGTCCTCCTCGGGCATGTTGAGGTCCAGCACCACGAGGTCGGGCGCGTCCGCCGTCGCCGCCTGGCGCAGGGACGAGCCGCCGTCGCAAAGCGTGACGCGGAACCCCTGCATCTGGAGGTATTCCCCGACCATCTCCCGGGCGGGAGCCTCGTCGTCGACCACGATGATGTGCTGCATGGGACCGATCTCAGGCGGGAAGGACGATGGTGAACAGACTGCCGCCGCCCGCGGGCGTCTCCACCTCGATGCGGCCGCCATGCAGCTCCACGATTCGGCGCGCGATGGAAAGGCCCAGTCCCGTGGAGCTTTCCCCGCCCGTCGGCTTGGCGGACAGCCGCTGGAAGCGCCCGAACAGCCGTTCGCCGTCCTCCGGCGACAGGCCCGGACCGCTGTCGCGCACCGCGACCCGCGCGTCCCGGCCGTCGAGCCGTGCCTCCACAAGGATGTTGCCGCCCGGCGGGGTGTATTTCACGGCGTTGCTGACCAGATTGTCGATCGCCTCCCGCAGGCGGTCCTGATCGCCGGCGACGACCAGTTCGGCGGCTCCCGCGAAGGCAAGGGCCTGCTGCTTCCGCTCGGCCAGTGCGCGGTTGGCCTCCGCCACGTCGGCCGCGAGCGCGGAAAGGTCGAACGGCCGCCGCTGCACGGTGATGTCGAGCGCATCGGCCATGGCGTCGGCGATCAGGCTGTCGACCATGCCGGTCAGGCCGCGCACGGCCTTGCGGATGTGCTCGATCTGCGCGCCCGCCTGCGGCAGCGGGATCGCCGGCATGGCCAGCATCTCCGTCAGCATCTCCGTGCGCCCGAGGATCACGCCCAGCGGATTCTTGAGATCGTGCGCCACGGTGCCGAGCACCTCGCTCTTGAAGGCGTCGATGGTGCGCAGCCGGGTCCACTGGCCGTGCAGCCGCTCGTTGGCGGCGGTCAGTTCCAGCGTCCGCTGGGCGACGCGCTCCTCCAGCCGGATGTTCGCCTCGTGGAGCTGCTGGTAGAGCGAGAAGCTGCGCAGCGCCACCGTGAGCGCGGTGAAGAATTTGTCGGCGGTCAGCTCGGTCTTGGCCTTGTAGTCGTTGATGTCGTAGTCGACGATGATCCGCTGCTCGGGCGCCTGTCCCGGCTGGCCGGTGCGCAGGATGATCCGGACCATGTGGTTGCCGAGGTCGCGGCGGATGTAGGTGACGAGATCCAGCCCCGCGCCGTCGGTTTCCATCACCACGTCGAGCAGGACCACGGCGGTGTCGGGATGCGCGCGCAAGAGCTCGCGGCCCTCCGCTCCCGAGCGCGCGGTCAGAAGTTCGAGCCGCCGTCCCGCGAGGGTATAGCCCTGGAGCGCGAAGCGCGTACCGTCGTGGACCGCCGGATCGTCGTCGATCACCGCGACCTTCCACGGCGGCAGGAGCGGATCGGCCGCCTCGACGGCGGCTTCGTCGTCGATCAACACTATGAAGTCGTCGTCGGTCATGCGTCGCGCTCGTGCTGGCGCGCCGATGGGAGGCCCCGGCCGCGCGTGAGCGGGAGGATAATGCGAAATCCAGGTCCGCGCGCTCAAAAAATAGCGCGGGCTTCAGTGGGGCCGGCCCTGCCGCCCGGCGAGCTTTTCCAGCGCCGAGGTCTGCCGTTGCAGGCAGCTGGCCAGCGCGAACCGCCGCATCACCGTCGTCCGGGCCGCGGACCGGAGCGGCCGCATCCGCTCCGGATGGTCCAGCGCCTCGCGGATTGTCCCGGCCAGGGCATCCGGGTCGAAGAAATCGGCCAGCAGGCCGTTGACGCCGTCCGCCAGCACCTCGCGCACCGGCGGCGTCGCCGACCCGATCACCGGCGCGCCGCAGGACATGGCCTCAAGAACGGACCAGGAGAGGACGAAGGGATAGGTCAGATAGACATGGGCCGCCGAGATCTGGAACAGGGCGAGCAACTGGGAATGCGGTACCTTGCCCAGGAAGACGACGCGGTCCGGATCGATGCCGGTCTCGTCCAGCATGATGTCGCGCCAGCTGCGGCCGTCGGGGCTCGGGCGGCCGTAGCTGACGCCGTCGCCGCCGGCCACGACGAAGACCGCATCGGGGCGGCGCCGGGCGACCATGGCGGCGGCGCGCATGAACTGCGGGAATCCACGGTAGGGTTCGAGGTCGCGGGCGGCATAGGTCACGACCGGATCGCCGTGGCGAAGCACGCGTCCCGAGGGCAGCTTCAGCCGCGCCGAGGGATTGGGCCGGCACAGCACCGTGTCGACGCCGTCGTGGCACAGGCCCATGGTCTCCCGGTAGGGCTTGGGATAGCGGCTGCGCTGCCAGCGCGTCGGGCTGACGCTGGCGTCGATGGCGTCGAGGGTCACAAGCTGCCCGAGGTTGCGCAGGCGCAGTCTCTGGCGGTCGTCGAGGGTGACGGGCTCGTGCGGGTCGAAGCCGACGTCGCCGCCCTCCGCCCGGAAGAAATACTCGCAATAGCCCAGCATCGGCGTCGTCGGCAGCACATCCTTGGCGAACAGCATGCTGCCCCAGCCGATGTGCCCGAAGATGACGTCGGGCCTGCCCTCGTTGCGCGCGAGGGCGTCGAGGGTTTCGGCGACCTTGTAGCCGACCCGGATGTGGTGCTCGGGCACGGCCATGTTGCGGGCGAGGGCGGAAGTATCCCGCCGCGCCCGCTCCGCCCGGTGCCGCACGATGCGGACGTCCGGCACATGGCGATCCACCGTCTCGCTGAGCAGCGTGACATCCCATCCCCGAGCCGCCAGATGCGGCGCCAGCCGGAGAAACTGCCCGGGACCGCGCGGGTGGATCAGGATGGCCTTCATGTGGATTCGAAGGAGCGGTCAGGCTTCGCCGTAACGAAGCGTGCTGGTCCAGATCAGTTCCAGTCGCCGCAGGGTCCTGTAGGTGATCTCCAGGTCCCGGATCTCGTCCTCGTCCCGCGCGATCAGGCGGTGGTAGGTCTCGTCCACCACGCCCAGCGACGCGCACAGGGCCTGCCCCTTCTCGGACAGCCTGAGCCGCGCCGACCTGCGGTCGCGCGGGGAGGCCGTCCGGTCGACATAGCCGCCATCCACCAGCTGCTTCAGATTATAGGAGGCGTTGGAGCCCAGGTAATGCCCGCGCTCCAGAAGGTCGCGCACGGTCAGTTCGTCGTTGCCGATGGTGAACAGCAGCATCACCTGGGTGCAGCTGACATCGTCGATCCCCAGGCGAGTGAGTTCGACCCGCAGAAGGTCCGCGTAACGTCTGTTGACCCTCTCCACGAGGCGAACAAGCTCAAGATGGGAAACCGTTGCCGCATCCGCCGCCGGAGGTAACGAAACAGGTGCGGGCGGTCCATTTGCAGACCACTCCTGGCTGGAAGCATCGTCATTCACTGCTTCCATGAGCTTATGCGCCATATCCATATCCCCACTTGAAATTGCATGTAAATTCGAAACATTTTCAAAGACAAGTTAGCTTCAGTTTGTGGCTATGATGGATATTCTCATTAATATCCACCCATCATTTGTCTGCCACAATTGATCCTATACTTGCCTACGTAGCGCCGATCACGAGGATGTGACGCTAGTGAGAGGTTATGTCCTTTTCTTGGCAAGCCTCGATTTCTATCTGAACATGATGATTTTGAGGGGGTCCGGTGGCATCGATATGGTCAGGCGTCGGCGGTTCTCCGCGCGATGTGATTCGGCACGGGCACCGGACGTTCCTGCACGGCCTGCTCTATGCCGGTCTGTTGAGCGGCTTCATCAACCTGCTTCAACTGACCGTTCCGCTGTTTATGCTGCAGGTGCATGACAGGGTCATAAACAGCCAGAGTATCGATACCCTGACCATGCTCTGCGTGGTGGCGTTCGGCGCGTTGATTCTATACGGAATACTGGAGTTCATCAGGGCCTTGACGTTCCAGGTCATGGGCTCCGCCTTCGTGCGCCGCCTGAACCTGCCCACGCTTGAGGCGGCCGTCTCCGATTCCCTCCAGCACGGCTCTCCCCGCGCGACACAGGCCCTGCGCGACCTCAACGACGTGCGCTCCTTCATCACCGGCAACGCCATCGGCGCGCCCATGGAGGCGATCTGGTGCCCGATCTTCCTGGGCGTCCTGCTGCTGCTGCACCCCATCTACGGCCTGGTGGCCTTCGCATCGGCCCTGCTGCTGATCGGCCTCAGCCTCCTGGCCGACATGATGACCCGGCGCATCATGAAGGAGGCCAACGAGAGCAACCTTGAGAATGTCGGGCGCATCGGGGCCAACCTCCGCCATGCCGAGACGATCGAGGCCATGGGCATGCTGCCCGCGCTCGCCCGCCGCTGGCGCAGCGCCCAGATCCACACCGTCGAACTGCTCGAGACCGGCAACCGCCGGGCGCGGGCCTTCTCATCCTTCACCCGCAGCTGCCGCTACGGCATGCAGATCGCCATGCTGTCGACCGGAGCCGTGCTCGTCATCCGCCAGGAGGTGACGCCCGGCTCCATGATCGCCGCCAGCATCATCATGGGCCGGCTGCTGCTGCCCTTCGACAGCATGGTCGACAACTGGCGGCAATGGGTCTTCGCCATCGCCGCCTGGAAGCGCGTGCGGGCGCTGATCGAGGAGACGCGCGCCTCGCGGCAGAGCAGCCCGACGCCCTGGACACAAGGCGAACTGCTCGTCGACCGCCTGGTCTACGCGGTTCCCGGCGCGGAACTGCCCATCCTGCGCGGCATCACCTTCGGACTGGAGCCCGGTGACGTTCTCGGCGTCGTCGGCCCCTCGGCGGCGGGCAAATCCACCTTGTCCCGCCTTCTCGTGGGCGTGCTCCGGCCCACGGCCGGCGGCGTCTATCTCGACGGCAACAACGTCTTCCTCTGGGAGCGCGGTTCCTTCGGCGACATGGTCGGCTATCTGCCCCAGTCGGTCTCGCTGCTCGACGGCACCATCCGCGACAACATCTCGCGCATGCGGGAGGAGGACCCCCGCCTGGTGATCGAGGCGGCGCGGCGCGCCGGCGTGCACGAGATGATCGGCCGGCTGCCGCTGGGATATGACACGCCCGTGGGCGATGGCCGCTACACGCTCTCGGGCGGGCAGAAGCAGCGCATCGCGCTGGCCCGCGCCCTTTACGGGCGTCCGAGGCTGCTGGTGCTGGACGAGCCCAACGCCAATCTCGACCATGACGGCGAGCAGGCCCTGCTGCGTGCCATCGGCAACGCGCGCGACGGCGGCGCGATCGTCATCATCGTGGCGCACCGGCAGTCGCTCATGCAGGC
>JBEBSP010000037.1:0-18688 GCA_040394255.1 Agaricicola taiwanensis | reverse complement strand
GTTGGCGCGGAAATCCTCTGAACGCGTGTCGATCTGCGAGCGGATGACGGGCACGAAGGTTTCCTCTGGTCGCGGGAGAGCGACTCCGGTGTTTTGACCAGTTAACCGCTCTTTCAGCCGGAAGCAAAGCGGGTTAGGTCAGAATGGCTGACTTAATCCACCTCGTAGCGTGCCGAGCGCGGCTCGTTCCGGGCCGCCTCGTACCATTCCCGCATGGCCGGGAGGTCGATCACCGCGTCCATATAGGTCCGGATGTCGGCGGGAACCGGCACGGCGTAGGTGTGGAAACGCCAGACCACCGGCGCGTACATGGCGTCGGCTCCGGTGAAGGCCCCGAACAGGAAGGGGCCGCCCTGGCCGAATCGGGTCCGGGTTCCGGTCCAGATGGCGAGGATGCGCGCGATGTCGGCCTCGGCCTCGGGCTTCGACGGGCGTGGCTTCACGGGCCGGTGAAGGTTCATGTCGAGATGGCCGCGCAACCCTTGGAAGCCGGAGTGCATCTCCGCCGAGATCGAGCGGGCATGGGCGCGCGCGGCGGGATCGGCGGGCCAGAGCCTGGCCTCGGGATGGCGCGCGGCCATCTCCTCGATGATGGCCAGCGAATCCCAGATCGCCTCGCCGTCGGTCTTGAGCACGGGCACCTTGCCGGTCGGGGAGTGTTTCAGGATGTTTTGCCGGGTGTCGGGCCGGTCGAGCAGGACGAGCACGTCCTCGAAGGGAATGCCGGAGGCTTTCAGCGCCAGCCAGGGGCGCAGGGACCATGACGAGTAATTCTTGCTTCCGACGACGAGGGTGTAGGACATGGGGCGCTCCGCTTTTGCGATCGCGACAAGTCTTGCCTGAACATGAGGTTTACGGGAAGCGGCGGCCCGTGCGGCTGATGGTGCGGCTGGCGGCGGCTGGTGAAAGGCCGATAGAATGGGTGCCATGGACTGGACCGACGAGGGCATAGTGCTGTCGACCCGGCTTCACGGCGAGACCTCCGTGGTGCTGGAAATGCTGACGCGCGACCATGGCCGGCATCTCGGCCTCGTGCGCGGCGGACGGTCGCGGACCAAGAGGCCCTTGCTCCAACCCGGCAACCGGCTCCTGGCGCACTGGCGCGCGCGGCTGGACGAGCATCTCGGGAATTTCACCATCGAGGGGATGAACCTGACGGCCGGCCGGCTGATGGGCTCGCGGGCAGGGGTCTATGGTCTCGCCCATGTGGCTGCGCTCTTGAGACTCCTGCCGGAGCGCGACCCCCATGCCGCGCTTTATGAGACCGCCGGCATCGTGATCGATCATCTCGACATGCCCGATGCCGCGCCCGCGCTGATGATCCGTCTCGAACTGGCCCTCTTGGCGGAACTGGGCTTTGGCCTCGACCTCGCGGCCTGTGCGGCGACGGGCGAAACCCATGATCTGAGCTGGGTCTCCCCCAAGAGTGGACGGGCCGTCAGCCGCAAGGCGGGCGCGCCCTATTGCGACCGGCTGCTGGCCTTGCCGCCGTTCCTCATCGGCTCCGGCCCCAACGCCTATCCGACACCCGAGGACATCGCCGCCGGCTTCCGCCTGACCGGGCATTTCCTCCTGCGGCATGTGTTCGAGGCGCGGGGGATCGCCGTGCCGGATGCGCGGGCGGGGTTCATCGCGGCCTGTATGCCTCAGAATGCTGGGGAATGACCCGGGACGCGACCATCGGACCGCTTGGCCACACTCCCGCCACGGTGTAGGCCTTGGCCATGGGTAATCGCGTGATTCCACCGGACGGCAACGGCGGCGCCATCGAGGTCGTGGACCTCAAGGGCGCGCTCGAAGAACGCTATCTGGCCTACGCGCTCTCGACCATCACCCAGCGCGCGCTGCCGGATGCCCGCGACGGCATGAAGCCGGTGCATCGGCGCATCCTTTACGCCATGCGCCTGCTGCGGCTCGATCCGGGCGCGGGCTTCAAGAAATCCGCCCGCGTGGTCGGCGACGTCATCGGCAAATACCATCCGCACGGCGACCAGTCGGTCTACGATGCGCTGGTGCGCCTCGCGCAGGATTTCGCCCAGCGCTGGCCCATGGTCGAGGGCCAGGGCAACTTCGGCAACGTCGACGGCGATAACGCCGCCGCCATGCGCTACACCGAAGCGCGCATGACCGAGGTCGCGCGGTTGATGCTCGACGGCCTTGACGAGGATTCGGTCGATTTCCGCGACACCTATGACGGCTCCGAGCAGGAGCCGATCGTGCTGCCGGCGGCCTTCCCGAACCTGCTGGCCAACGGTTCGCAGGGCATCGCGGTGGGCATGGCGACCTCGATCCCGCCGCACAACGTGGCCGAGATCCTCGATGCGGCGCTGCATCTGATCGAGCATCCGAACGCCACCACCGACGACATCCTCGATCTGGTGCCAGGGCCCGATTTTCCGACCGGCGGCGTGATCGTCGAGCCCAAGCATATGATCGCGGATGCCTATCGCACGGGGCGGGGCGGCTTTCGCGTGCGGGCACGCTGGCACAAGGAGGAGACCGGCCGTGGCGGCTGGGTCGCCGTGGTCACCGAGATTCCCTATCTCATCCCGAAGTCGCGGTTGATCGAGAAACTGGCCGAACTCGTCATCGACAAGAAGGTGCCGATCCTCGCCGACGTGCGCGACGAATCCGCCGACGACATCCGCATCGTGCTGGAACCGCGCACGCGCACCGTCGATCCCGAGCTTCTGATGGGCAGCCTGTTCAAGCTGTCGGAGTTGGAAGCGCGTATCCCGCTCAACATGAACGTTTTGGTCAAGGGCCGCGTGCCGCAGGTGCTGGGCTTGGCCGAGGCGCTGCGGCAATGGCTCGACCATCGCCGTGAGGTGGTGGTGCGCCGCGCCAGCTTCCGGCTGGCGGCGATCGAGAAGCGTCTGGAGGTGCTGTCCGGCTTCCTGATCGCCTATCTCAACCTCGACGAAGTGATCCGCATCGTCCGCGAGGAGGACGACCCCAAGGCCGAGTTGATGCGGCGGTTCGAGTTGAGCGATGTGCAGGCCGATGCAGTGCTCAACATCCGCCTGCGCGCGCTCGCCAAGCTGGAAGAGATCGCCATCCGCAAGGAGCATGCGGCTCTGGAGGAGGAGAAGGGCGGCATCGTCGCGCTTCTGGGATCGGACCGGCGTCAGTGGTCGAAGGTCGCCTCCGAGATCAAGGCCGTGCGCAAGACCTTCGGGCCGGAAACAGTATTGGGCAAGCGCCGCAGCAGCTTCGCCGACGCGGCCGAGTTGCCATTGGCGGACCTGACCGAGGCCTTCATCGAGCGCGAGCCTCTGACGGTGGTCGTTTCCGAGAAGGGCTGGATCCGCGCGCTCAAGGGCCATGTGCAGGACCTGACGACGCTGACCTTCAAGACCGGCGACAGCCTGAAGACGGCCTTCTTTGCCGAGACCACCTCGAAACTTCTGGTGCTGGCGAGCAATGGACGCGTGTTCACGCTGGATGCCTCCAAGCTGCCGGGCGGGCGCGGGCAGGGCGAGCCGATCCGCCTTGGAATCGACCTGGAGGAAGCCGCCGACATCGTGGCGGTGGTGACCCACAAGCCCGGCGCGAAGCGGCTGATCGTCGGTTCCGACGGGCGCGGCTTCGTGGTGCCGGAAGACGACATCGTCGCCTTCACCCGCAAGGGCCGCAACGTCCTCAACGTCGATGGCGTGGCGACGACGACGAAGCTGTTCGTGCCGGTCGAGGGCGACACCGTTGCCATCGTGGGCGAGAATCGCAAGCTGCTGCTGTTTCCCATAGGTCAGGTCGCTGAAATGGCGCGTGGCAAGGGCGTGCGGCTTCAGCGCTACAAGGATGGCGGCGTCGCGGACGCCAAGACCTTCACGCTTGCGGATGGTCTGACCTGGACCGACACATCCGGGCGGACATGGACCGTGACGGATCTCCTGGAATGGTTCGGTAACCGCGCCGATTCTGGCCGCCTGCCGCCGAAGGGCTTCCCCCGTACCAATCGATTCGGCGGATAACCCTGCTGTAGCGCCCATGCAAAAGGGCGGCCCGAAGACCGCCCCTGTGGATTTTTTCGACCGGTGAAGGGATCAGAGCGTGATCTTGCTCTGGCCCCGAAGCGCCGCCATCACCATGGCCACACCCAGCGCGGTCTTGACGATCGAGCCGAAGATAAACGGCACAAGTCCCTTGGCAATTGCGACTTCGGCGCCAAAAAGCCAGGTAAGCCAGGCCACCCCACCCACGAAGACCACGGCGTGGCCCAGGGTCAGCGAAGCCGCCAAGGTCAGAGGCGTGCGGTTCCAGCCGCGGTCGGCCAGCCAGCCAATGAGGAGCGCGCCCAGGAGGAAGCCCACGAGGTAGCCGCCGGTCGGTCCCATGGCATAGGCGAGGCCGGCGCCGGTGGCGAAGACCGGCAGACCGATGAGGCCCTGCACCAGATAGGCGGTGAGGATTTCTCCGGACAGGCGGAAACCGGACAGCGCGGCGATCACGATGATGGCCAGTGTCTGCAATGACATCGGCACCGGATACATCGGCACATTCACGCGCGCGGAGGCGGCGATCACGAGGCTGCCGATCGCCACGACGGCAAGGCGGCGCACGAGCGAACCACCGACAAGCTTAGCGAGCGGCGTCGAGGCAGGCGATGCGGAATCGATAAAGGCCATGTCTGAAGTCTCCCCGTTGGCCTCACATCAGGCCGGTGGCACCATCCGCAAAGCGGCTGGCGACGTCAAGACTCCGACACTCGCGCGTCGTCTTCTTGCCAACCATCGGGGCGAAGGCGCTCTTGGGGTGTAAAGCGGCTCTTGTAGCCCATTTTTGGCGATCCCTCCACGAGATAACCCAGATAGAGATAGGGCAGGCCAGCCTTCAGCGTGCGCTCCACGTGATCGAGAATCATGAAGGTTCCCAGGCCGCGTGGCGTCTCGTCGGGATCGTAGAATGAATAGACCATGGAAAAACCGTCCGACAGCCTGTCGATCAGGACGGCGGCCACCAGCGGTCCCACACCCTTGCCGGTGAAACCGGTATCGGGGCCGCGCCTGCGGTATTCCACGAGACTGGTGCGGACGTGGCTCTCCTCGATCATCTGGGCATAGTCCAGCGCCGTCATGCGCACCATGCCGCCATCGCCATGGCGGCTGTCGATGTAAGCCCGGAAAAGGGAATACTGTTCGGAGGTCGGATGCGCCGGCTTGACCTCGCCGACGAGATCGCCGTTCGCGGCCCGGTTGCGACGGAATGCGCGGGACCACTGGAAGCGATCGGCGCAGACCCTCACGGACACACAGGCACGGCAATTCTCGCAGGCCGGTCGGTAGGCGATCGTCTGGCTTCGCCGGAAACCGCCGTGGGTCAGGGTATCGTTCAGGCGTGCGGCATCGCTGCCGACGATATGGGTGAAGACCTTGCGTTCCTCATGGCCCGGCAGGTAGGGGCACGGCGAAGGGGCCGTCAGGTAGAACTGAGGAGTGTTGCGCGGATGCTCGGACACCTGATCCCTCTCGCGAACCGGCATTCGCATCAGCATAGCACTGTCGCGAATGCCAGCCTATCCGACCTCAGACGAGACGGAGCGCGGCGTTCTCCACCGTCAGGCCAACGAACATGTCGTGCAGCATGCGCTTGCGGCTGCTGAACAGGGATACAAGAAGGATGAAGGGCGTCAGGAAGGTCACGCTCACATAGAACAGGATGACATGCGCTGCGCCCTGGATGAACTCGGGTTTGCCGCCGTCATCGCGACGCATGACGAGGCCCGCCGCGCGCATGCCCACCGTGGCGGAATGTTCGCCGCCGACCGTCATGCCGGAATAGAGGATCGCAACCACGGGAAAGATGCCGCCATATAGCAGCCAGGCGAGACCGAGGGTGATGATTCCCAGGAAGAACACCAGCACGCCGACTGCGAGGCTGAGCAGGGCGACGATGGTGAAATCCACAACGAAGGCCAGCATCCGGCGGCGACGTACCGCATCGAAGCGCGCGTCATCGGCAAGAGGGTAGGTTTCGGTCATGCGTTGTCCTCGGCGATAAGCTTCACGATTACGATATGGGGTGATCCCCGGATAATGCCAGATCAATGGGAACCAAGGTCGGTGCCGCCCGCGTCAATGCGACGGCAGGGCATGCCGTCGTGAACGAAGGCGGCCATGATCTCTTCCGCATGAGTACGGTTTCTGGCTTCCACCGTGACGTCGATGGACGCGCCTTTTGCCGGGATGTCGAGATACAGCCGGCGATGCGACACCTCAAGGATGTTCGCGCCGAGCTCTCCCAGGCGCGATGCAATGCGGCCCAGAACGCCGGGCTGATCGGAAATGGTCAGCCGGAACGCGACGATGCGATCCTCGCGTTCCAGCTCACGCACCATGATCGAGGCCAGGATGCGCGGGTCGATGTTGCCGCCGCAGAGGATGAGACCGACCTTCCGGTCCTGGAAGATTTCCGGGTGGGCCAGCAGGGCGGCGAGCCCCGCCGCGCCCGCGCCCTCGGCCATGGTCTTCTGGAGCGTGGCATAGGCGTTGACGGCGCGTTCCAGGTCCGCCTCGGACACGAGAAGAAGGTCCGACACCATGGCCTCGACGATGGGGCGGGTGATGGCACCGACATTCTTGACCGCGATGCCCTCGGCAAGCGTCGGGCCGCCAATGGGCCGGGCATCGTGCTTCACGGCGTTCCACATCGACGGATAGAGCGCGGCTTCGACACCGATGATCCGGATGTCCGGGCGAATCGCCTTGGCGGCAATGGCATTGCCCGAGATCAGCCCGCCACCGCCGATGGGGATCACCAGTATGTCAAGATCGGGCGCGTCTTCCAGCATCTCCATGGCAATGGTGCCCTGGCCCGCGATCACGTCCGGATCGTCGTAGGGATGGACCCAGGTCAATGCCTCAAGAGCGGCGATCTGCTCGGCCTTGGCCTGGCTGTCGGCCAGGGTCTCGCCGTCGAGCACCACGCGGGCGCCGTGGGATTCGGTGGCGCGAACCTTCACGAAAGGCGTGTTCTGCGGCATCACGATGGTGGCCGGGATGCCAAGGCGCTTGGCGTGATAGGCGACGGCCTGCGCATGATTGCCCGCCGACATGGCGATCACGCCCGTCTGTCGTGCGGTGTCGGGCAGGCGCGTGAGCTTCACCAGCGCACCGCGCTCCTTGAAGCTGTTCGTGACCTGAAGGTTTTCGTATTTGATGAACACCTCGGCGCCGGTCAGGGCCGAGAGCTTCGGCGCGGGCAGCATGGGCGTGCGCATCACCGCATCCGCGATCACGGGACGGGCGGCCTCGATGTCTTTTATCGTGACGGGCATGTGGTTCCCCGAAAGCCAGATCCTATACGCGCCTTGGTCCAAGCTCGGCATAACCGAACAATCCGCCTGGACGAACAACCAGAAGCAGGGCCAGTGCCCCGAGAATCACGACATCGCGCCAGGCAAGGTCGAAATAGCCGGACCAGAGTGTCTCCGCGAGCCCGAGGATCACTCCGCCCATGAGGGCGCCGCCGACCGAACCGATGCCTCCCAGCACGGCCGCGACCAAGGCTTTCAGCCCGATCATAAGGCCGTTCGAAAAACCAATCCCGCCATAATGCACGAGCAGTATCCAGCCCGCGAGGCCTGCAAGTGCCCCGCCCAGCGCCATGGTGCGCACAAGCACCCTTGTGCTGTCGATGCCGAACAGCGCGGCGGCCCCCGGATCGTCAGCCACGGCCCGCCACTGCCGACCGAAGGCGCTTACCCGCATGTGGTTGACGGTGAGCATCGAAATGCACATCGCCATTCCGGCGATGAACATCTGCATTGGTGTGACGGTTGTGATGAAGTCTTCCGGCGATGTGGCCAGAACGATGGGTTGCCCGGCCAGGGGCGGTAGCCATTTGTCATTCGCGCCCTGTGTCAGCCGTAGAAATTCCTGAATGGCTATCGCGATGCCGAGCGTGGCGACGATCATTGATTGGCCAGCTTGTTCTCCGAGCCGGCTGACAACGGTCTTTCCAACAAGGCAGCCGAGGCCGCACGACAGAGCGATGCCCGCCAGCAGCCCCATAAGGAGCGCCGGCGGTGGAGCCACCAGACCGAGCATGGCTGCGAGTCCGACGCCGAGCAGCACGCCATAACTGCCGAAGACCGTGATCTCTCCGAAACCCAGCACGATGCGTCCCGCAAGCCCATACACAAGGCTGTAGGCCACGGCCAGCAAGGCATAGACCGCACTCAGAGGGGCCGCATTGATGGCCTGTTGGAGGATGTAAGCGGCACTGGTGGTCAGTGTCAGCCCCTGGCTATCCATCATCGGCTGCAAGGCATGGCCTTCCGCCGCACCCGGTTCTTCGAGCCACCAGCGTTTCAGGATATAGAGTTTGACATCCGACAGGGCGACGCCATCAGTCGCCACTGAGATCAGTTCGAAGCGACCGGATTCGACCCCGGAACCGCTGAAGATGCATGTTGTGCGCGCCACGCGCGCCGGCTGCTCTGGTTCGGCGATCCGGTAGTCGATGCGGATGCTTCCCGGTGCCGTCCCGGTTGCTTCACGGATTGGGCGAATGTCGGCGCCATCGTCGTAGAGCGCGGGCAGCGTGAGGCGGCACAGCCGTGCCTGTTCCGCATCGAACGAGGTTCCGATGCATCCGGTCAAGGCCAGGAGCAACAGGGAAAGCGGGAAAGAGAGGGGGCGCATCACCGGATGACGTTAGCGCGACTTGCGCGGGAACGTCAGTCCGGAAACGGAGTTTCAGCCGCGCTTCAGATGTTCGGCGACGGTTGGCGCGAAATAGGTCAATACGGCGTCCGCCCCCGCCCGCTTGAAGGCCGTCAGGCTCTCGAACATCGCCTTCTCACCGTCAATCCAGCCATTGGCCGCGGCGGCTTCGATCATGGCGTATTCGCCGGACACTTGATAGGCGAAGGTCGGCAGCTTGAAGCGCTCCTTCAGCCGATAGATGACGTCCAGATAGGGCAGGCCGGGCTTCACCATCAGCATGTCCGCGCCCTCGGCCACGTCGAGTTCGGCCTCGACGAGTGCTTCATCGCCGTTGGCGGGATCCATTTGATACGTGCGCTTGTCGCCGATCAGTGTTGAGCCGGTGCCGACCGCGTCGCGGAACGGGCCATAGAAGGCGGATGCGTATTTGGCGGCATAGGCCAGGATCTGAACATCGGCGCGGTCGGCGGCGTCGAGTGCGGTGCGGATGGCTCCGACGCGTCCGTCCATCATGTCCGATGGCGCAATCACGTCGGCTCCGGCTTCCGCCTGCACCAGCGCCTGGCGCACCAGCATTTCGACGGTCGCGTCGTTGACGACGTCGGCTCCGCTCAGAAGGCCGTCATGGCCATGGCTGGTGTAGGGGTCGAGAGCGACATCGGTGATCAGACCGATACCAGGTACCGCGCGTTTGATGGCGCGCAGGGCGCGGCACACGAGATTGTCAGGATTGAGGGCCTCCGAGCCGCGCGCGTCGCGCAGGGCAGGGTCGGTGTAGGGAAACAGCGCGAGGGCCGGCAGGCCCAGACTTGCCGCGCGTTCAGCCTCGGCCACCGCCTCGTCGACCGTCAGCCTGAACACGCCCGGCATGGAGGAGACGGCCTGCCGGTCGCGTTCGCCGTCCATGACGAACAGCGGCCAGATCAGATCTTCGACCGTGAGCACATTCTCGCGCACCATGCGGCGTGACCATTCCGCCTTGCGGTTGCGGCGTGGCCTGCGTGCGAGTTCGAGTGTTGTGGTTCGTGCCCGACGCAACGGCTCGATTTTGCCATCGGTGCGTCCGGGCAAGCGGTCGACGGTGTCGTGCATCAGGGCAATCCCGCAAGTTTTCAGTGTCAGAGCCTGCACCGGCGAAACTAGCATATTGGAGTGGTTCCAGACAGCGCGCATTGACGCACCTGCCCCATAACGCGATTGTCCGGCCGATGGCATCTCTCCGGTCACGGGATTCTTTGATGATACGAACAGTCTTCAAACGCGCCGCAGAACCGGCCCGCGGACAGCGGCAGATGCTCAACGTGCGGTGGGACGGGGTGCTGGTCGCTTTCTTCCGTGCGCTTGCGATTGCGCAGATGCTGAAGGGCTTTGTCCATTGGGGGTTGATCCTTGCCGGCAGCAATGGCCAGCCCGGCATCATAGATGCCGATCCCGAGTGGTTTGCCGCCAACATCTATTTCGCCGTCATCGATCCGGTTGCCGCCGTCGGCCTGTGGCTGACGTCGTCCTGGGGGGCGGTGCTGTGGATGCTCGCTGCCGGCAGCCAGATCGCCATGAGCGTCTTCTTTCCGGAAGTTTTCGGGCCGCTCTGGGTTCTGGCGGCCTGGAATGTGCTTCTTATCGGCACCTACGGCTGGCTGTCATGGCAGGCGGCCGAAGCGGGGCATGGCCGTTCCTGATCCAGTTGCCGTCACGGCATGTGATGATTAATAGATGTTTTCGATTTTCAGTAAGTCACGAATGATTAAGTACGACAGATAACCAGTTGTTGAGTCTGAAAAATAAATACAAATTTCATGAGAACTTTTAAGGTGATTTTTATCCGCAATGCATAAGGTGCCCTTCATCCAAAGAGGTGAGTTGCGATAACGCGACAGGGACAACGAGGCATACTATGAACACTCTTGCTCGGGCAATGGAGCCTGTTGAGGTCAAGGAAAAGCCGGCCGATATCCGGTCGCAATACATGCAGGCCCTTACCCTTATCGAGAGACTGCATCGTCGCCTGCTCGATATCATCAAGGATGAGTTCGACCGCCGTGGCCGTTCGGACCTGAACAGCGTTCAGGCCCTGTTGCTCTATAATATCGGCGACGCCGAGCTGACCGCCGGTGAACTGCGCACGCGCGGTTATTATCTCGGGTCGAACGTATCGTATAACCTCAAGAAGCTTGTGGAGATGGGCTTCCTGCATCACCAGCGCTCGCGCATGGATCGGCGTTCGGTTCGCATTCGCCTGACCGACAAGGGGGCCGAGGTGCGCGACATCGTCGATGAGCTTTACTCCAAGCACATCAAGACGGTGGAGCAGGTGGGCGGCATTCATGCCGACGAATTCCAGACACTCAACAAGGCATTGGTCCGCCTGGAGAGGTTCTGGACGGATCAAATCCGCTTCCGTCTCTGATCGTCAAGCATTCTCACCGTTTCTGCGGCCCCCGCGATCCTTGGTTCGCGGGGGCTGTTTGTGTCATGAGCCGACATGCTTCCGCCGTAAATGCATGGTCTTCCCATAGGGTCGTCAGCTGCGCGGGATGTCCGCGGTCACAAGCCCGCGAATGATCCTCTCCCGATGGTTCCGGTCGTTGTGTGTTAACCATGCGCGTGTTAGGCGCTTTCAAGGTGTTCTTGGATCTTATGGATGCGTCAGGCATCCGGGGATGTGATGATGAAGCGGACTGGATCGACGAAGGATCTCCTGGACGGCGTGTCGCGCCGGCAGCTTTTCGGTTATGGCGCAGGGCTTTTGGCCGCTGGTGCGCTCGCATCGAAAGCGCAGGCGCAGGGAGCCTTCCAGACCGCGCAAGTGGAATGGGATGATCGTTTCGACGGCGGGTCCCAGGCCGTTCAATTGCCCAACACCACGGTTCCTCTTCTCAGCGAACAGACCGTCCAATCGAGCGAGTTGGCCCTCCAGGATTGCATTGCGCTCGAGCAGCGTGGCGGTTGGCAAGGCGTTCCAGCTGACGCGCGCCTGCGGCTCGGCCAGCGCCATCCCAATGTGATCGCTCTGCGGCAGAGGCTCGCGACTTCCGGTGACATCCATCCCAATGCAGCTGTTGCTTCCGATACGTTCGATTCCTATGTCGAGGCAGGCGTCAAACGGTTCCAGGCGCGGCATGGCCTGAACACGACCGGTTTGGTCGCCGAGGCGACAATCGCCGCGCTCAATGTTCCGGTATCGGTGCGCCGCCAGCAGCTCGAGACCAACATCGTGCGCCTGCGGTCCATGACGGGCACGCTGGGCAAACGCTATGTGATGGTCAATATCCCGGCGGCTTCCATCGAGGCGGTCGAGGATGGCGTCGTCCACTCCAGGCACACCGCCGTCGTGGGCAAGGCCGATCGTCCGTCGCCCGTGATGACCGCGCGCATCGTCGACATCAACTTCAATCCCTTCTGGACCGTTCCGGCCTCGATCGTGCGCAAGGACCTGATCCCGAAGATGCAGGCCGATCCGGGCTATCTCACCAAGAACAAGATACGCATCTTCACCCAGCGCGGCGAAGAGTTGCAGCCCGAACAGGTCAATTGGACGACCGACGAGGCGACCAACTATATGTTCAAGCAGGATCCGGGCGATGTGAACTCGCTTGGTGCCGTCCGCATCAACCTGCCGAACAAGGATGCGGTCTATATGCATGATACGCCCGCCAAGAACATCTTTGGCGAGAATGCCCGGTTCCATTCATCGGGCTGCGTGCGAGTGCAGAATGTGCGTGAGCTCGTGGCCTGGCTCTTGAAGGATTCTCCCGGAGACTGGAACCGCCAGAAGATCGATGCCGTGATCCGCTCCGGCGAGCGGGTCGACGGCAAGCTGGCCGCCGCGATTCCGGTCTATTGGGTCTATGTCAGCGCCTGGGGTGGAGCGGACGGCATCACGCAGTTCCGCGATGACATCTATGGGCGCGACGGCATTGGGCCGGTCGCGATGCAGCAACAGTAATATGTCGAGCCCGTCCGGCTCCGGTGTCGGCGGCCCGCCGCTCGGGGATGTGTTCTTCGAGACCATCGCCATCGGGACGAGCGTGAAGGTGACGGCCATCCATGGTGATACGGGAACGGAAGTCGTCGTGATCGGTCCAACGGCGGCGGCGCAGTCCGATCTGGAACGTCTGGCCTTGCAGAAGCTGCGGCGCAGACTGGCGCAGGGCGGTCCGGCCTGACCCCGTCATTTTCTGGTTCTGTCTTTGCGGCCCGGCACCCGATGTGGTATCGCGTGCGGCCTCAATCGAGGCGCGCCTGATTTCGGCGGCCTCCCGGATTTTCGTGGGAGCATGATATGTCTGCAACCGAGTTGCGCGGCGCCGAAGGCGCGAACGGGTTCTTCTCCGAAACGCTGCATGAGCGCGACCCGGAGTTGGCCAAGGCGATCGACTCCGAGCTTGGCCGTCAGCGCGACGAAATCGAGTTGATCGCTTCGGAAAACATCGTTTCCCGCGCCGTACTTGAGGCACAGGGATCCGTTCTCACAAACAAATATGCCGAAGGCTATCCCGGGCGCCGCTATTACGGCGGCTGCCAGTATGTCGATGTGGCCGAGGAATTGGCCATCGACCGCGCCAAGCGTCTGTTCAACGCCGGTTTCGCCAATGTGCAACCGCACTCCGGCGCCCAGGCGAACCAGGCCGTGTTCCTCGCCCTGCTGCAACCGGGCGACAGCTTCCTCGGCCTCAACCTCGCGGCCGGCGGTCACCTGACCCATGGCGCGCCGGTCAATCTCTCGGGCAAGTGGTTCAACGCGCTGTCCTATGGCGTGCGCGAGGACGATCACCAGATCGATTTCGATCAGGTCGAGCGCCTGGCCCGTGAAAACAAGCCCAAGCTTATCATCGCGGGCGGTTCGGCTTATCCGAGGCAGATCGATTTCGCCCGCTTCCGCAAGATCGCGGACGAGGTCGGCGCCATCTTCATGGTCGACATGGCCCATTTCGCCGGTCTCGTGGCGGGCGGGGCGCATCCGAACCCGCTGGATCACGCCCATGTGGTCACCACCACCACGCACAAGACCCTGCGTGGTCCGCGCGGCGGCATGGTGCTGACCAATGATGAGGCGATCGCCAAGAAGATCAATTCGGCGGTGTTCCCCGGTCTCCAGGGCGGCCCCTTGATGCATGTCATCGCCGCCAAGGCCGTGGCGTTCGGCGAGGCGCTGCGTCCGGACTTCAAGGTTTACGCGAAGAACGTGATCCAGAACGCCCGTGCGCTGGCGGAGACGCTCAAGGGCCATGGCTTCGCGATCGTATCCGGCGGGACCGATACGCATCTCATGCTGGTCGATCTGCGGCCCAAGAGCCTGACCGGCAAGGTTTCGGAACTGGCGCTCGGCCGTGCGCACATCACCTGCAACAAGAACGGCATTCCGTTCGACCCCGAGAAGCCGATGGTAACCTCCGGCATCCGCCTGGGCACGCCGGCCGGCACCACGCGTGGTTTCGGCGTCACGGAGTTCCAGGAGATCGGCAACCTGATCGCCGAGGTCCTGAACGTCCTGTCGCAAAAGGGCGTGGACGAGGATAGTCTCGTGGAGGAGGCCGTGCGCGGCAAGGTCAAGGCATTGCTCGCGCGCTTCCCGATTTACGATTGATCGCCGACGAGAAGGGCGGGAGACGAGATGCGTTGTCCGTACTGTGGTGATCCTGATACCCAGGTGAAGGATTCCCGCCCGACCGAGGATGAAACCGCCATCCGCCGTCGTCGGGTCTGTACCGCTTGTGGGCGGCGCTTCACCACCTTCGAGCGTGTGCAGCTGCGCGAACTGGTGGTGGTCAAGCGGTCGGGGCGGCGCGTGCCGTTCGATCGCGACAAGCTGGCGCGCTCGGTGGAGATCGCCCTGCGCAAGCGTCCGATCGATCCGGAAGAGATCGAGCGCATGGTCAGCCGTGTCGTCCGGCGCCTCGAAAGCGCCGGCGAACCCGATGTGAATTCCGAAATGATCGGTGAATTCGTCATCGAGGAACTGCGGCGCATCGACAGCGTGGCCTATGTCCGTTTCGCCTCCGTCTACCGCAACTTTCGCGAAGCCAAGGATTTCCAGGATCTCCTGGGCGAACTCGCCCATGGCGATACAGCGGGGCCACTGGACGAAGACGAATGACCGTGTCGGCCTGCAAGCAGGCGGCGGCGCAGCTCCCGCTGGATGACGAACGTTACATGATCGCCGCGCTGTCCTATGGGCAGCGCGGGCTCGGCACCACCGCGCCGAACCCTTCGGTGGGCGCTGTCGTCGTGGCGGACGACGGGCAGGGTGGCCGGATCATCGGGCGCGGCTGGACGCAGCCGGGCGGCCGGCCCCATGCCGAAACCGTCGCCCTTGCCGAGGCCGGCGATGCCGCGCGGGGAGCGACGCTCTATGTGACGCTCGAACCCTGTTCGCATCACGGCAAGACGCCGCCCTGTGTCGAGGCCATTGTGGCGGCCGGGATCGGTCGCGTCGTGATCGCGACGGTCGATCCCGATTCGCGGGTCAGCGGACGCGGCATCGAGATCCTGCGCGATGCGGGCCTGTCCGTGACCGTCGGCGTCGGGGAACGTCAGGCGCTGCGGGCTCATCGCGGCCATATCCGGCGCACCACGCTGGGGCGTCCCATGGTGCAGCTCAAGATGGCGCTGTCGCGGGACGGCATGATCGGCCTCAAGGGTCCACGTCCAGCGGTGATTTCCTGCCCTGGCGCTTTCGAGCGCGCCCATATGCTGCGTGCCCAGGCTGATGCCATCATGGTGGGCGTCGGCACCGTGCTGGCCGACAATCCGCAACTGACCTGTCGGCTGCCGGGGCTGGAAGCGCTGTCGCCCGTGCGTTTCGTGGTCGACGCCTATCTGCGGACGCCTCCGGGCAGCCGTCTGGTCCGCACGGCCGGGCAAGTCCCAGTGCGCGTGGTGACGGGCGAGCATGCGCCTCTGGGGCCTGAAATCGCGCTCCGGGCCGAAGGCGTCGATGTCCTGCGCGTCAAGGCCGACGACACCGGCAGCATCGATCTTGCCGCCATGCTGGGGCTTCTGGGAACGCTGGGCATCACGCGCCTGATGGTCGAGGGCGGGCCGACGCTGGCCAATGCGCTGCTTGACGCCGGCATGGTCGATGAGGCCGTCATCGTGGAAGCCGCCACCGTGATCGGCGGCGAGGGCGTGGCGGCGTTCGATGTGCCTCCGGGGGAACGGCTGGCGCGCGCGGGCCTCATGCCCTACGACACATGGCAGGTCGGGCCGGACCGACTGACCGTCTATGAGCTGGAGTGAGGCATGTTCACGGGACTGATATCGGACATCGGCGAGATCGTCCGTTTCGAGGCGCGCGGCAATGATCTCGTGCGCCTCGGCGTTGCCTGCCGCTATCCGCTTGAAAGCATCGAGCTTGGCGCGTCGATCGCCTGTGGCGGCCCTTGCCTGACGGTGGTCGGCACGGGTCTTGAAGCCGATGGGCGCACCTGGTTCGAGGTCGATGCCGCTCCCGAGACGCTGGCGCGCACCACCCTGTCCGGCTGGGGTGTCGGCCATCGCATCAATCTGGAGCGCTCGCTCAAGATCGGGGATGAGCTCGGCGGCCATATGGTCACAGGGCATGTGGACGGCGTGGCCACGATCACCGCCCGCGAGGACGGCGCCGACTACGCGCGGTTCGAGCTTCAGGCGCCGTCCGATCTCGCGCCCTTCATCGCCGGGAAGGGCTCGGTCTGCCTCGACGGCACGTCGCTGACGGTGAACGCCGTGGATGGCGACCGCTTTTCCGTGCTGCTGATCCCCCATAGCCTGCAGGTCACCACATGGGGCGCGCGGCGGGCCGGGGACGGGGTCAACATCGAGGTCGATCTCATGGCGCGTTACGTCGCGCGGCTTGCCGCGACGGGCGCGCTCGGCTAACTCCTCCCTAATCTGCAACAGAGAACAGTTTTCATGGCCGAGCCCCGCCGCTCCGAAGCTTCGCGCGAGCCGACACCTGCCCGCATACTGATCGTCGAAGCCCGGTTCTACGACGACATCGCCGACGCGCTGCTCGACGGCGCGCGCAGCGCGCTGACGGCGGTGGGCGCCTCCGGGATGCTCGTCACCGTGCCGGGAGCCCTGGAAATCGCCAGCGCCGCCGCCATGGCGCTCGATGCGGCGCAAGCCGCGGGCAAGCCGTTCGACGGTGTCGTGGCCCTGGGCTGCGTCAGTCGCGGCGAGACAACGCATTATGAACTGGTGTCCGGTGAAAGTGCCCGCGCCTTGACCGATCTCGCCATGACGAGGGGCATGCCCCTGGGCAACGGCATCCTGACGGTCGAGAACGTGGAGCAGGCCTGGGCGCGGGCGCGCCGGGACGAACTGGACAAGGGCGGCGGCGCGGCCGAGGCGGCCCTTGCACTGGTGCGCCTGAAGCGCCGGCTTCCCGCGCTGCTGGAGGAGACGTCCCATGGCCAAGGGTGAAAAACGTTCCGCCGCGCGGCTCGGGGCCGTCCAGGCCCTCTATCAGATGGATCTGACGGGGGCGGGGACCGCCGATGTCTTCGCTGAATTCCAGTCGCACTGGCTGGGCAAGGAGGTCGACGGCGACGCCTACAAGCCCGCCGAGGCGGCTTTCTTCCGTGCGATCGTCGAAGGGGTCGTGGCACATCAGTTCGCCCTCGACCAGTCCATCGACCGCACATTGGCGGCGGGCTGGCCGCTCAAGCGGATCGAGGCGATCCTGCGCGCCGTACTGCGCGCCGGGGCTTTCGAGCTGACCCAGCGGCGGGACATCCCGGCCAAGGTCGTCATCAGCGAATATGCCGATGTGGCCGCGGCCTTCTTCGACCGCGACGAGGTGGGCCTCGCCAACGCCGTGCTGGACGCCATCGCCCGCGAAGCCCGTGTCGACGAATTCGCCGCCAAGGTGACCTGACCCATGGTTCAGGCGGCGCGCCCCGATGAGGATGGGCTGATCGCCCGGTTCTTCCGTCCGCTCGCAACGGCTCCCGGCGCGGTGGCGCTCCTGGACGACGCCGCCAGCTACCAGCCGCCGGCCGGCCATGACCTGGTGCTGACCACCGATGCGGTGGTCTCGGGCGTTCATTTCTTTCCCGACGACCCGGCCGGGCACATCGCCCGCAAGGCGCTCAGGGTCAATCTGTCCGATCTTGCGGCCAAGGGCGCGCAGCCCGTGGGTTATCTGCTCACGCTGGGGCTGCCACCGGACTGGAGCCCTGGCTGGCTCGACGCCTTCAGCCAGGGGCTGAAGAGCGATCAGGAATCGTTTGGCGTTTCGCTGTTCGGCGGCGATACCGTCCGGACGTTCGGTCCGGCATGGATATCCATCACGGCGTTCGGCGTCGTTCCGGAGGGCCGCACGGTCCGCCGCACCGGTGCGCAGGCCGGCGACCGCATCTATGTGTCCGGCTCGGTGGGCGATGCCGCGCTTGGCCTCATGCTGCGCAACGATCCGAGCCGCTTCCAGCGGTGGGCGCTTACCGTCGACGAGAAACGGCTGCTGCTCGATCGCTATCTCCTGCCGCAACCGCGCGTCCGCCTCGCACCGGCCATTGTGGCTCATGCATCGGCCGCCATGGACATCTCCGACGGATTGCTCGGCGATCTGGAGCGGTTGTGCCGGGTGTCCGGCTGCGGCGCGGCGCTGGAGATCGCGCGCTTGCCGTTGTCGCCGGGCGCGGGGCGGGCACTGGCGGGTGACATGGATGCCCAGACCGCCGTCCTCACCGGCGGCGACGACTACGAGATCCTGGCCACCGTCGCGCCGGACGCCGCCGATGCCTTCGAAGCGAAGGCCCGCGCCATGCGCGTGCCGGTCACGGCCATCGGCGAGATCGTCGGGGGCTTTCCGGGGCGCCTGCGGATCACGCGCGACGGCAGGGTATTGAATGTCACGCCGGGCAAATACCAGCATTTCTGAGATCGTTCGGGACTGGGTGATGCCGGTCTGCAAACGGCGGTTGGCCGCGCTCCGGTGCTGGCGAGCATCCGTTCTGGCCGTGGCCTGACCCATTCTCGAACGACCTCCGCCACCGCTCCACGGCTTTGAACCGGCCGGCCTTTGGGCCTCCGGG
>JBEBSP010000036.1:0-18865 GCA_040394255.1 Agaricicola taiwanensis | reverse complement strand
GGCACGACCATCTCGGAGGCTCCCGTGGGTGTCGGCGCGCGCCGGTCGGCGGCGAAGTCGATCAGCGTGGTGTCGGTTTCATGGCCGATGGCGGAGACCAGCGGAATGGCGCTCTCCGCCGCCGCGCGCACCACGATCTCCTCGTTGAAGCTCCAGAGATCCTCGATGCTGCCGCCACCGCGCGCGACGATCAGCACGTCCGGGCGCGGGATCGGCCCGCCGGGTGTGAGCGCGTTGAAGCCTCGGATCGCTGCCGCGACCTCGGCGGCGCTGGTCTCACCCTGCACGCGCACCGGCCAGACCAGCACATGGCGGGGGAAGCGGTCGTCGAGCCGGTGCAGGATGTCGCGGATCACAGCCCCGGTCGGCGAGGTCACGACGCCGATGACGCGCGGCAGATAGGGCAGGGGCCGCTTGCGTGCGGCGTCGAACAGGCCCTCGGCCTGGAGCTTGCGTTTGCGTTCCTCCAGCAATGCCATCAGCGCGCCCGCGCCGGCCGGCTCCAGCGACTCCACCACGATCTGATAGGCCGATTTGCCGGGGAAGGTGGTGATCCGTCCGGTCGCGATGACTTCAAGGCCTTCTTCGGGCTTGTGGCGGAGGCGCGAATAGGTGCCCTTCCAGCAGACGGCATCGATCCGGGCGTTCTGGTCCTTCAGCGAGAAATAGCAGTGGCCGGAGGAATGCTGCCCGCGAAAGCCCGAAATCTCGCCGCGCACGCGCACATAGCCGAAGGCGTCCTCAAGGGTGCGCTTCAGCGCGGAGGACAGCTCCGAAACGCTGATTTCCGGTGCATTCGATGGGGCTGGGCTGGTATCGGTCATGATGGCGTGTCGACGGCGGGGCTTGAGCCGGGTAAAAGGCGTCCGACCTTGGACCGGATCGCGGGGGAACGGAAGGCCCATGAACATACTTCTGATCGGCGGCGGCGGCCGCGAGCATGCCTTGGCCTGGAAACTGGCGCAAAGCCCTGATCTGACGAGGCTTTTTGCCGCGCCGGGAAATCCGGGCATCGCGGAGCATGCCGAGATCGTCGACCTCGACGTCGCCGACCATGACGCGGTGATCTCCTTCTGCAAGGACCGCGACATCGGTCTCGTGGTCGTCGGCCCCGAGGTGCCTTTGGTGGCGGGACTGGTTGATGATCTTGGGGCGGCGGGTATCCGTGCCTTCGGTCCGACCAGGGCGGCCGCGCGGCTGGAGGGCTCGAAGGCCTTCACCAAGGAGCTTTGCGCCGAATACGGCATTCCGACCGCACACGCCCGCAGCTTCAACCGCCCGGACCGCAGCCTGGCCTATCTGCGGCAGGTTGGCGCGCCGATCGTCGTCAAGGCCGACGGTCTCGCCGCCGGCAAGGGCGTGACGGTCGCCATGACCCTGGCCGAGGCCGAGGAGGCGGTGGCCGCGCTCTTCGCCGAAGCGCGGGACGGCGAGGAAGCCACCGTGGTCATCGAGGAGTTCATGACCGGCGAGGAGGCCAGCCTGTTCTGCCTCGTGGACGGCGAGACCGTGATCTCGCTCGGCGGCGCGCAGGACCACAAGCGTGTGTTCGACGGCGACCTCGGCCCCAACACCGGCGGCATGGGCGCCTATTCGCCCGCGCCCGTGCTGACGCCGGAACTGGAAGCCCGCGCCATCGCCGAGATCGTCAGGCCGACGGCGCGCGCGCTGGTCGCGCTCGGCATCCCCTTTCGCGGCGTGCTCTACGCCGGGCTGATGCTGACGGCGGAGGGGCCGAAGCTGATCGAATACAACGTCCGCTTCGGCGATCCGGAGTGCCAGGTGCTGATGCCGCGCCTCGCCTCCGACCTGCTGCCGCTGCTGGTGGCGACGGCCGATGGGCAACTGGAGGGCGTGACGCCGCAGTGGCGCGACGTCTCCGCGATCACGGTGGTCATGGCGTCCAGGGGCTACCCGGGCGATGCGCCGAAGGGCAGCGAGATCCGTGGTCTCGACCGCGCGGCCTCGCACGACGGCGTCACGGTGTTCCATGCCGGCACGAGGCGCGACGGGGATCGCCTGCTGGCCTGGGGCGGCCGGGTGCTGAACGTCACCGCCGTCGCCCCGGCGCTGGCGGAGGCGCGCGGGAAGGCCTATGCGGCGGTGGCCGACATCGACTGGCCGGAGGGTTTCTGCCGGAGCGACATCGGCTGGCGGGCGCTGGGATAAGCGGGAGCGGCAGGGAATGAAACGGCCTGTCCAAATGCCTGCGCGTGCCGCATTGACGCAAGCGCAGATCGACATCGCGACCTATGCGGGTAGTCCTGAGCATAAGGAAAAACGCTGGTGGGGAGGCTTGCCTCAAGCCTATGTTGGCGCGGATGGAAAGGCGAGACGGCCTAAGCGGCAAACGACCACGATCTGCCCGTTAGTTGGCGGACATGAGAGAGCCAGGGCGACCCTGTGGGTCAGGGCGGCGCTCAAGGCCGGACAAATGCGCTTCTGCGATGGCGAAAAATGATATCTGGTACAAGGACGATACAGGACAGAACTGGATGGGTCGCTGCGTGAACGGCGTTTTGGGCCATTACAAGGGCTGGCCGGTTGAAGGGGATGAAGTACGTGCGCTATTCGGCTGACTGGCACGACGATGCCCTGAACGCTGCGCCGGAGGAAAGGGCGACAGTCGCGGATTTCCAGCTGTTCGTGGATGACAAGAACGTTTGCGTCCATATGCGTGACGACGAGGTTTTCAACCATGTGACGATAGCCGTCTATCCCATAGCCAATGGGCTTGCCCACGACTGGTGGACGCTCTTCGGCGGGCGCGACAGGCATGTCTCGCTGATGCGGCATCGTTCCGGCTACATCATGCCGAATGTGGTGTTGTCGTTCGATGGAGCGGCTTTCGAGGTGTCCGCCCAACAGCGCGAGTACAAGGATAACAACGTTCGCTTCTGGGCGGGCCCGAATGAAGTCATGGACCGCGCCTGCGCGGAAATCAGCCTGTCCAGCTTCATCGAGACCGTGATCGAGCGGCTTGATGAGCGCAAGGTATGGGACAGCGGGCTTGCCCAGCGATGGCGGCGTGTCCTGGCGTCGCGCCAGGATGCCGATGAACAGGCGTTCTGTGAGGCGGCGGGTGCCCTGGGACGCGATCCCTACGCCATGGATGACGCCGCCGCCGACACCATCGAACAGGCGGGGCGGTTCTTCGAAGGTGAGCCGCTTTCTGAGTTTCTTGCGGGCGCGCGTTCCGCCGACCACCGCCGCCTGCTCGAATGGGTCGCCGAGACGCGCCAACGCCCGCGCGAGCACAGCCTGCTGCCCGACCTGAAGGCGCTGGCTGCCGCGGCGAGCAAGGCGGCTCCGGCCCAGGAGATGGAAAAGAGCTGGTCCCTGGGATACCGCCGCGCGCGCGCGGCCCGCGCCGCCATGCATATGAAAAGCAGCCAGAAATTTCTTGGTTACAAGAAACTGGCCAAGGCTCTGGGGGCGAGTGCCTATGAACCTGCGGCTAATGTGGACGGCATAAGGCTTCTTCGCTGCGACAGCAGTGAAAATGTGCATCTTCATTTGAGGGGCCACGGGGAATCGGCAGGCGAGACGGCTCATCTCTTCACGCTGGCGCGGGGCGTGGGGGATGCCGTATGCTTTCCGGATGCGCGCAGCGCGCCGGTCAATGATCTGCGTTTTGCCTACCGGCAGGCGGCAGGCCGGGCCTTCGCGGCGGAATTTCTGGCGCCCCTGCACGAGATCCAGGCCATGCATGCGGATGGCCGCGACCCGATGACCATCGCGAACGAATTCTGCGTCATGCCAACGCTGATCGAGCGTCAGCTGGAAAATGCGGATCGAATAGCCGCCGCCTGTGATTGAAGAGTGCCGTTGCAGGCAACAGAATGAAGGGCATGGCCGGATGCCACGTCAGCGGGCCCGGTTCCGAAAATGTCAGGAACGCCAATCCCGCCGGATAGGCCGCGATGTTCCGCAGCGACAGAGCCGTGGCCAGGCCAGGGCCGATGCATGTCAGGCGCGTCAGACGGCAATGGATTCACGCTGATGTCGGGTTTCACGGGCTTCACGTCACCTTAAACAGATGCCATGACGATGGCGGCTCCTTCTGGAACGCGCGGCGTCACCGGTGACCTACCTCATCCTCAAATACCTCCATGTCATCGGCGCGGTCGTCCTGCTCGGCACCGGCACGGGCATCGCCTTCTTCATGCTGATGGCGCATCTCAGCCGGGACGTCGCCTTCATCGCGCGGACGGCGGCGGTGGTCGTGCTGGCCGACCTGGTGTTCACCGCCACCGCGGCGGTGGCGCAGCCCGTCACCGGTTATCTCCTGGCGCGCGAACTGGGCCTGCCGCTGACCGAAGGCTGGATCGCCGCCTCGCTTGTGCTCTATGTGGTGACCGGTGTGTTCTGGCTGCCCGTGGTGTGGATGCAGGCGCGGATGCGCGATCTGGCGGCCACGGCCGCCGCCTCCGGTAAAGCCTTGCCGGACCAGTATCACCGGCTGTTCAGGATCTGGTTCGCCTTCGGCTTTCCGGGATTCGGCTCCGTCATGCTGATCGTCTGGCTGATGATCGCGAAACCCGCGCTGTGACCATGGAACCAGACCTGCCCGTGATTGCCGTGATGGGGGCTTCCGGATTGATCGGCGAGGCCGTGGCGTCGGGGCTGATGCGTGAGGGCTTTCCCGTCGTGCCGGTGGCGCGCCGCTTCACCGCCGCGCAAAAACGGGCCTTCGGGGCACCGGCGGTGGAATGCCCCGTCGTCGCGCTGGAGGCCGATGACCTGGCGGACATCCTGTCGCGGCATGGCGTCGGGGTGATCGTCAACTGCATCGGCGTGCTTCAGGACGGTCCGCGCGGCGCTACCGGCGAGGCGCATGGCGGCTTCATGGCCCGGCTCCTGTCCGCCATGGAGGCGCAGGCCGCGCGCCCGCTGCTCGTGCATCTGTCCATTCCCGGCCGCGACGATGACGACGCGACGCCCTTCAGCCTCAGCAAGCGCGAGGCCGAACGGCTGATCGCGCGGAACGCGGGGCCTCATGTGATCCTGCGTCCGGGCTTCGTCATCGCGCCCGCCGCCTATGGCGGCAGCGCTCTGGTGCGCGCGCTCGCGGGCCTGCCGTTCGGTCTACCGGACCGTGAAGCCGCACGGCCCTTCGCGGCGACGGCCGTCGCCGACATCACCCGCACCGTCGCCGCCCTGGCGCGCCGCTGGGGGCAGGGGGAACGGGACTGGGCGGCGCGCTGGGACGTCATGGAGACGCAGCCGTCGACGGTGGGCGATGTGGTCGATGCCTTCCGCGCGCATTTCGGCGGACCGCGCGCCGTCTTTTCCCTGCCGTCCTGGCTGATGGCGCCGGGCGCGCGGGCCGGCGACCTCGCGGCTCATCTCGGCTGGGCGCCGCCGATCCGCACCACGGCGCTCATGGAGATGCGGCGCGGCGTCGAGGGCGATCCCGCCCCCTGGATCGCGGCGACCGGCATCAGGCCGTCGTCGCTGGGCGCGGCGCTGGCCGATGTGCCCGCCACGGTGCAGGAGGCGTGGTTCGCCCGGCTCTACCTGCTGAAAGGCCTGGTCATCGCATCGCTTGCGATGTTCTGGGTGGTGTCGGGGCTGATCGCGTTGACGGTGGCCTTCGCCGCCGCCGCGTCCATACTGGTGGCGCATGGCGTGCCGCAGGGCCTGGCGAATGCCGTCACGGCCGTCACCAGCCTCGCCGACATCGCCATCGGGACCCTGATCGCCCTGCGCAGGACGACCCGCATCGGCCTCCTGGCGGGCATCGGACTGTCGCTGGGCTACATGGCCGGCGCGGTGGTCCTGACGCCGGAGCTGTGGATCGATCCGCTGGGTCCGCTGGTCAAGACCGGTCCGGCCATCATCCTGATGCTGGTTGCGCTGGCGCTCGAACGGGATCGGTGACGTCAGGCGCCGAGCCGGACGACACCGAGAGTACCGCCCGGTTCCGGCCCATGGCCTTGGCGCGGTAGAGCGCATCGTCGGCTCTCAGGATCAGCTCGCCGAGGTCGGCGGTTCCATGCTCATCCGATGAAGCGATGCCGATGCTGGCTGTAATCCTCACGGCATCGCCGCCGCCCACGTGCATGGCGGTGTCCTCGATGTGCGCCCTGATGCGTTCGGTGATCGCCAGGGCTTCCCGCGCCGGGCATCGCGGCAGAACCACCCCGAACTCCTCGCCGCCGAGTCTGCCGAAGATATCGTTCTCCCGCAGACAGCTCATGACGGCGGCGGTGAACTGGACGAGCACCTGATCCCCTCCCGCATGCCCCCGGCTGTCGTTGATCTTCTTGAAGTGGTCGAGATCGAGAAGCAGGACGGAAACGGGCTTGTGCAACCCGGACGAAACCAGTCTGCCGCCACGCCGCAGAAAGGCGCTGCGGGACAGGGCCTGGGTGAGCGCGTCGTAGTTGGCATTGCGGGCCAGTTTCGCGAGAATCTCATTGCGCGCCGAATTGATGCTGGCCACCGTCAGGGGACCGAGCGCGATCAGCGCGACGCCGAGGCGCAGCGAGGTCGTGGCGTTGATCATGTCATTCGGCATGGGAACATGGAGCAGGCCCATGGATGCCGCGATCAGCAGCCATATGCACAGCAGCATGGTCAGTATGGCCGTGGCGAACAGACTGTGCGTCAGCGCGCACCACAGAAGCGCGGGTACGGGAAAGGCGATCGCGCCGGGCCCGCCGATCATGATGCCGGCGCCCGCCGAGATCGCAAGGGCCGCCACCGGCAGCGCGAGCTTCATCCAGTCGCGGCGGACAGGCGAGTCGTCCCAGCGCCGCAGCTTGTGCAGCGCCACGCTTGGGAACGACAGGATGACCGGCAGGATGATGAGGTTGTTGACCAGTTCCGTGACGAACCAGAATTCGAGTCCTGTCAGGAAATCGCGCCCGAACACCACCTGGGCGGCGCCGCCCCCGGCGAGCGCGGCAAGCAGCGCCGCCATGCTGCATATGGCAAACAGATACAGCATTGAAACCGGACGCCGGAGCCGGCGGTCGTCCTCGTCGAGCAGCCGGAACATCAGGAAGCCGCTGATGGCGCCGACCATGTTGGCGAAGGTCAGCCACAAGGTGACGCTGATGTCACCTCCCGTCATCTGGTCGGCGGCGAGATAACCGATGAAGGCGCCGCTCCAGCCCCACAGGGTCGCGAATCGCGGGTTGCGGACCATGATGCCGAGAAGGATCGCATTGGCGGGCCAGAAGGCCGCGAGGAAGCCGATTGGCCGGGTCAGGATGCCCGCGAGGGAAGCGACGAGAACGATGGCTGCGAGGAGCGCCATGACGGTGAACCGCCATCCGACAGCCGATGCGCGCGTTTCAAGAACTGCCTGGATATTGACCAATGAGGCACCTCAAGACCGGTTTGCAACCAATCTATGGGGGCCATACGAACTTTGTCTTAAAGTGTATGTTGACCGGTATGCCCGTCACTTAACGATTTGCCGCAGGAACACCAGCTGGCTGTCGCCCGCCTCGCGCCGCTCCAGCCGTTCGAAGCCGTCGGGTGTCGCCACCTCGGCGTCGGCGCTTTCCTCCAGCACCGCCAGCGCGCCGGGTGCGAGCCAGCCGCCGTCACGGGCGCTGGCAAGCGCGCGCTCGCCCAGCCCCTTGCCATAGGGTGGATCGGCGAACACGAGCGTGAAGGGCGCGAAAGGCGTGACCGGGCCGAGCCTGGCGGCGTCGCGCCGGAACAGCCGGGTGATGCCCGCCGCGCCGAGGTTCTGCGTGTTCTCGCGGATCAGCGCACGCGCTTCCAAGCCTTCGTCCACGAACAGCGCGAAACCCGCGCCGCGCGACAGCGCCTCCAGCCCGAGCGCGCCTGTCCCGGCGAAGAGGTCGAGCACGCGGGCGTCGGTGATGGGGTCGTCATAGGCATGGGCGAGCACGTTGAACAGGCTTTCGCGCAGCCGGTCGGAGGTCGGGCGGATGGTCTGCCCCGACGGTCCCTTCAGCGCGCGTCCTTTCCAGCGCCCGGCGACGATCCGCATGAGGGCTCAGCCCTTGCGCGGCGGCCGTCCGCCCGGTTTGCCGCCACGGGGCTTCCCGCCGGCACCGGGCTTGCCCGGACCGCCGGCGCGCGGCGGTCGTGTGGCCAGCTTGCCGAGAGCATGGTCGCGCGCGCCCTTCGATCCGTCCCGGCGGGCGGGATTGGCTTCTGAACGGCTGCGCGCCGCGTTTTCTGAGCGGGGGATGTAAGGCCGCTTCGGACGGTCCCCCTCGGCGCGGTCGCGCGGCGGCCTGCCTTCGGCGTCGGGACGCGCGCGGAATGGTCGTTCGGGCCGTGCGCCGCCCTCGGGACGCGGCGTGTAGGGCCGTTTCGGGCGGTCCCCCTCGGCACGGTCGCGCGGTGGCCTGCTGTCGTCCTTCTCCCAGGGGCGGAAGCTGCGTTCCGGACGGGTCTCGCCCTCCGGCCTCGGCGCATAGGGGCGCTTCGGGCGGGCATCGCCCTCGGGAGCGCGCGGCCCCCGGCTCGGGCCGCGATCCTCGCGCCCACCACTGTCGCGCCCGCTGCTTTCCCGCTTGTCCTTGGCCCATTCCGGCCGGGGGCGTGGCCCGCGCGGACGCTCCGGCTCGGCCTTTTTCTCATGGCGCTCCACCAGCACCTTGCGGCCATCGCGCGCGGTCACGAGGCCCGCGCGCACCTTGGGCTTGTCCTCGACGCCGGCTTCCCGCGCCTTGCGCTCGCGGCGCTTGGCCTCGGCGGGATCGGGCTGGCGCAGGATGACCGGAGCCTCGAAATCGGCTCCTGCCTCCTCGATCAGCCGCTCGCCGAGCTGGTCGCGCAGCACGCGCGAGCGCACCTCGTCGGCCGCGCCCTCGGGGATGTCGTTCAGCTGGAACGGCCCGAACGACACGCGGATCAGCCGGTTCACCTTCAGGTCGAGATGTTCGAGGATGCGCTTCACTTCGCGGTTCTTGCCCTCGCGCAAGCCCACCGTCAGCCAGGCGTTGGTGCCCTGCGTCCGGTCGTAGATCGCCTCCACCGGGCCGTAGTTGAAGCCATCGATGGTGATGCCCTCGGAAAGCCTGGCCAGCCGCCCCTCGTCCACGCGCCCGAACACCCGCACCCGGTAGCGGCGCAGCCAGCCGGTTTCCGGCAGCTCCAGCACGCGGGCGAGGCCGCCGTCGTTGGTCAGCAGCAGCAGCCCCTCGGTGTTGATGTCGAGCCGTCCCACGGTCACCACGCGCGGCAGGTCCGGCGGCAGCACGTCGAACACGGTCGGCCGCCCTTCCGGATCGCGCGTGGTGGTCACCACGCCGCGCGGCTTGTGGTACAGCCACAGCCGGGTGCGCTCGCGCGCGGGCAGGGGCTCGCCGTCCACGGTGATCTGGTCGTCGGGGCCGACGGTGGTGCCGGGCTCGGTCACCTTCTTGCCGTTGAGGCCGATGCGCCCGGCGGCGATCCAGGCCTCGGCGTCACGCCGCGAGGTGATGCCGGCGCGGGCGATGACCTTGGCGATGCGTTCGCGGGCGGGCAATGTGTCGTCGGACATGGGTCTGGGTCGCTTCCTGTCTTGGGCGCGAGGGCATAGCATGAGCGTGAAGGGTTGGGGAGTGCATGACGCGCGTTGAGTTCATGGCGATGGCGCTGGAGGAGGCGGAGGCCGCCGCCGCGCGCGGCGAGGTGCCGGTCGGCGCAGTGGTCGTGCTGGACGGGGCGGTGGTGGCGCGCGCCGGCAACCGCACGCGCGAACTGGCCGATCCCACCGCTCATGCCGAGATGCTGGCCCTGCGCGCGGCCGCGTCCGCCGTGGGGTCCGAGCGCATTTGCGGCGCGGACCTTTGGGTGACGCTGGAGCCATGCCCCATGTGCGCGGCGGCCATCTCCTTCTTCCGGGTGCGGCGGCTCTACTTCGGCGCGGAGGACGCCAAGGGCGGCGCGGTGGTCTCCGGCGTGCGGCTTTATGACCAGCCGACCTGCCATCACCGTCCGGAGGTCTATGGCGGCTTCCGGGAAAGCGACGCGGCGCAGATGTTGCGGGAGTTCTTCCAGGAACGGCGCTGATGCCCGGAACTTTCCCGCCCACGCCGGGTTGATCCGGGATCGCAAAGGAGAACCCCGGTGTTCAGGAAGATCATCAAGCTGGTCGTGGTCGGTTGGCTCGCCAAGAAATTCCTCGGCCGCAACGAGGCCAGCCGCCGCCCCGTGCCGCGCCGCCGCCAGGTCAAGAGCGCCCTGCGTTCAAGTTGACCGGGCAGAGTGCTTCATCTGTTTTGGCCGTATCATGTCTTGCGCAAAACCGGCGGCCACTTTCGCGCATGATGCCCTAGTTCTTGGCGCTGGCCCGCTGCGCGAAGGCCCAGCCGAATTTGGCCAGCGACCTGGCGCGCGTGGGCTGCTCGGGATCATCCAGCGCGAGCTGAAGGGCCGCCTGACGGAAGAGATTGTAGGCGAGATAGTTGTTGAGATGCGGGATCTCGCCGAGTCCGCTGCGTGCGGCATAGGCGGTAAGGTAGCGGTCCATCGAGGGAATGCCGAGATCGGCGAGATCGAGCCGTGACAGGCTGGCGCTCCCGTCGGCGGGCGGAACGATCCAGTTCAGGGCATGGTTGACCGCATCCGCGATCGGGTCGCCGAGGCTGGCCTGTTCCCATCCCATGACCGCGGCGACCTTGGTCTCGTCCGACGCGATCACCAGTTTGCCGATGCCGTAGTCGCCATGGACCAGCCGTTGCGGCCGTTCGGCCGGCAGATGATCCGGCAGCCAGGCCAGCAGGCGGTCCATCTCCGGCATGTCGTCGCGGCGCACCGCAAGGTAGTGGCGCCCCCACAGCTCCACCTGGCCCGCGAGATAGCCGCCGCTGCGGCTGAGCCCGGAAAGCCCGAGCGCCTGCGGATCATAAGCGTGCAGCCGGGCAAGGGTCTCGTTCATGGCGTCGTAGATGGCGGTGCGCTCGGCGGCGGCGGTGCCCGGCAGCGAGGCCCGCTCATAGACCCGGCCCTCGATGCAGGTCGTGACGTAGAAAGGCGTGCCGATGATGGCGGTGTCGTCGGAATAGATCAGCGGGCGCGGCGTCGGGTAATCCTTGGCGTGAAGGGTGGCGAGGATACGGAACTCGCGCTCGAACGGCTGGATGTGGGGCGCGGGCGGAACGGACGGCTTCACTCGCAGGATGAAGCGCGCCGCCGGTGTGGTGATGACGTGGGTCTCGCTGGCGGGGTCGTCGCCGATCTGCCGCACCACCACCGGGCCGCGGAAGCCCGTGACCGTGCGGCTCAGGAAAAGTTCGAGCCCCTGGACGCGGAAACCCGCCGCGTGGGCCGTCTCACGTTTCGCCGCAGCCGTCATGACGATCACGATCCCTTCAGGAATGACAGGAGAGGCGGGAGTGTCGCCTCCGGGTTCTCCTCCGCCAGAAAATGCCCGGAATCGATTGCTTCTCCCTTAAGATCGGACGCCCAATGTCCCCAGACCGCGAGCGGGCCGGTGGTCTTGCCGGGAATGCCCGCCTGTCCCCACAGCGCCAGCACCGGCACGGTGATCCGCTTTCCCGCCTCGACGTCGGCCTGGTCGTGGGCGAGATCGAGCGTCTGCCCCGCCCGGTAGTCCTCGCAGGCGGCGCTGATCCGGTCGGGGGAACGGAACGCCGCGCGGTAATGGGCCAGCGCGCGCGGGTCGAAGGCGTCGAGGGAGTGCCCTCGCGTCCAGCTCGCCAGGGTCCAGTCGAGATAAAAATCGGAATGACCGCCGATCAGGGTTTCCGGCAGCGGATGCGGCTGCGCGAGAAACAGCCAGTGATAGGTCTTCATGGCCAGCGCGGGCGTGAAGGCGCTCCACATGGCATGCGTGGGCACGATGTCGAGCACGGCGAGCCGTTCCACGCGGCCCGGATGGTCCAGCGCCATGCGGTAGCCCGCACGCGCGCCCCGGTCGTGTCCCACGACGCCGAAGCGCACATGGCCCAGCCGCTCCATCATCTCCACCAGGAGACGCGCCCAGGCGCGCTTGGACTGCGGCGCATGGTCCGGTGCGGGGCGCGGCACGAAGGACCAGCCATAGCCGGGCAGGTCGGGGATCACGAGCGTGAAGTGCCTCGCCAGCTCCGGCGCGAGCCGGTGCCACATCACATGGCTCTGCGGATAGCCGTGCAGCAGCAGAAGCGGCGGTCCCTCGCCGCCGACACGGGCGAACAGCCGTCCACCCCCGGTGTCGATCCATTCAGAGGCGAAGCCGGGAAAGAGATCGGCGAGATCGGGCATGGCGGCCTCCGCTGTTAAGGGAAACCATGGCAAACAGAGGTGAAGATAACGTGATCGGTCCGGCAACAGAATATCGAGGGTGTCACCGCAAAAAACCTCAGCCCTGCGTTCTCCAAGGTTGACCGATCGGCTGCAGCCAAGACCATCGTCTCGTGGAAACGGCACGCAGTCAACGCCGCGCGAACAGCCGCTCCAGGTCGGCGCGCGACAGCGTGACGAAGGTCGGGCGGCCGTGGTTGCAGGTGCCGGCGGCGGGTTCCGCCTCGATGGCGCGCAGGAGGGCGTTCATCTCCTCCGGCTTGAGGCGGCGGCCGGCGCGGATCGAATGATGGCAGGCGACCGTCGCCGCCAGCCGGTCGAGCCGGTCGGCCAGCGGCATGGCGCCGCCGGCGTCGGCCAGCGCGTCGGCGACATCGCGCACCAGCGCCGCGACGCCGGTAACGCCCAGCGCCGCGGGCGTCTCGCGCACCAGCACCGCGCCCGGCCCGAAGCCCTCCACCACGAGCCCCAGTTCCGCCAGCTCCGCCTCGGCGGCGGCGACCCGGCCGGCGTCCTCCACACCGAGGTCGACCACTTCGGGCACCAGCAGCGCCTGCCGCGCCACGCCCGAGGCCGCGCGCTCGCGCTTCAGCTTCTCGTAGACGAGGCGTTCATGCGCGGCGTGCATGTCCACCAGGATCATGCCGTCGACCGTCTGCGAAACAATGTATGTGTCATGCAATTGAGCTTTGGCCGCGCCGAGCGGGCGACCGGTGTCCGCGTCCGATTGCTCCGCCGTTGAGGCGCGCGTGTCGGCGGAGGGCGCGAAGCCGAAGCCGCCCTGCGCGATAGCGTCCTGCCGCATCCCGTCGTTGAAGCCTTGCGGCACGGAGGGGCTGGTTGTGGGCGACCACGGCCGGGCGGCGAGGCCGGAACGCCCCTGCCATGCTGGCGTCGGGGCGCGGAAGGCCGAGGCGGCCTGTTCGGCTCCCGCCGCCAGCGGCTGCGGCCCGGCGGCGATGAGGGCGGCGCGCAGCCCGCTCACCACCAGCGCGCGCACCAGTCCCGGATCGCGGAAGCGCACCTCGGCCTTGGCGGGGTGGACGTTGACGTCGACCTCATGGGGATCGAGCGTGATGGCCAGCGCCACGGCCGGGTGCCGGTCGCGCGGCAGCATGTCGCCATAGGCGGCGCGCACCGCGCCGGTGAGCTGGCGGTCGCGCACCGGACGGCCGTTGACGGTGAGCAGCTGATGCGCGGCGTTGGCGCGGGTGTAGGTCGGCAGGGCGGCGAGGCCGGTCAGCGCGATGCCCTCGCGCTCCGCCTCGACCATGATCGCGGCCTCGGCGAAATCCGCGCCCAGGATCGCCGCCAGCCGGTTGCGCACGCCCTCGAAGGCGGGCCCGCCCGGCGCGAAGCGCAGCGTGGTGTCGTCCAGCACCAGCGTGATGTCGACTTCGGGCCGCGCGGCGGCGAGGCGGCGGACGGTCTCGGCCACGGCCTGGGCTTCCGCGCGGTTGGTCTTCAGGAACTTGCGCCGCGCGGGCAGGGCGGCGAACAGGCCCTCGACCTCCACACGCGTGCCCCTCGGCCCGGCGGCGGGGCGGATGTCGCCCTTGGCGCCGTGGTCGACGGTGAGCGCCAGCGCGGTGGCGGCCCCGGCGGTGCGGGTGGTGATGGTCAGCCGGGCGACCGAGCCGATGGAGGGCAGCGCCTCGCCCCGGAAGCCGAGATGCGCCACGGCGAGCAGGTCGTCGCCCGGCAGCTTGGAGGTGGCGTGGCGCTCCACCGCCAGCGCGAGGTCGTCCGCCTCCATGCCGTGGCCATCGTCGGTGATCCGGATCAGGCTGGTGCCGCCGTCACGCACCACGATCTCGACATGGCCAGCGCCCGCGTCGATGGCGTTCTCGGTCAGTTCCTTGACGACGCTCGCGGGCCGTTCGACCACCTCTCCGGCGGCGATGCGGTTGGCCAGTGTTTCGGGCAGCAGGCGGACGGACATGAGGAGAAAACCCGTGGGTTGAACCTACCCACGGTAAGCCGATTCCCTTGCCCCGTCAGCGTGTGACTGCGCGGCCCGCGTCGGCGGGCTGGGGGGTGGGCTGCCGGGTGGGCTTGGTCTCGCCCGCGCCCGGGGCAGGCGTGCCGGTGATGCCCTGCGGCTTGCCGGCGGCCACCACCAGCAACGCGCCGTCTTCCAGCAGGACGCGGGCGGCGCGGCGCAAGTCCTCGCGCGTCACCGCCTCGACCATGGCGTTGCGCTGGTCCACATAGTCGATGCCGAGCCGGTTCATCTGGATCACCAGCAGGTTGTTGGCGATCTTGGCCGATGAATCGAACCGCAGCGCATAGGAGCCGGTGAGGTATTTCTTGGCCTTGGCCAGTTCGTCCTCGGAGGGCGGTTCCTTGGCGATCTTCGCGATCTCGGCCTTGATGACATCGAGCGCTTCCCTGGCGCGGTCGTTGCGGGTCGCCACCTGGCCGATGAACAGGCCGGCATGCTCCATGGGCAGAAGGCCGGTGTAGACACCGTAGGACAGCCCGCGCTTCTCGCGCACCTCCTCGAACAGCCGCGAGGTGAAGGTGCCGCCGCCGATGATGTGGTTGAGCACCGTGATCGCGATGAAATCCTCGTGGGCGCGAAGGGGGCCGGCGCGGCCGAACACGATGGAGGTCTGCGGCGTGTCCAGATCGACCAGGCGCAGGCTGCCGACCTCCGCCGGCTTGGTGTCCGCCACGGGCTTGAGTTCGCTCTTCTCCGGCAGGTCGCCGAAGGCGTGATCGAGGTCGTGGCCAAGGGTCTCCGCGTCGATGGCGCCGACAGCCACGATCACGAGGTTGTCACGGGCGAAGGTCTTGCGCTGGAAGGCCGTGAGGTCGTCGCGGGTGATGCGGGCGACGCTGTCCTCGGTGCCGTCCGCGGGCAGGCCGTAGGGATGGCCGGGAAAGGCCGCCGCGGCGAAGGCGTCGCGCGCCACCGTGTCGGCGTCGGTGGAATCCTGGCGGATGCTGGCGAGAATCTGCGCGCGGATGCGCTCGATGGCGTCCGGCGCGAAGCGGGGTTTTGTCACCGCCAGCTTGAGCAGGTCGAGCGCGTCCTGCTTGTTCTCCGCCAGCGTCCGGAAACTGCCGAAGAAGGCGTCACGGTCGCCGTCGAACGACAGCTCGACCGCCTTGTCTTCCAGCCGTGCCTGGAACGCCCGCGCATCGAGGTCGCCCGCGCCCTCGTCCAAGAGGCCGGATGCGAGGTTCGCGACACCGGCCTTGCCCTCCGGGTCCTGCGCCGCGCCGCCCCGGAAGGCGAACTCGATGGAGATCAGCGGCAGGGTGTTGTCGGACACCAGCCAGGCCTCGATGCCTTTCGGCGAGACGACCTTTTCGATGCGTGTCTTGGAATGGGCGGGAAGCGTGACGGCGAGGGCCATGGCGAGTGCGACTACCGAACGGAGGATCATGTGGGGTCCTCCTCCTTGGTCAGGAGAAGGCCGGTGACGGAGCGGCGGATGTCGAGCACCTGGGCGGCGGCGGCCTTGACCTCCTCCGCCGTGACCTGACGCAGGATGGTCGGCCAGTCGCGCACGTCGTCGACGCTGCCGCCGGTGGTCAGCGCCACGCCGTAGGAACGGGCAAGCGCGGTCTGGCTGTCCCGGGCATAGATGGTGTCGGCCACGAGCCGCGTCTTGGAGCGCTCCAGCTCTTCCGGCGTCACGCCCTCGGAGACGATTTTCGCCAGTTCGGCGTCCAGCGCCTTCTCCAGCGTGTCGAAGCCGACGCCGGGACGGGGCAGGGCATAGACCGAGAAGCGGGCGAGATCGAGCGCATCGCCCTGGTAGTAGGAGCCGGCCGAGGAGGCCACGCCCTGGTCCACCACGAGGCTGCGGTGCAAGCGGCTGGTCGCGCCGCCGCCGAGGATGTTGGACAACAGGTCCAGCGCATAGGCGGTGCGGCCTTCGGAGCGCTTGTAGGACGGCGCCAGATAGACGCGCGACAGGCTGGGCTGGCGCGCGCGCGCGTCCTCCAGCGTCACGCGGCGGGCGGCGATCGGGTCGGGTTCCTGCGGCCGCACGCGGTCCTTCACCTCGGCGCGGCGCTGGACGGGTCCGTAGATCTTTTCGGCCAGCGCCTTGATCTCCGCGGTCTCCACATCGCCCGCCACGATCAGGATCGCGTTGTTCGGCGTATAGAAGCGCTTGTAGAAATCCAGCGCGGCGGTGCGGTCGAGCTGCTCGATCTCGTGGTTCCAGCCGATGATCGGCTGCCGGTAGGGATGGTTGAGGAACAGGGCTGCGGACAGCGCTTCGCCCAGCCGCGCGCCGGGATCGCCATCGGTGCGGGTGCGGCGTTCCTCCAGCACGACGTCGCGCTCGGGGATGATGACCTCGTCGGTCAGGATCAGACCGGTCATGCGGTCGGCCTCGAATTCCATCACGACCGGCAGGTTCTCTTTCGCCACCCGCTGGAAATAGGCGGTGTAGTCCTGCGACGTGAAGGCGTTCTCCTGGCCGCCGAGCTCGGCCACCACGGCGGAGAACTGCCCGATCGGGTGCTTCTCGGTGCCCTTGAACATGAGATGCTCGAGGAAATGCGCCACGCCGGACGCGCCCTCGGGCTCATCCGCCGCACCGGCCTTGTACCAGACCATATGCGTCACCACCGGCGCGCGGTGGTCGGGGATCACCACGACCTGGAGGCCGTTGTCGAGCGTGAAGGTATCGACCTTGGGCTGTGCGGATTGCGCCTGCTGGGCGGAAGCGGCCGGGCCGAAGGAGAGGGTAGCGGCGATGAGTGTCGGTGCCATCAGACGTACGATCGAGAACATGGAGCCCCAGGGACGGATAGTGGTGGGACAGGACGGACAACACAACTGCGGCGCCAAGACGGCGCCGCTGCCATTCCCGGTGTGTCATCCCGCATTTGTGAAGATCAGTCGAACGGATTGATCTTGCTGAACCACGACTTCTTCGGCTGCTGCGGGTCCTTGCCGTCCGGCGCGAGAGGGGCGTTGGGCGAGGGCTGCAGATAGGCCACCGGAGGATCGCTCAGTCGCGGGCGATCGGCCAGGCGGCCGCGCTCTTTCTTCTGCTCGCGATAGGCATCGCTGCCGCGCTTCAGCTCGGTCGGGCTGATCATCGGGTTGTCGCGGTTGCCGACGGGAATTTCCTCCATGCGCGGGGCGCCCGCGATCCGGCCGGCGCGCAACTCGTCCGGCGACAGGCGCGGATCTAGCTGGAGGCGCGCCTTGTCATCGGTGCCGGCGGGCCGGTTCTTCTCGATCAGCGCCTGTTCGCGGCGGACCTTGTCCGGATCGGTCGGCCAGGCCGGATTGGCGGCGCTGGAGACGCCGTCCTGCGGCGCGGGCAGGTCACGCGACGGCGGCACCACGAGGGCGGGCCGCTCGCGGTAGTCGATCTCCGGCTGTTCCTTCTTGAGGACGCCGAACCCGCCGAGAAGATCCTGGACGACGCCGCCGCCGCTCTGGGCGGAAGCCGGGGGGGAGAACGCAAGGACCGCGCCGCCGATCATGAGCGCTGCGATGCGTGCGGAAGATGCTGTCGTGGTCATGTCAACCCGTCATGTGGTTGTGTCTTGGCCGGGCTCATGCGCGGATTTCGCGGCGCCATTGCGGCCGATTGGGAAGGCACCATACAGAAGGAAGGCGACGCCGACAACGATGGCGGCGTCCGCGATGTTGAAGACGTACCATTCGAAGCCGCCCGCGTGCAGCAGCACGAAGTCCGCCACCGCGCCGTAGGCCAGCCGGTCGATGCCGTTTCCGATCGCCCCGCCGATGATGAGGCCGAGCCCGATGGCGTTGGGCGCATCGCCCTCCTTCAGCAGCCAGCGTGTCAGGAGGACAACCGCCAGCACCGTCAGTCCGATCAGCAGCCAGCGGCCGAGGTCGGTCTCCTGCTGCATCAGCCCGTAGGACACGCCCCGGTTCCACACCATGACGAAATCCATGAAGGGCGTGATGGCGACCCGGCCCTTCAGCGGCAGGTCATAGGAGAACAGCACCCAGAGCTTGCTGGCCTGGTCGAGCACGAGGGTGACGAGCGCGATCAGGACGCCGAGGCGGGTGGCGGTCATGCAGGCTGTGCCTTCAGCCATTCGCGCATGGCCTGCGCGTCACGCGGTGTGATGTCCGGGAAGTCCGCGTCGGCGCCGACTTCGGCCGAAATCTTCCAGGATCGCGCGCATTTGCGCCCTTCGGCGCGGGCGGGCACTACGGCGACGCCCTTGATCTCATCCATGCGGAAGGCGTCGAGAGGGCCGTCGCCGGAGGCGAGCGCCGCGCCGGAGGTGATGAACACTTCTGCGAGATCGACGCCGTCGAGCGCTGCCAGGAGGTCCGCGTCGGTCACATGGACCACGGGGGCCGCTTCCAGAGACGATCCGATCCTTTTCCCTGCGCGCTCCAGCTCCAGCGCACCGGTGACCACGCGGCGCACGCGGCGCACCCGGTCCCACTTGTCGGCCAGCACCTCGTCCCGCCAACCGGCCGGGACCTCGGCGAAGGTCTTGAGATGCACCGAATCCGTGCCCGACGGATGCCGCGACAGCCAGCTTTCCTCCGCCGTGAAGGGGATCAGCGGCGCGAGCCACAGCACGATGGTGTCGAACAGCCGGTCGACCACCGTCAGCGCCGCGCGGCGCTTCACCGAAGAGGCCGGCTCGCAGTAGAGCGCGTCCTTGCGCA
>JBEBSP010000035.1:0-18879 GCA_040394255.1 Agaricicola taiwanensis | reverse complement strand
CGGCGCTCCATCGCGGCTTTTAACAACTTCGGACCACTCTTCCTGGGACGTGGACACGCGGTTCCCCCGCGTGGCTGCAACTTGGCTTTGGCCAAGCGCTCCTGTCCTCAGTCCAGCCGTCACACAGCGGCAGGCCCCCTTAGTAGGGCCGGGTGGTAACCCGAAGCCGCCCGGAGCCGTGGCTGCGAACCACGACCGCAGGGCCGCACCCCGCTCCGCATCAAGGACGCCCCAGGACGCGCCCCCTCATGAGCGAGGATGCGGTGAGGATAATGGCTTCGGGGTGAATGTCAAGGAATAAAATCTATAACGGATATTATTCCGATATATGGGCTGTCTTGGCGGTCCTGGCTCCATCCTTCCAGACAGCCCGTCGGACTTCCTCAGGATGAGGCCATTGGGTTTGGTGGCCTCTTTATCCAGTCTTTCCCGTACCCGCGAACCTCATCCTGAGGAGCCGCTGTAGGCGGCGTCTCGAAGGATGAGCCGCGACATTCACACACAGTCCGCCGCGCGCTTGAGGAGGAAGGCCTTTTCGCGCTCGTTGCGGGTGAGGCTGGCGGCATGCTCGAAGTCGGTCCGGGCTTCGGTTTGGCGGCCCGCACGGAACAGGAAATCACCCCGTGCCGCGTAAAGCGGAGCGTAATCGCGCAGGGGTCCGGCCTCGTCGATCGCGCCCAGCAGCGCCAGACCGGCCTGTGGGCCGAAGGCCATGCTGTGGGCCACGGCCCGGTTCAGGTCGACCACCGGCGAGGGCATGACCCCGCGCAGGGTGTCGTAGAGCGCCGCGATGCGCGTCCAGTCGGTGTCCTCCGCCCGGCTGGCCCTGGCGTGGCAGGCGGCGAGGGCGGCTTGCAGGGCGTATGGTCCCGCCACGCCTCCGAGCCTCTCCGCGCGCCCGAGGGTGTCAAGGCCGCGCCGGATCAGGAGATGGTCCCAGCGGGCGCGGTTCTGGGTGGTCAGCGGTATTGGCGAGCCGTCGGCGGCGGCGCGGGCGGCGAGGCGCGAGGCCTGAAGCTCCATGAGGGCGAGGAGGCCGTGGACCTCGGGCTCGCCGGGCATGAGGCCCGCGAGGATGCGGCCGAGGCGCTGGCCCTCGGCGCAGAGGGCCGGGCGGATCAGGTCTCCGCCGGCGGTGGCGGCGTAGCCCTCGTTGAAGATCAGATAGATGACTTCCAGCACGGAGGCGAGGCGCTCCATGCGGTCCGCGCCGCGCGGCACCTCGTAGGCGAGGCCGGCGTCGCGGAGCGTCTTCTTGGCCCGGACGATGCGCTGGGCGACGGTCGCCTCGCCGGCGAGGAAGGCGCGGGCGATCTCGTCGGTGGTCAGCCCGCCGATCAGGCGCAGCGTGAGAGCCGCGCGCGCTTCCCGCGACAGCACGGGGTGGCAGGCGGCGAAGATCAGGCCGAGCAGTTCGTCGCCGAGGTCGTCGTCCAGCGCCGCTTCCATGTCCTCGACGGCGGCGCTGCGCTCGTCCTTGAGGTCACGGCCGATCTCGGCGTGCCTGCGGGCCAATATCTCCCGGCGGCGGAAGCCGTCGACGGCGCGGCGCTTGGCCGTCGCCATCAGCCAGGCGCCGGGATTGTCCGGCACGCCCGTTTGCGGCCATCGGGTGAGGGCGGTGACCAGCGCGTCCTGCGCCAGTTCCTCGGCACGGTCGACATCCCGCAGCATGCGGGCGAGGCCGGCGATGAGCCGTGCCTGCTCGATCCGGAAGACCGCTTCGATCACCTTGTGGATGTCGTCCGTTGCCATGCCTCCGGCTTAGCGATGAGGCGGGAGGCATGGCAAGCGCGGCGTTCAGCGGCCCTGAGCCTTGGCGCGGGTGCGCTCGTGCAGCTCGTTGATCTCGGGCGTCGAGATCTCGGCGAAGTCCTCCAGAGCGTAGAAGGGGCGGATCTCGATCTCGCTCGGTCCGAACATGGGATTGGGGCAGCGCTTCACCCATTCCACCGCTTCGGCCATGTCCTTGACCTCCCAGAGCCAGTAACCGGCGACCAGTTCGCGCGTCTCGGCGAAGGGGCCGTCGATCACGGTGCGGCTCGGCCCGTCGAAGGCCACGCGCTTGCCCTGCGACGACGGCTTCAGGCCGTCGCCCGCCAGCATGATGCCGGCGTTGACCAGTTCCTCGTTGTACTTGCCCATGGCTTCCAGCAGCTCGGCCGTCGGCATCCTGCCGGCTTCGCTGTCCTCGGTCGCCTTCACAAAAACCATCACACGCATCGTCCTGTCTCCTTGTTGATGGAGGCCGTCGCGGCCGTCCCGCCGATACGACGAACGGGGCTGCGGGATATCGACATGCCGCGTGAACTTTCTTGCGCATAAAAATGTCGAGGCGACGGCAAACCGTCAGTCCGGGCGTGCCAGCTCGGTTTTCACCGCCTCGAACACCGCCTCGAACATCGGCGTCGTCAGGCGGCCGGTGTTGGTGTTGTAGCGGGAGCAGTGGTAGCTGTCGAAAAGGGCGAGGCCGCCGATCTCGTGCCGGGCGTTGTGGGCGAAGCGGTGGCCGGCGGGGCGCTCGCCCAGCGCCGTCACCACGCTCTCATGGGCGATGCGGCCCAGCGCGACGATGGCCTTGATATGGGCCATGCCGTCCAGTTCGCCGATCAGGAAGCTGCGGCAGGTCTTGATCTCCGCGCCCACGGGCTTGTTCTGCGGCGGCACGCAGCGCACCGCGTTGGCGATGCGGGCGTCGACCAGTTCCAGTCCGTCGTCGGGGCGTTCGTCGTAGGTGCCGCGTGCGAAGCCGAACTTGAGCAACGTCGCATAGAGCAGGTCGCCGGCCCAGTCGCCGGTGAAGGGGCGTCCCGTGCGGTTGGCGCCCTGGAGGCCGGGCGCGAGGCCGACGATGAGCAGGCGCGCCGTCGGCGGGCCGAAGGACGGGACGGGGGCGTTGTGCCAGTCCGGTTCACGCCTCCGCCACTCCTGCCGGAAGGCGACGAGGCGCGGGCAGAGCGGGCAGTCATGTGAGGGGGCGGCGATCACGGCTGCGCGGAAGCCAGGAAATCAGCTGTAGTCCTCGGCCATGCCGATGCCGCGCGCGCCGCGCACGGGGCGCTCGTTGCGATCGGGGCGGTCCGCGGCGGGACGTCCGATCTTCTGGGACATGGTGGCGATGTCGAGGAACTCATCGGCCTGGCGGCGCAGGTCGTCGGAGATCATCGGCGGTTGGGTCACGACGCTGGAGGCCACCGTGACGCGGCAGCCCTGGCGCTGAAGCGCCTCGACGAGGGGGCGGAAGTCGCCGTCACCGGAGAAGATGAAGATCTGGTCGACCTTGGGGGCGATCTCGAGCGCGTCGATGGTCAGCTCGACGTCCATGTTGCCCTTGAACTTGCGGCGGCCGGTGCCGTCCACATATTCCTTGGTCGGCTTGGAGACGACGGTGTAGCCGTTGTAGTCGAGCCAGTCGATCAGCGGGCGGATCGAGGTGAATTCCTGATCCTCGATGAAGGCGGTGTAATAGTAGGCGCGGACGAGATAGCCGTGGGTGCCCATCTCGGTCAGGAGTTTCTTGAAATCGATGTCGAAGCCGAGGGTCTTTGTCGTTGAGTAGAGATTGGCTCCGTCAATGAAGACGGCAATCTTGTTGCCGGTATGAGACATGAAACTATCCTGACCTTCGGATCAAATGGTGTGCCTTGAGCACTGAACGCGGCGTTTTGACCATGCTCGCACGATGGCGTCAATCGGCAAGAACACACGGCATATCGCGGTCATGACGGATTTATAGCGGCCTTCCATGGGTTGCGCTGCGCGCCGCGCTGGTCTATGTGGTCAAAATTCTGAGAAACAAACGTCCATGAGGCCCGAGCATGGCTCGCGTGACCGTCGAAGATTGCGTCGACAAGGTTGAAAACCGTTTCGAGCTTGTCCTGCTCGCAGGGCACCGCGCGAAGATGATCGCCGGTGGCCAGCAGCTGACCATCGACCGGGACAATGACAAGAACCCCGTCGTCGCGCTGCGCGAAATCGCCGAGCAGACCGTCAGCCCGGAGGATCTCAAGGAAGACCTGATCCACTCGCTGCAGAAATACGTCGAGGTCGATGAGCCGGAGGCCGAAGCCGTGCCGCTGCTCGCCCCGGCCGGCGGGTCGTCCGATGCGGACACCCAGTTCGACCGCATGACCGAGGAAGACCTTCTGCGCGGCCTGGAGGGACTTGCTCCTCCGACCGCCAGCGACGACGACGACTGAGCCTGAGCCGGGCGGGGGTGGCATGCGGCTTGTCGGGCCGATCACCCCCTTTGCGTCCTTGCCCGGACCGTTCACAATCACGGATGAACAGGACCGCGCCCGTCCCGGGCCGGATCGTCGGTCGCGGGGCATGATCCGTCAGTACGAACTTGTCGAGCGGGTAAAGGCGTACAACCCGAACGCCAACGAGGCGCTGCTCAACCGCGCCTACGTCTACGCCATGAAGGCGCACGGCTCGCAGACCCGCGCCTCGGGCGATCCCTATTTCTCCCATCCCCTCGAAGTCGCGGCCATCCTGACCGAGTTCAAGCTCGACACGGCGACCATCGTCGCGGCGCTGCTGCACGACACCATCGAGGACACCGACACCACCCGCGACGAGATCGACGCGCTGTTCGGCAAGGACATCGGCCGGCTGGTCGAGGGACTGACCAAGCTCAAGAAGCTCGACCTCGTCTCCAAGCAGGCCGCGCAGGCGGAGAACCTGCGCAAGCTGCTGCTGGCCATCGCCGACGATGTGCGCGTGCTGCTGGTGAAGCTCGCCGACCGGCTGCACAACATGCGCACGCTGCATTTCGTGCCCGAGGGCAAGCGCGGGCGCATCGCCCAGGAGACGCTCGACATCTATGCGCCGCTGGCCGGCCGCATGGGCATGCAGGAAATGCGCGACGAACTGGAGGAGCTGTCGTTCCGCCAGCTGTTTCCCGACGCGCGGGCGACCATCCTGGAGCGGCTGGAGCGGCTCAAGGAGCGCTCGCTGGGGCTGATCGAGGAGATCGAGAGCCAGCTTGCCCAGCGGCTCGCCGACAGCGGCATCGAGGCGGTGATCCGGGGGCGGCAGAAGCGGCCCTATTCGATCTGGCGCAAGATGGAGAGCAAGGCGGTGGCCTTCGAGCAACTGTCCGACATCTTCGGCTTCCGGGTGATCGTGGCCAGCGTGCAGGACTGCTACCGCGCTCTGGGCATCGTCCACACCACCTGGCCCATGGTGCCGGGGCGTTACAAGGACTACATCTCGACGCCCAAGCAGAACGATTACCGCTCGATCCACACCACTGTGATCGGCCCGCGCCACCAGCGCGTGGAGCTTCAGATCCGCACCGGCACCATGGACCAGGTCGCCGAACTGGGCATCGCGGCCCATGCGCTCTACAAGGACGGCGTCGTCTCCGAGACCGGCCAGCTGTCGCAGGACAGCCGCGCCTACGACTGGCTGCGGCGCACCATCGAGCTGCTGGCCGAGGGCGACAGCCCCGAGGAATTCCTCGAACACACCAAGCTGGAGCTGTTCCAGGACCAGGTGTTCTGCTTCACGCCCAAGGGCCGGCTGATCGCCCTGCCGCGCGGCGCGACGCCGATCGACTTCGCCTATGCGGTGCATACCGACGTCGGCAACTCCTGTGTCGGCGTGAAGATCAACGGCCGGATCGCGCCGCTGGTGTCCAAGCTTTCGAACGGGGACGAGGTCGAGATCATCCGTTCCAGCGTCAAGCAACCGCCGGCGGCCTGGGAATCGATCGTCATCACGGGCAAGGCACGGGCAGCCATCCGGCGGGCGACGCGGGCGGCGGTCCGGGCGCAATACGCCGGATTCGGGCGGCAGATCGTCGAGCGCGCTTTCGAGCGCGCCGGCCAGCTCTACAAGGACGACCTGCTCAAGGGCGCGCTGCCGCGGCTGGCGCGCAAGGAGATCGACGATGTCTTCGCCGCCGTCGGGCGCGGCGAAATGCGCTCCACCGATGTGCTGCGGGCGGTCTATCCGGAGATCAAGGAAGACCGCACGGGTGCGGACAAGGCGGCCGCCGCCGAGGGCTGGTTCGGCCTCAGCCGCGCCGAGGGCCTGCGCTTCCGGGTTCCCGGCGCGGAGGAAAAGGACGGCCCGGCGATTCCGATCCGGGGCCTGCGCGGCGACCTGCCGGTGTCCTTCGCGCCCAACGGCGGCGCGGTTCCGGGCGACCGCATCGTCGGCATCCTGACGCCGGGCGAGGGGATCACCATCTATCCGATCCAGTCGCCCGCGCTGAGCGATTTCGAGGACCATCCCGAGCGCTGGCTCGACGTGCGCTGGGATGTGGACGCGGCGCGGGGCGAGCGGTTCCCGGTGCGGATCAAGGTGACCTCCATCAACGAGCCGGGCTCGCTGGCCGAGATCACCGGCATCATCGGCGCGCACGACAGCAACATCGAGAATCTCGCCATGATCGCCCATTCGCCCGACTTCCACGACATCGTGTTCGACCTGGCGGTGTTCGACCTGAAGAACCTGACGGACATCATCCGCGACCTGCGCGCGCGGCCGGTGGTGAGCGCGGTGGAGCGGGTCAATGGGTAGGGCAGGGCGTCATGCGCGGCTCATCCTTCGAGGCAGCCGCTGCGTGGCTTCCTCCGGATGAGGAACTTGGCTGGAAGGGCTCATTTCCCAGTGTCTCCCCACCCTCAGCCTCATCCTGAGGAGCCTTGCACGGCAAGGCGTCTCGAAGGATGGGCCACGACCACGAAACACATTATAAGCATGCCAGAAAGTTACGAGGCCGCACGATGACCCCAAACGAAGTTCTCCAAGTGTTCCGCGACGCCGGCGCCCTGCTGGAAGGCCATTTCATCCTGACCTCCGGGCGGCACAGCGCGGTCTACCTGCAGAAGATGTTCGTGTTCATGAACCCCGAGAAGACCGAGATCGTGTGCCGGGCGCTGGCGCGGAAGATCGAGCAGGTCCACGGCCGCATCGACTATGTGGTGTCGCCGGCGGTGGGCGGCATCGTGCCCGGCTATGAGACCGCGCGGCACCTGGGCGCGAAGGCGATCTTCGTGGAACGCGAGAACGGCGTGTTCAAGCTGCGGCGCGGCTTCACCATCCCGGAGGGCGCGCGCGTCGTGGTGGTGGAGGACATCATCACCACCGGCCTGTCGGTGCGCGAATGCCTGGCCTCGATCAAGGACACGCCGGGCGAGATCGTCGGCGCGGCCTGTCTGGTGGACCGGTCCGACGGCAAGGCCAACCTCGGTGTTCCGCTGCTGCCGCTGGTCACGCTGAACATCCCCTCCTATGCCGAAGACGAGATCCCGCCGGAACTCGCGGCCATCCCCGCGGTCAAGCCGGGCAGCCGAACGCCGGGATTCATGCCGGCATGACGGCCTCGATTCCGCCCGTCTTGTCGTCCATCTGACAGCCCATGTTCCAGCGTCGCACCCCCCTGTCACCATCGGCCCGTGTCCGGAACTGGGTGTGGCCGCGCGGCGGGTTCCGGCGCGCCGTCACCTGCCATGTCAAGCGCATCCTGAGGGTTCCGGGATCGCCGCACGCCATCGCGGCGGGGGTGGCGGCCGGTGTGTTCGCCGGCTGCACGCCTTTCGTGGGGCTGCACATCGCCGTGGCGGCGGCGCTGGCGGCGCTCGCCGGCGGCAACATCCTCGTGGCCGCCATCGCCAGCCTGATCGGAAACCCGCTGACCTTTCCCGTGATCTGGATATCCGGATTCGAGATCGGCCGGCGGTTCGTGGATCATTCGCCGGCCGGGTCGCTCGATCGTTTCATCGAAAACCCGTCGTTCGCGCAATTGCTGCCCGTCGTCGAACCGCTGCTGATCGGCTCGTTGCTGCTGGGCGCAGCGCTGGGTTCCCTTGCCTATCTGCCCGTGCGGCGGCTGGTGGCGCGGGCGCAAGCCTCGCGCCGCGAACGCATCGCCGCCAAGCGTCCTGTTCCATTGCTCTCCGAGGCCGCCGAATGACATTTCCCATCCGACTGGGCGTCAACATCGATCATGTGGCCACCGTGCGGAACGCGCGGGGAGGGCGGCTGCCCGATCCGGTGCGGGCGGCGCATATGGCCATCGCCGCCGGCGCCGACGGCATCACCGCCCATCTGCGCGAGGACCGGCGGCACATCCGCGACGAGGACATCGAGCGGCTCAGGGCGGAAATCTCGAAGCCGCTCAATCTGGAGATGGCGGCCACCAGCGAGATGCTGGACATCGCCATCGGGACCGCGCCGCATGCGGCCTGCCTGGTGCCGGAAAATCGCCAGGAACGCACCACCGAGGGCGGGCTCGACGTGGTCGGGCAGAAGGCCCATCTGGCGCCGATCGTGTCGGAACTCGCCGCCGCGCACATCCGCGTGTCGCTGTTCATCGAACCGGACCTTGCCGCGCTCGATGCCGCGGCCGAGCTTGGCGCGCCGGTGGTGGAACTGCACACCGGGACCTGGTGCGAGGCGGTGGCCGGGTCCATGGGCGCGCGCGCGGGCCATGAGTTCGAGCGCATCGCCACGGCGGTCGCCCATGCCCGCAGCCTCGGGCTGGAGGTCCACGCGGGCCACGGGCTCGACTACACGACAGCCGAGCTGATCGCGGCGCTGCCCGGGATCGCGGAGCTGAACATCGGTCATTTCCTGATCGGCGAGGCGATCTGCCATGGATTGGGAGCGGTGATCGCCCGCATGCGCGAGGCCATGGACCTCGGCCGCGGGCTGACGAAAGGGACCAGGGCATGATCCTCGGCCTTGGCTCGGACGTGGTCGACATCCGGCGGATCGAGCGGACCCTCGACCGTTTCGGCGCCCGCTTCGTCGAGCGCATCTTCACCGCCCGCGAGATCGCGCGGGCCGAGGGACGGCCCCACCGCGCCGCCACCTACGCCAAGCGCTTCGCGGCGAAAGAGGCCTGCTCCAAGGCGCTGGGCACCGGGTTCCGGCGCGGCACCTACTGGCGCGACATGGGCGTCTCCAACCTCGCCTCGGGGCGTCCCACGCTGGAACTGACCGGCGGTGCGCGGCGGCATCTGGACGGTATGGTGCCGCCCGGCCACCGGGCCGATATCCATGTCTCGCTGACCGACGATTATCCCATGGCGCAGGCGATCGTCATCATCAGCGCGGTGCCGCTTTGAGGCCTGCGGTGGAGCTGCGCGTTGCATGCGCCGTGCCGGACGGCTATCAGAACCGGTGAACAGGATGCCCAAGGCGGACAAGAGGCGATGAGCGTGACGAGCGAGAGCGGCAAAACGGAGGGCGGTTTCGGTGAAACCGTCAAGGTGATCGTCCATGCGCTGCTGATCGCGGTGGTGATCCGCACGGTGCTGTTCCAGCCGTTCTCGATCCCCTCGGGCTCCATGAAGGACACCCTGCTGGTCGGCGACTACCTGTTCGTGTCCAAGTATTCCTACGGCTACAGCCGTTATTCGATCCCGTTCTCGCCCGACCTGTTCTCCGGCCGGATCATGGGCGCGGAGCCGGAGCGCGGCGATGTCGTCGTGTTCAAGCTGCCGACCGACAACGCGACCGACTACATCAAGCGCGTGATCGGCCTGCCGGGCGACCGCATCCAGATGATCGACGGCGTGCTGCACATCAACGGCGCGGCGGTGCCGCGCGAGCGGGTCGAGGACTATGTCGAGCGCGATCCCGACGGGCGCACGGTGCGCGTGCCGAAGTATCGTGAGACGCTGCCCAACGGCGTCTCCTACGAGACGCTCGACCTGACCGAGAACAGCTACACCGACAACACCAACGTCTATGAAGTTCCGGCCGGCCATTACTTCATGATGGGCGACAACCGCGACAACTCCACCGACAGCCGCATCCTGTCCGCCGTCGGCTACGTGCCTTACGAGAACCTGGTCGGAAAAGCCCAGATCATCTTCTTCTCGGTCGAGGAGGGGGCTCCCGCCTGGGCCATCTGGAACTGGCCCTGGACGGTGCGCTGGGGCCGCATCTTCGATCTGCTCGGATGAGCCGCAACGAGGCGCGCAAGGCGCTGGAAGAGCGCCTCGGCCACAGGTTCGCCGACATCAAGCTGCTTGAGCGCGCGTTGACCCACATCACCGCGCTGCCCGGCGACCAGCGCCGCGACAGCTACCAGCGCCTGGAGTTCCTCGGCGACCGGGTGCTCGGCCTGGCGGTGTCCGACATGCTGGTCACGGCTTTTCCCAAGGCGGATGAAGGCGAGCTGTCGCGCCGGCTGGCCGGTCTGGTGCGGGCCGAAACCTGCGCCGAGATCGCCATCGATCTGGATGTGGGACCGGCCATCCGCATGGGCGCGGGCGAGGCGCAGTCGGGCGGACGGCGCAAGAAGGCGATCCTGGCCGATATCTGCGAGGCGATCATCGGGGCGGTGTTCATCGACGCGGGCTTCGAGGCGGCGCGCGAGGTCGTGGCGCGTTTCTGGCGGGACCGCATGGAGGCCTCCGGGAAGCCGCCGCGCGATGCCAAGACGGCGCTCCAGGAATGGGCGCAGGGGCGCGGGCTGGCCATCCCCGTCTATCAGGAAACCAGCCGGACCGGACCCGATCACAACCCGATGTTCCGGGTCTCGGTCACCGTGGACGGCCTCGCCGAGGCCGAAGGGCAGGGCCGCTCGAAGCGGATCGCCGAACAATTTGCGGCGGAAGCCATGCTGACGCGCGAAGGCGTCTGGAAAGCGAAAGAACTATGACGGACACCCCCAACACGCGGGCCGGATTCGTGGCTCTGATCGGTGCGCCCAACGCCGGCAAGTCGACGCTGCTCAACACGCTGGTGGGCGCCAAGGTCTCCATCGTCAGCCACAAGGTGCAGACGACGCGGGCGCTGGTGCGCGGCATCGCCATGGCCGGAGAGACGCAGGTCATCTTCGTCGACACACCGGGCATCTTCGCGCCCAAGCGGCGGCTGGACCGGGCCATGGTGACCACCGCCTGGGGCGGAGCCGGGGACGCCGACCTCGCGGGGCTGCTGATCGACGCCAAGAAGGGGCTCGACGACGCCAACCTTGCCATTTTGGAAAAATTCGCCGGGGCGCACCGGCCCAAGTTCCTGATCCTCAACAAGGTCGATCTGGTGCGGCGCGAAGCGCTGCTGAAGCTCACCGCCGCCGCCAACGAGAAGGTCTCCTTCGAGAAGACCTTCATGGTCTCGGCACTGAACGGCAGCGGCGTGCAGGACATGCTGGACTGGCTGAGGGGACGCCTGCCGCAGGGGCCGTGGCTCTACCCGGAGGACCAGATATCGGATCTGCCGCTGCGCATGCTGGCGGCCGAGATCACCCGCGAGAAGCTGTTCCTGCGGCTGCATGAGGAACTGCCCTACGAGAGCCATGTGGAAACCGAATCCTGGACCGTGCAGGGCGACGGCTCGGTGCGGATCGAGCAGACCATCTACGTGGAGCGCGACAGCCAGAAGAAGATCGTGATCGGCAAGGGGGGGCAGACCATCAAGGCGATCTCCACCGCCGCGCGCCACGAGATCGCCGGGGTGGCCGAGGCGAAGGTGCATCTCTTCCTGTTCGTGAAGGTGCGCGAGAACTGGGCGGACGACCCGGAACGCTACCGCGAGATGGGGCTGGACTTTCCACGCTGACGTGCAACGGTGCAATGAAGCGCTTGCAGCGGGTGGGACCCTCCATCACGGTCTTGTCAGTTGCCCCGGCAACCGCGCTGCGTCCAATGGCGCATGCAACATTGACGGAGGCCGGCCTTGTCCCTTTCATCTTCCCCATCCCGACGCCTGATTGTTCCCGCCGTGGGCGGGCTCTATGCATCGCTGTCCACCCTTTCCGAAACCCTTCTGCGCGTCGCCGCGGGCGGGGCGCTTGCGATCCACGGCTCGTCCAAGATCGGCAATCCCACGGGCGCGGCGGGCATGGTGGAGAGCATCGGCTTTTACCCAGGCGAGTTCTGGTCGGTGCTGCTGTCCGTCACGGAGTTCTTCGGCGGCATCCTGATCGCGCTCGGCCTGCTGACGCGCCCGGCCGCGCTGGGCGGTCTGGTCATCCTGCTGGTGACGGTCTATTTCCACTGGATCGTGCAGGGGCAAGGTTATAGCGGCGCGGAGAAGTCCATCCTCTGGGCGGCCATGCTGTTCTTCATCTTCGTGCGCGGCGCCAACGCGCATTCGGTGGATGCCAAGCTCGGCCGGGAGTTCTGAGAAGGCAGTCATTGCACCGCATGCATGGCTTCATCCTTCGAGACAGCCGCTTCGCGGCTTCCTCAGGATGAGGTGGGAGGGCGCGGAGGCTCTGGACAATGAGCGTTCCTAGTCCGCCAACCTCATCCTGAGGAGCCTTGCAACGCAAGGCGTCTCGCAGGATGGAGCCGCGTATGCCGGCCAGCCCGGTTCTCCGTCACAGGAACATCGGCCCCGCGCGGACGAAGGTGTGGAACTCGCCGTTTTCGCCGCAGGGATCGACGCCATCGGGCAGGCCGTCGAGGAAGCGCGCGTCGAAGCGGCTTCCGACCAGCCCGTCCGGCAGCTTCGCCGGGTCGATCGCGACGATCTCGGCGTCGAGACCGCCCGCCAGCATCTCACGGGCAAGCGCGGCGGTCGGCCGTCCCCACAGCGGGAACAGCGGCGTGAGGCCGGTGCCGCGCAGCCGGTCCTCCCGGTAGGCGCGAATGTCCTCCAGGAAGAGATCGCCGAAGGCCATGTGCGTGACGCCTTCGGAGCGTGCCAGATCGCACAGCTCGCGCATGGCGGCGGCATAGGCCTCGTTCGGGCAGGGTGAGGGCAGGGCGCTCTCGACCAGCGGCAGGCCGGTGCGGGCGGCCTGGGCGCGGACGCGGTCCATGGCGACCTCGTGCATGGGCACATGATCGTTGGCGGCGCGGAAGGTGGTCACCAGCGCGGCGACCTCGCGGCCCGCGCGGCGCAATTCGTGCAGCGCCCAGGCGCAGTCCTTGCCCGAACTCCACGACAGCCAGATGCGTTCGCTCACCCGAATCCCCCAAGCGAGCGCAACAGCCGCCTGTGCAGGAACGGCACCGACAGCGCCAGCCCCACGAGGCGCGGCAGGACGGTGCGCGCCATAACACCGTCACTGGTGGCCATGCGCTGCATCAGGTCGCTCTCGCGGATGGTCTTGCGCGCCTTGGCCTCGCGCCGGGCGTCCCAGTCTCCCAAGGTTCCCGCCGCGATGCGCTCCACCAGCGTCACGGCGTCCTCGATGCCGAGATTCATGCCACGCCCGCCCGCCGGCGAGTGGATGTGCGCGGCGTCGCCGATCAGCCGGATGCGGCCCTCGCCGAGCCGCTGGACCCGCCGGTGGCTGACCGTGAAGCTGCTCTGCCAGTGGATCGTGCCGGGGGACCAGCTGGAGGGGGCGAGCCCGAGCACGTCGGGGCCGTTGGCGATCAGGCGGTGGCGGCCGGGGCCGATGGGAAGGCGGATGAGCACGGGCCTGCCACGGTCGAGCCGCAGTTCGCCCCTGTCCGGCTCGGCGTCGCCGGCGAGGTCGACGTCCGCGAGGCTCCACTGGAAGGGATAGGGCGCGCCCGGAAAGCCGATGTCGAGCGCCTTGCGCACGGTGGAATGCGCGCCGTCCGCACCGATGATCCAGTCGGCCTCCACGGTTTCCTGGCCGCCTGGCCCCGCGAGCACCGCCCTTGCGCTGTCCGCATGGGGCACGACATCGAAGGCGCTGACGCCGCGCTCCACGGGCACGCCGCGTTCGGCGAGGCACTCGGCGAGGATGGCTTCCGTCCGGTCCTGCGGCAGGGCGAGCATGAAGTTATAGCGGTGGGGCATGCGGGTGGCGTCCACCTCGGCGCGGGTCACGCCGTCCGCGATGATCCGCACGCCGCGCAGACGCACCCCGGCGGCGATCAGCCGCTCGCTCGCGCCCGATGCCTCCAGCAGTTCCAGCGTGCGCGGGTTGACGGCAACGGCCCGGCTTTCCTTGGCGGCATGCGGGTTCTGGTCGACGATGCGGGCCGGTATCCCGCGCCGGTGCAGCTCGATGGCCGCGGCAAGCCCCACCGGCCCCGCGCCGATCACCAGGACAGAGGCGCTTTTCGTCATGCGAATCCTCCCCACGTTTCAGGGCAGGGTAACCCATTCTGGAACGGTCTCTTAGCTCTCGGGGCGGATCGCGCTAGATTCGGATCGAATCGTGGAGGACGACGCATGATGCTGACACGCCGGGACCTCGCCAGGGCTTTCGCGGCGGGCGCGACCGGCCTTATGGCCGCGCCACGCGCCCAGGCGGCGGCCATCGTGCCATCGGTCCGCACGGTCTGCGCGACATGCGCCTTCTGGAAGGGGCCGCGCCTTCCCTCCATGGACAAGCGTTCGGTGATCGTCGCCAATGGCGCCAAGGGACGCTGCCTCAACCCGCAAAGCCCGTTCGCGGGGCTGGAAACCGTGCCCGAGCAAGGATTTCCGCAAGGCTGGCGACGGGCGCCGGGGCTGATGTGAGTTCCCGTTCCGCGCAGTGGACGGCCTTCCATCCCGTCGATACAACCTCATGACAGATACACGACAGCGCGTGGTGCCCTACGGATGTTCTCGAAAATCCTGATCGCCAACCGGGGCGAGATCGCCGTCCGCATCATCAAGACAGCGCGCCGGATGGGCATCGCCACCGTCGCGGTCCATTCGGAGGCCGACAAGGACGCCCTGCATGTGGAGATGGCCGACGAGGCCGTACACATCGGACCGCCGCAGGCGGCGCAGTCCTATCTTCTGATCGACCGCATCGTCGAGGCCTGCAAGGCGACGGGGGCCGAGGCGGTCCACCCCGGCTACGGCTTCCTGTCGGAACGGGCGGCCTTTCCCGAGGCGCTGAAGGCGGCGGGCATCGCCTTCATCGGGCCGAACGTCCGCGCCATCGAAGCCATGGGCGACAAGATCGAATCGAAGAAGGCCGCCAATGCGGCGGGCGTCTCCACCGTTCCCGGCTTCCTCGGGGTGATCGAGGATGTCGCCCATGCCGCCCGGATCGCCGACGAGATCGGTTATCCCGTCATGATCAAGGCCTCCGCCGGCGGCGGCGGCAAGGGCATGCGCATCGCCCATTCCAGCGACGAACTGCAGGAGGGATTCGACCGGGCGCGGTCCGAGGCGCGGTCCTCCTTCGGCGACGACCGGGTGTTCATCGAGAAGTTCATCGTCGAGCCGCGCCACATCGAAATCCAGGTGATCGGCGACAAGCACGGCAACGTCATCCATCTGGGCGAGCGCGAATGCTCGATCCAGCGCCGCAACCAGAAGGTGATCGAGGAAGCGCCGTCGCCGCTGCTGGACGCCGAGACGCGCGCCCGCATGGGCGCGGAAGCGGTCGCGCTCGCGAAGGCCGTGGGCTACGACAGCGCCGGCACGGTGGAATTCGTCGCGGGGCAGGACAAGAGCTTCTATTTCCTCGAAATGAACACCCGGCTGCAGGTGGAGCACCCGGTCACGGAACTGGTCACCGGGCTCGATCTGGTCGAACTGATGATCCGATCCGCTGCCGGAGAGCGGCTGCCGATCGCCCAGGAGGACGTGCGGCTTTCCGGCTGGGCGGTGGAATCGCGCGTCTATGCCGAGGACCCGGTGCGCGGCTTCCTGCCGTCCACGGGCCGGCTCACGCGCTACAGCCCGCCCGCCGAGGGCACCGTCCGGGGCGTGACCGTGCGCAACGACACCGGCGTCTACGAAGGCGGAGAAATCTCGCTGTTCTACGACCCCATGATCGCCAAGCTGGTGACCCATGCGCCGGACCGGACAACGGCCATAGATGCGATGTCGGCCGCGCTCGACGCCTTCGCCATCGACGGCATCCGGCACAACATCCCCTTCCTGGCGGCGCTGATGCGGCATCCGCGCTGGATCGAGGGGCGGCTCTCGACCGGGTTCATCGCCGAGGAGTTCCCCGAGGGCTTTGCCCCGCTCACGCCCGACCCTCAGGAAGAGCGCGTGCTGGCGGCCATCGCCGCGGCCATCGACCATCGGTCGAACGCCCGCAAGCGCCAGATTTCTGGCCAGATCGCCGCCCGTCCGGTGATTTTCGAGCGCAGCCGTGTGGTCTGGCTCGGCGACCGCGAACACCGTGTCGAAATCCTCGAGGACGGTGGCTCCGTCGCGGTGCGGTTCTTCGGGGAGGACGATCGCGAACTGGCGACCACGGTGCTGGTCAGCGACTGGTGCCCCGGCCAGCCGGTGTGGCAGGGCAGCGTCGATGGAGCGCGAGTGTCGGCGCAGGTACGTACGCGCCTCAACGGCGTCGAGCTGTCACGGCGGGGCGCCACGCTCGCCGCGCTGGTCTATACGCCGCGCGAGGCCGAGCTGGCCCGCCTGATGCCGGTGAAGGTCGATGCCGATTCCGGCAAGGTGCTGCGCTGCCCGATGCCGGGGCTCGTGGTCGCCCTGGAGGTGGCCGAAGGGCAGGAGATCAAGGCCGGCGAGACGCTGGCGGTGGTCGAGGCCATGAAGATGGAGAACGTGCTGCGCGCCGAACGCGACGGCACGGTCTCCAAGGTTCACGTCAAGCCGGGCGACAGCCTGGCGGTCGATGCGGTCATCATGGAGTTCGCCTGAAAGGTGTGCCGCATGCCGAGCAGTGAATGCACGGCGTAATCGAGCTGCACCGGGAAGAAGGGCTTGCGCAGGAAGATGTCGAGATGGTGCGAGCCCAGGGCGTCCTGGATCGTCGCCTGTTCCTCCGTGGAGGTGAGGATCAGACGTGCGCGGGGTTTCATCTCGCGGATCTTGATGAAGGTCTCCGCGCCGTTGAGGCCGGGCATGTTGTAGTCGAGGAAGATCAGGTCGTAATGCCGGGCCTCCACGCGCTCAAGGGCTTCCACGCCGCTCTCGCATTCCTCGATCTGCATGTTGAAGATACTCTGGTCGAGGATGCGCGAGACGATCTTGCGCATGGTGGCCGAATCGTCGACCAGCAGCGCGCGCATGGGTTTGCGGATGCGCTCGAAGTTGCGGACAATGGCCAGGATGGCGTCCTGCCGGAACGGCTTGTGAAGGAAGTCGTAGGCGGAAAGCTTTCGCGCCACCTCCACGATCTGTTCGATCGGCATGGATGACATCAGCACCGTGAAGGTCTTGTCACCGCGCTTGCGCAGGGTGTCGAGGGCTTCCAGACCGTTGGCCTCGGGCATGTGAAGATCGATGAAGGCCATGTCGAAACTGTCTTCCGACATATACTTCATGCATTCACGGCCATCGCGGGCCTCGGTGATGCGGATGGTTGGCGTGATCCCGGTGGCGCAGTCCCGGAAAATGGCGCGGCAGGTGGCGGAGTCATCAGCCACAAGCATATGAATGTAATCTTTTATCATTTTGTTCGCCCCCCAGCTAACAGCCTTCATTTGTCAGGTAATTCCATTAAATTTTTCCTATTGGGTTGTGAAAAATACGGGGGGACACCCATGAAGACCATCAGGATCATGATCTCCGGGCGTGTGCAGGGCGTCGGCTATCGCGCCTGGTTCCGCGATCAGGCGGAAAGGCTTCGATGCTCGGGCTGGGTCCGCAACCGCCGCGACGGCACCGTCGAGGTCCTGGTGTCGGGCGAGGGCGAGTGCATCCGGCAGTTGGTCGAGGCGGCGGCACGGGGGCCGGCCATGGCCGAGGTCGATTCCGTGGTCTGCGGCGACGGGCTCCGTGAGGAAGTGGCCGACGGCAGGATGGAGATCAGGCCGACGCTGTGAACATGGCCAGTTCGGGCGGGTCGCCCGGCGTCACATGGGCTGATCCGAACACCGCCGCGAAGGCATCCAGCAGGCTCGCGTCGGCATCGTCCATGGTGACGGGACGGCCGAGGTCGAGCAGGCTCGTGACGCCATGCGCGCGGATGCCGCAGGGGATGATGCCGGTATAGTGGCCGAGATCGGGCTCCACGTTCAGGCTGACGCCATGGAAGGTGATCCAGCGCCGCACGCGCACGCCGATGGCGGCGATCTTGTCTTCCGCCTCGGGGCCTTTTTCCGGGCGGCGGACCCAGACGCCGATGCGTCCCTCCCGGCGTTCGCCGTCGATGTTGAAGCGGTCCAGGGCGTTGATGACCCACGCCTCGATGGCGCAGACATAGGCCCGCACATCCTGTTTCCGGCGCGCCAGATCCAGCATGAGGTAGGCCACGCGCTGTCCGGGGCCATGGTAGGTGTACTGTCCGCCGCGGCCGGTGCGGTGAACGGGAAAACGCTGGGGTTCGACCAGGTCTTCCTCGTGTGCGCCGGTTCCCGCCGTGTAGAGCGGGGGATGCTCCACCAGCCAGACGAGTTCGGCCGCTTCCCCGCGTGCGATCCGCGCCACGCGCTCCTCCATGGCGGAAACGGCCGCCGCATAGGGAACCAGACCCGGGGTCACGCGCCATTCGACGGGCCGATCGCTCCCCTTTGCAACAAAATCGCAGGTCATATTAACCATGACGTAACCGTGCCTGTGGTGCCGTGGATGTGAGCTGCTTCGCAGCGGGAGAACATGTCGTGGCCATCGTCGATACCGTCAAGATTGATATTTCAGTCGTATTGGGCGCCACGTCCATGCCGATTCACCAACTTCTGCGCATGGGACGCGGCGCGGTGATCGAACTGGACGCCACGGAAGATGACGACGTGGTGATCCTGGCCAACGACACACCGGTGGCAAAGGGCAGTGTCGTGGTCAACGGCAACCGCATCGGCGTGGAAATCCGGGAGCTGATCCGCCGGACGTGATAATGTTTTTATATCAATATTCTATTCCTATTATTTAATCTGAAATGCGCGCTCTCAAACCATCAACACCTGCGTGACCGTTATCGGCCCGGCTGCGAAAAGCCCGTAACTTTCCGGGATGATGCTTTTGCCCCTTGAGGTGCCCACATCGATTTGTTACATGGACCCCGCCGCGCGTCGACGATGCGCGGCTTTTGCGGTCGTGGCGGAATTGGTAGACGCGCAGCGTTGAGGTCGCTGTGGGGCAACCCGTGGAAGTTCGAGTCTTCTCGACCGCACCACT
>JBEBSP010000034.1:0-19058 GCA_040394255.1 Agaricicola taiwanensis | reverse complement strand
GTGACGAGCGGACACCCATTCAATGCGCCGATCCCGGCGTCCCGTCCCCTCACCACCCGGAGGCCAAAAGGCCGGCCGGTTCAAAGCCGTGGGTGAGAGACACCGGACCGGTCCCAGGCTCTCCTATGCCGCCACGGGCACGCGGCGCTGGAACAGACAGACGTCCGCCGCCAGCATCACCAGCAGTGAAGCCCCGACCAGCGGGAAGACGATGCCGCCGACGGCCAGGATGGCGATCACGCCGCCGAAGGCGCGCCGGTCCTGCGGCAGGGGCGGAACGCCGAGCGAGCCCTTCGGCCGCCGCTTCCACCACATGACGGCGGCCGAGACGCAGAGCCCCAGTATCCCCAGGCAGGCCGCCAGCAGCACGAGCTGGTTGGCGAGGCCGAATTCCTGCCCCATGTGGACGTTGATGCCCCATTCCAGCCCCTTGCCGAGCGGGCCGTAGTCGGCATAGCTCATGTCGATCAGGGGCTTGCCGCTGTATTGATCCAGATGCACCACGCGCTGGGCCGCCAGATCGTCCGGATAGACCGAGCCGGTGTAGACGCCGTCGGATGTCGTGGGCAGGTCCACCGCATAGCCGCCGTGCAGCCCCAGTTGATCGAACAGGGCCACGGCGCGGTCCATGCCGATGGCCTCGGTCCCGTCGCCGGCCGATAGCGGCATCCTCGCCTGCTCCAGCGACCAGGAGGTCTGTCCCCTCCGGGCGAGGCGCTGGTCCGACATGGGCACCGCCACGCGCACCCCCTCGGGATAGCCGTAATTGTGGCCATTGGCCCATTGGTTGACCTGGGCGCCCCAGACGATGGACCAGGGCATGCCCGTCACCGCGAGGAAGACGATGAAGCCGCCCAGCACGAGCCCCGAGACGGCATGGAGGTCGCGCCAGAACACGCGCTGGCGCGGCCTGCCGCGCACGGTCACGACGCCGCCCGCCTTGCCGCGCGGCCACCAGAGATAGAGGCCGGTGCCGACGAGCAGGATGCTCCAGCCGGCTGCGATCTCCAGCGCGCCGTTGGCGATGGGCCCGAACCAGGCCAGGCTGTGAATCCGGCGGATGGTCCACATCACGGTGCCCTTCTCCGGCAGCGTTCCAAGCACCCGCGCGTCGTGGGGATCGACGAAGACGGACAGGCGCGCGCCGTCCGCTCCCTCGACGAGCACTTCGGCGGAGGCTTCCGCCGAGGCCGGCGGCAGATACTTCAACGCCGTGCCAGGGCGGGCCGTGAGAGCGGCCGCGATCAGGTCGGACGGCGCCTTCGATGGCGCGGCCCGGGCTTCGACGCGTTTCAGATCGGCGTGGACGATGCCGTCGATCTCGTCCCGGAACAGATAGAGCGCTCCGGTGACCGCGAGGACGATGAGGAAGGGCAGCACCAGCAGCCCGGCGTAGAAATGCCAGCGCCAGACCGCGCGGTAGAGATCGAAGGATGCAAGCCTGCGTGCCCCGGCCTGCGCCGGGCTGTGAATGGGTTCGGACATGAAAAATCCCCGTAAGGCATGAAGGTGCCGCCCGCCGTGCGAGCGGTGGTTCCATTCAGGTCAGACAGGAACGGTCGGCGGCGCGCGCGCCTCGGCGGTGGCGGTGCCCCTGATCCGCATGAGCGCCACGAGCGGCGGCGTGAGCGCGATGGCGGCGACAGCCGTGGGCGGCTGGAGGCTGATGCCCGGCGCGGCGGCTAGGAAAGCGCCGCCCATCTGGCACAGGAGACCGCAGGGGCATTCCTGCCCGTGGCGGTCCGACGGCGCGTCGGGCGCGGCCTTGCCGGAGGGCGCGCAGAGCACGAAGGCCGCATCCGTCGCCGCCCCGGCGGCGAGCCCCGTGGAGACCCCGCCGAAGAAGGCGGACAGCACAAGCGCATAGGCCAGCACCACCGCCGGCAGGATGCCGTTGGTTCGCCGGGTCATGCCGCGCCGCGAAGCTGTCACGTGAAGCCCATTCCTCTTGCCGTCCTCGCCCTATGCCAGATCCGGTCAGAAAACGCGATATATCTGTCCGGTCTGCGCGCCTTCGACGCTCCGGCTGTAGGCCAGCGCCGCGCGGGCGACGGGCACCGCCTCGAACCCCCGGAAGAAGGGACCATAGCTCTCCAGGGATTCGACGAACACAGTCGGACTGACGATGTTGATGCGGATGCCGCGCGGCAGTTCGATGGAGGCGGCCAGCACGAAGCCTTCCAGCGCGCGGTTGACCATGCTGGCCGAGGCGCCCGCAAGAATGGGCTGCTCGGCCAGGATCCCGCCGATGAGGGTTATGGAGCCGCCGTCGCGCAACGCGCCGACCGCAAGGCGGGCCAGATTGACCTGTCCCATGAGCTTGTCGCGCAGGCCGATCTCATAAGAGGCCTCCGTCATGTCGGCGAGCGGCGCGAAATGCACGCTGCCGGCGGCGCAGGCCACGGCGTCGAGCGGGCCGATCCCGGCATACATGGCCGCGATGCCGGCGCTGTCGGTGATGTCGACCCTGACATCGCCGCTGCTGCGGCCGGCGGTGACGATCTCGTGGCGCTGGGAGAGTTCGGCGACAACGGCCCGGCCGAGCGTTCCGCCCGCGCCCACGACGAGTATCCTCATGACGATCTCTCCCATATGGTGTTTCAGTGGACCTTACGCGAGAATGGCGCCGGCCTGAATGCCCACGCCGCATCAGGTCGTTCCCCTCGTTCGGGAAATGCTTTATGGGAGCGGCCATGACCATGACCGACGCTTCCGACACCAAACTCAACACCGATCACGCAACGCGCCGCACCTTTGCGATCATCTCGCATCCGGACGCGGGCAAGACCACGCTGACGGAAAAGCTGCTGCTGGCCTCCGGCGCGATCCATCTCGCCGGCCATGTCAGGGCGCGCGGCGAGCGGCGGCGCACGCGGTCTGACTGGATGGAGATCGAACAGAAGCGCGGCATCTCGGTCACCTCCTCGGTCATGACCTTCGAGCGCGACGGCGTCGTCTTCAACCTGCTCGACACGCCGGGCCACTCGGACTTTTCGGAAGACACCTACCGCACGCTGTCCGCCGTCGACGCCGCCGTCATGGTGATCGACGCGGCGAAAGGCATCGAGGCCCAGACGCGCAAGCTGTTCGAGGTCTGCCGCCTGCGCGACATCCCGATCATCACCTACATCAACAAGATCGACCGCGAGGGCCTCGACCCGCTGGAGCTGATGGACGCCATCTCCTCCGGCCTCGCGCTCGACCTCACGCCGGTGACCTGGCCGGTCGGCATGGGCAGCGACTTTCGCGGCGTCATCGACATCCTGCGCAAAGAAGTGCTGATGCCCGAGGGCGGGCGCGGCGGCACGCAGGGAGCGCCGGTGTCCTTCGACGACTACAGCCAGATCGCGGCAAAGACCGGCATCGAGGACCGCATCCTCGGCCCGGCGCTCGAAGGGCTGGAACTGGCCAGCGAGGCCCTGCCGCCGTTCGATCTTGAGGCCTTCCGCGAGGGGCATCTGTCACCGGTGTTCTTCGGCTCGGCGCTGAAGGAGTTCTCGGTCGCGCAACTGCTTCAGGGCCTCGGCGACTGGGCGCCAGGCCCCCTGCCCCGCGCCACCACCACGCGCACCGTCACCGCCGACGAGCCCACCGTCTCCGGCTTCGTCTTCAAGGTCCAGGCCAACATGGACCCCAACCACCGCGACCGGGTCGCCTTCCTGCGGCTGTGCTCGGGCCGGTTCAAGCGCGGCATGAAGCTGTTCAACGCCCGCGAAGGCAAGATGATGACCATCGCCGCGCCGATCTTCTTCTTCGCGCAGGAGCGCGAGACGGTGGACGAGGCCGTGGCGGGCGACATCATCGGCGTGCCCAACCACGGCACGCTGCGCGTCGGCGACACGCTGACCGAGGGCGAGAAGCTGACCTTCGAGGGCATCCCGAATTTCGCGCCGGAAATGCTGCGCCGCGTGCTGCTGGACGACCCCATGAAGGCCAAGCAGCTCCAGAAGGCGCTGAACGACATGGCCGAGGAAGGCGTGACGCAGGTGTTCAAGCCCATGCTGGGCGCGCAACCGATCGTCGGCGTGGTCGGCCCGCTCCAGCTCGACGTCCTGGCCTCGCGCCTCGTGGGCGAATACGGCGTGCCGGTGCGCTACGAGACCGCGCCCTATGTCACCGCGCGCTGGGTCATGGGCGACAGGGCGGAGGTGGCGCGTTTCCTCGAAACCAACCGCTCGTCCTCAGCCGAGGACCGCGACGGCGCGCTGGTCTATCTGGCGCGCAACAACTGGTCGCTGGACCAGGCGGTGAAGGATTATCCGGCCCTGAAGTTCGTGGCGGTCAGGGAGCGTGGATGAACCGCGCCGTTACGGATCAAAGGCTTTCAATGACCTCGGCGTAGCGCCGCGCCACTTCGGCGGGATGGCAGATTTCCGTGTAGCGCCACCTTGCTCCGCGCTTCGCCGCGCCCAGGAATTCCACCGTCCTGGTCGCATCCGGGGTGTCCGGATCGATGTGGCAGGCGTCGGCGAACAGCTCGCGATGCACGGGGATGTCCGACAGGATCAGGGGCGAGCCGTGGATGGCCGCTTCCGCCGCCGGAATGTTGAAGCCCTCGAAGCGCGACAGCGAGATGAAGGCCTTCGAGCCGCGATGAAAGGCGTTGAGTTCGTCGCGCGTGACATAGCCGTGGTGGATGACGCGGGCACGCGTGGCGGCGGGCAGTCCGCTCAGTTCCGTCTCCTCGAACTCTTCCTTGCCGAGCCCGCAGATGCGCAGCTCCAACCCTCGCGGCGCTTCCGGATGGGCGATCAGTGTGTGGAAGAAGTCCAGCAGCCCGCTGAAATTCTTGTGCGGGTGCTTGAGGTAGTGGACGTTGCAGAACAGATAGGGATTGGGGACCTCGGCAGGGGTGTCTGCCGGGTTTGCCACCACCGGATTGTAGATGACGGAGTGGACCGGCGGCAGGCCATAGAGCCGCTCGTAGTGATCGCGCGTGGTGTTGCTGATGAAGACGACGTGGTCGGAGGTCTCGCGCACGGAGGCAAAGGCCGTCTTCACCCAGGCCAGAAAGGGCTCACCGAAATACTGCGGGAAGGCGTCGAACTGGAGGTCGTGGATCACGCTGGCGATGCGCGGGCGCGGTTTGCCGGGAATGCGCTCGATCGGCACGCGGTAGTTGGGGAAGAAGAAGATGGAATCGGGATGGGCCGCCGCGATGCCCTCCGCCACCAGGCGCTCGCGCTCCAGGCAGAAGTCCTTCACGTCGTGCGGGGCGTCGGGACCAAGGTAATGCTCCTCGACCGCCATGGCGGAGATCAGCCGCTCGCCGAATATCTTCCGCAGTTCGCGGAACAGCGTGCGGGAAAAATCCGGCACGCCGCCCATGTGGGGATAGTCCTGGATGAAGTCGAAGAAATAGATGGGGCGCTTGCCCGTCGTCGGTGCTGCAACCATCATTCCCCCAAGCGTGCCCATGCTGGCAGGATTGCACATAAGGGGAGGATGTTGTCAGCGGCTTAACGATCGTCGCCGGCGCCGGTCTCGACCGCCCCACGCCGCTGCAGCCAGATCGCGACGATCCAGCAGCCGAGCGCCCAGGCGGCGCCGATCGACCAGCCGGCGATGACGTCCGTGGGCCAATGCACGCCGAGATAGAGCCGGCTGAGGCCGATGAGGATCGTCAGGATGATCGCGACCGACAGGATATAGGCCCGAAGCCGGCGCCGGGGGGTCACCCGCAGCAAAAGGACGCCGAGCGTCAGATAGGTCACCGCGGCCAGCATGGCGTGCCCGCTCGGGAAGCTCAGGGTGTAGACATCGACCTCATGGGGCACGAGATCCGGGCGCGGGCGGTTGAAGCCGATCTTCAGCGCCGAGGACAGGAGCACGCCGCCGCCCACCGATGCGATCACCAGCAGCGCCGCGCCGTATTTGCGCGCCATCATCAGGAAACCGAACACCGCGAGGGTCATGAGGGTGAGCACCGGGATGCCGCCGAGCGCGGTGATGTCGCGCGCCATCTCCTGCACCCACACCGGCCCCCAGGGATCGGCGTGGTTGATGGGATCACGCAGGGCCAGCAGCACCCACCGGTCGAAAGCGGAGGTCTCGCCCTCCCGAATCTCGCCGGCGATGGCGAGGAAACTCCAGAAGCCTCCCGCGACCACCAGAAGCGCGGCGATCAGCGCCACCTCGCGGCGCGCCGTCTCCCACAGGCGTCGGACCGGAGGCCGGCCCACCGTGTCGATTTCAGGCATCTGCATTCGGCGAGCTATTCGGCCGCCGGCGCGCCGAACAGGGCTTCCACGCTGATCCGGTGTCCCCCCCGATCGCGTTTCGCCGTCAGGTAGCGGACGTTCTCGGCGGTCGGACGGCCAAACATCCGCACGTCCTGCACGACATCGATGCCGGAGGCCTTCAACGCGGCGATCTTGTCGGGGTTGTTGGTGAGCAGGCGCACGCGCGGCACGCCGAGCAGGCGCAGCATCACGCCCGCCATGGCGAAATGCCGCCCGTCGAGGCCGAAGCCGAGGGCTTCATCGGCCTGATAGGTGTCGAAGCCGTCCGCCTGAAGGCGATAGGCGCGCATCTTGTTGGCGATGCCGGAGCCGCGCCCCTCCTGGTCGAGATAGAGCAGGATGCCGCCGCCCTCCTCGGTCATGCGCCGGACGCCGCCGCGAAGCTGGTCGCCGCAGTCGCATTTCAGCGAGCCGAAGAGATCGCCGGTCAGGCAGGCGGAGTGGATGCGGGTCAGGACCGGCTTCGTCGTATCCGGATTGCCGACCACAATGGCGACCTGGTCGCGCATGCCCTCGCCGCCCCGGAACACCACGAATTCGCTGTCGCGCGCGTCGGCCAGCGGCACCGGAGCGCGCGAGACGATGCGCATGCCGCGCGCGGCGCGGTCGCGATAGGCGAAGACCGCCCCCGCATCGACCCGCAATGCCCCGGCGGATACGACGTGGGAGGCGTCGGCCAGATCGACGGCGACCACCGCCGGCAGGAGATAGGCCAGTCTTGTCAGATCAAGCGCGGCCTCGTCGGCATGGGACACAGGCCCGCCGGCCTCGTCCAGCCGCGAGCCGATGCTGCGCACCATGCGGTCGATCAGGTTGCGGTCCAGGGACGGCAGTGGAAAACGGCGCGCGCCGTCTGCGTCGGGAAGGCCCATGTGCCGCAGGCGCGGGCGCGGCAGCACGAGGCATGCGCCATCGCCATACCCCAGCAGGCGGTCACCCGTCGCACCGTCCATCAGTTCCGCCGGCATGGCGAGAATGGCATGGAGACCGTCAGTTACAACCACAGGTCGCCCTGACCGCATATCGGCGATGGCGCGTTCGACATCGGTCTGATCGGGATCACCGAACAGGCTGAAGGCATGCGTGCGTGGAGACGCGCTAGGCTGCATGATCCGATCTCCCGGGAGTGAGGCGGCAACTCTGAAGCGAATTCAAGGTTTCATACATCGTGATTTTAAACGAAAGTCTAATCACGTTGTTCATCCCAGCCCCTTCAGAAGGCAAATCTGTGGCGGGCATCGAAACCCAATCAGGAATGCCCCGTTGCGTCACAGGTTCCATCCGGCTCTTGCCTGAACGGCGGGTCACACGCATTCTTGAACAATTCCATTGTGGGAGCCGGTCATGCAGCCTGACGTCATGCAGTACACGCCCCTGGCCAAGTTCCTGCACTGGATGATCGCGGTGATCGTCATCGGGCTCATCATCGTCGGCCTGTTCCTGGGCGACTTCCCGCAAGGCCCCATCCAGAACACCGCCTACGACCTGCACAAGTCGTTCGGCTTCCTGTTGCTCCTCCTGATGATCGCGCGCCTTGCCAACCGGCTGATCGACGGCGCGCCGCCGCATGAGCCCAGTCTGAAGCGCTGGCAGGTCATCGCGTCCAGCACGGTCCATCACCTGCTTTACCTTCTGCTCTTCATCCAGCCGCTTGTGGGCTGGTTCGCCAATTCGGCCTTCGGCGCGCCGATCAACCTGTTCTGGCTGATCGATATCCCTCCCCTGATCGCCAAAAACGAGAAACTGGCAGACGCCTTGTTCGAGGTTCACGCAACCATCGGCTATGCCCTCGCCGTCCTGGCGGCCATACACATCGCCGCCGCGCTTCAGCATTACCTCATCCTCAAGGACGGCGTGCTTCACCGGATGGCGCCGCGCGGCTGGGTCTGACGGGTCACTCCAGCGGAGCAGGCAAGGCCAGCAGATCGTTGTGGCCGACGAGGGTTTCCTGTCCCCGCAGCCGCACCGACAGCCAGTCATCGATGGTGTCGGGATCGACCCCGCCCGTCTCGCGCACGGCATCGGCCCATCCGCGATTGAGCTCCGTGGCCAATGCTTCGGCGTCTTCGCCAAGCATCCAGGGGCTTTCCTCGGTTTCGACCCGATAGCCCCTTGTCACCAGATGGTCCCGCAGCAAGGAGGTGGCGGCCGGGCCGCAGGCGGCACCGAATCCCTTGTCCGATGTCTGATGGTTGTTGAATGCCGCCACCATGGCCTGATCGGACGGATGCGACGGCTGCCAGGCGGCGCGGCCATCGTAGATCAGACTGGTGTAGAGCGGGATGCGCGCGGCTCCCAACAGGGTCGTGAACCGTCTTATCCAGTCTTGGGATACCAGATCGAACAGGGCGGATGCGGTCACCAGATCGGGCGTGACATCCCCCCACGGCGCGGGATCGACGGCAAGGTCGGCCTGCGCGAAATGCACCCGGATGGAATGCCCGTCCTTTTCCAGGAGCAGGGAATCCCCATAGCCCCCGGCGATGTCGGCCCAATCCGCCAGCGTTCCGGCGGCGGCTTCCAGCAGGCGTGTGTCGTGGTCCACCAGCAGCCAGCTCTGCCGGCGCGGGAGGATGGTGTGTATGGCCCGCAGGTTCGAGCCCGTACCGCAGCCGAGGTCGACCACATCGGCATAGCCCCGCCCCGAGAAGAAGCCCTCCAGCATCTGCATGAGTTCCGGCGCGCGCGCGAGCCGGTCGGCCGGTTCGCGCAGCTCAAGCCAGGATGGCGAGAAGGTCATGGGCAGGCCTCGACAACACCGGATATCCGCTCTGCCGCGTCCCGCCAGCGTGGCAATCCAGCGGCATGGTTCCAGGCGGCATCGGCCAGCTTCTGGCGTTCATCCCGATCGGCCAGCACGCGGCGCAGTGCGTCCGCAAGGCCGGATGCATCGCCGGGCGGCACGAGCAGTCCCGCGTCCGCCGGAACGGTCTCGGCGGTCGCACCGCCCGCGCAGGCGACGATGGGAAGTCCACGGGACATGGCCTCGGCGAAGACCATTCCATATCCCTCATAGTGGGAGGCCAGCACGAAAAGGTCCGCCGCGTCGTATTCGGCCTCCACCTCCCGGTCGGTCATGGTTCCCGCCAAGGAGACGCGCCCCGTCAGTCCCGCCGATGCGATTTCTTGGCGAATGGCTTCCGACGTCTCCGGCGAGCGGTCGAGCGCGCCGACGATCCGGCAGTCCCATGGCACATCCGCGATCTTTTCCAGCGCCGCGACGAGGACATCATACCCCTTGCGGGGCACCAGCGATCCCACGGCCAGAAGACGCGGTGCGCGGCCCGGTCCCTGCCCTTTCGCCCGCGCAGCCGGCTCCACGCCCGGAAGCGCCACCGTGATTTTCGCGGGCGGGACGCCAAGCAGCGTGGCCAGCGTCCCGGCGGTCGCGGGGCTGGTCACGACGACGGCGGCGGCGCGGGCAAGCGCCGCGCGCTCCATTTCGACGAGCATCGCCGCGCGTTCCGGCGCAAGGCCAGTTTCCAGGCCGAGCGGATGATGGACGAGCGCGATGACGCGTCCACGCACCGGGGCGATCACATCTTCCGGCAAAACCCCATAAGCCAGCCCGTCAATGATGATCGGCATGCCGGATGGAATGCGGCTCAACAGATCGCCGACCCGCGCAAGGCTTGCCGAAGACGGATCGGGAAAATCGCCGGGAAGTTCGACGTGGCGCAGGGTCCACCCCAGAGCCTCCAGTTCCTGCATGACGCGCCGGTCGTAAGCGTATCCGCCCGTGGGCGTCATGATGTCTCCCGGCACGGCGAAGGCCAGTTCACGCACCGGCCACATCCCCCTCGTACCAGGCGCGCGCCACGTGGCTTTCATGGAGGGTCACGCGCATTCTGGAGATGATGTCCGAGCCAGGTCCGAAGCGCCCCTCGCGGGCGGCCGCGGCCATATGGTCGAAGATGTAACGCGACAGGAACTCCGTGGTGGTCACCTGCCCGGCCACTTCGGGCACCTCATCGAGATTGGCGTAGTTGAGGGGAGCAAGGATTGCCTTCAGCGCATCGTGGGCGCGGGCGATGTCGACCACCACATTGTCCGGGCCGAGCCGTTCCGCGAAGAAGGCGACGTCGACCACGAAGGTGGCTCCGTGCATCTTCTGGCCGGGGCCGAAAATCGCGCCCTTCAGGCTGTGGGCGATCATGATGTGGTCGCGGACTTCGACGGCGTACATGGAACCTCATGTGTTTTTCAGGTGGGATGGGGCATATCTGCCCGAGAGACTGACCGATAATGATCTTCAGCTTATCAAGGACTTGCGCTCAGGTGGGGAGCTTGATGGCTTGAGCACTCTCGGCTTCTGACTGTTACGCAGTTTGAAAACCCATGACGCCCCTCCCAACCTACTCCTCCAGACTGGCCCAAACTACCATGAACAGCGTCACGCTTCAAGGCTATTAATCCTAAATTTAGGATTTACAACCTATTATACGAAATGAACCCTCGGTTTTCCCCAGTGCCGCCGGTCATGCTCCATAACGCACGACCGTTGCAATGCCCGAAGCGTCGGGCGCGAGAATGCGCGGCAAGGCCGCCGGCAGATCGGAAAAGGCGATCTCCTCGGTGATGACGGCGTCGAACCGGTCATCGGCCAACAAGGCCAGCGCCGCCGCGAGACGGCGGGCGTGGGACCAGCGCGGACGGCGCGAGGCGGCCACCATGCCCACTTGCGAGGATATCAAGCGCAGCCGGCGCGCATGGAACGGCCCGCCGAGCGGCAGGGCGACCTGGCGGTCGCCGTACCAGCTCATCTCCACGATGGCGGCCTCTGTCCCTGCGATGTCGATGGCATGACGAAGCCCAGCCTCGCTCGCGCTGCAGTGGAACACCACGTCGGCTTCGTCGGGTGCGTCGGCCGGACGGGCGAAGTCCGCCCCCAGCGCCCTGGCGGCGGTTGCGCGGTCGACCACATCGACCACCGTCACCTCCGCTCCGGGCAGGCCCGACGCAAGGGCCGCCACCAGAAGGCCGACCAGCCCGCCGCCCACGATAACGATCCGGTCCGACGGACCGGCGCCGGAATCCCATATGGCGTTCAACGCCGTTTCCATGTTGGCGCCCAGCACCGCCCGGCGCGGCGGCAATCCCTCCGGCAGAGGCATGACGCGCCCGGCATCGCAGACGAAGCCGTCCTCATGAGGGTTCATGGTGAAAACCAGCTGCCCGACGAGATCCGGCGGGCCTTCCTCGACCAGGCCTGTGAGCGCGTAGCCGTACTTCACGGGAAAGGGGAATTCCCCCTCCTGCCCCGGAACACGCATGCGGCTCCACTCGCTTTCGGGCAACCGCCCCTGGAAAACGAGGCGTTCGGTGCCACGGCTGATGCCTGAGTAAAGGGACCGGATTTTGATTCTGCCCGGCTCCATCCCGAGTGATTTCGTGCTACGAAGCTCCGCCCTTCCCGGCGCGACATAAAAAAGCGCGCGTTGCGGCGCATCTGAATCAAGCATGACGGTTTATCCATCCGGGTTGAGAGCAGGCTGGGCACCCAAAACTAGCGGGCTTCTTCACTACGGCGAGCGGTTTTTTCGGAGCACTGCATGAATGACCCCCAAGGCCATATGGTTCTCGATCTTTCCGCACGCCTCGACGAGGCCGCCCGGATCGAGGCGGGCGAGGCGCGCGTCATGCGCCGCCGCCGCTGGATCATGGCCTGTCTCGTGGGCACGACCTATGCCGTCGTCCTTACCGCGCTGGGGCGGATACTGTCGGTGAACGGCTGGACGGCGATCGACGCGGGCCTGATGCTGGCCTTTGCCCTGTCCACCCCATGGACGATCATCGGCTTCTGGAACGCCATGATCGGCCTCGCCCTGGTCTTCGGTTCGCGCGACCCGCTCCGGACGGTGGCTCCCGGCCTTATCGACGCCGACATGGATCAGCCGATCACCAGCCGCACGGCCATCCTGATGACCCTGCGCAACGAGGACCCCGCGCGCGCCTTCCGGCGGTTGCGGATCATCATGGCCAGCCTGAAGGCGACGGGCCAGACCGCGGCTTTCGACGTCTTCGTCCTGTCGGACACGTCGAACGCCGGCGTTGCTGCGGCCGAGGAGGCCGAACATGCGGTGCTTGCGGCCGAAGCTGCGGGCGTTTTCAGTTGCCATTACCGGCGCCGCGAGATCAACACGGGCTTCAAGGCGGGAAATATCCGCGATTTCTGCGAGCGCTGGGGGCAACATTACGAGTTCATGCTTCCGCTTGACGCCGACAGTTTGATGTCCGGCGAAAGCATCCTCCGTCTCGTTCGAATTTGCCAGTCAAACCATAGGCTTGGCATCCTCCAGAGCCTCGTCGTCGGCACGCCGGCGACCAGCGGATTCGCGCGCATATTCCAGTTCGGCATGCGCCACGGCATGCGCTCCTACACCATGGGCAGCGCCTGGTGGCAGGGCGATTGCGGACCCTATTGGGGACATAACGCGCTCGTGCGGATCAAGCCTTTCACCGACCATTGCACCCTGCCGACATTGCCCGGAGCCCATCCCCTGGGTGGTCATATTCTCAGCCATGACCAGATTGAAGCAGTTCTTATGCGGCGTGCGGGCTTCGACGTTCGGGTTCTTCCGGAAGAAATCGGAAGCTGGGAAGATAATCCGCCAACATTGATGGATTTCACCCAGCGCGACCTTCGCTGGTGCCAGGGAAATATGCAATATTTCAGACTTCTCACCATGAGGGGGCTGATGAGGACCAGTTATATACAGATGTTACTGTCGATCCTCATGTACCTCGGTGCGGCGGCATGGATGGCCTTTGTCGTGCTGGGGGCTGCGAAAACCTTTGAAATTGCCGCCTACGGCGATGCCTTCCCCATCGAACTGGGGATCACGCTTTTCGCCGCGATGTATGCCATGAGTCTTGCCCCGAAAATCGCAGGGCTGCTCGATGTGCTGCTTCGCCCGTCGGAGAGGGCTCGTTATGGCGGAATCCCTCGTGTTCTTGGCAGTGCCGGCATTGAATTTGCCTTCACCACACTGCTTGCTCCCATAGCCGCCATGCGGGTGAGCATCTTCATGATCGGCCTCGTCTTTGGCCGCGCCGTGATGTGGAATGGCCAAGAGCGCGACAGCCACGGCATTTCATGGGCAGATGCCGCCCGAGGCCTCTGGCCCCAGATGCTGGCCGGCATGACGCTTACGGCAGCCATTCTCCTGGGACAACCCGCAACGCTTCCTTGGGCTGCACCGGTTCTCATCGCATTTGTACTGGCCATTCCCTTCGCCGTCGTTTCCGCTTCTGAAGGTTTCGGGACATGGTGTGTGAAGCAACGTATCTGTATGATCCCTGAAGAGCGCCATTCCCCATTGGAACTGGACCTCCTTTCGGCAGCACATCCACCATTCGCCTTGGTGACGCGGGCGGCATGATGCACTTCTGGCGTTCGGCATGCGGACTTGCCCGTTCCTGCCGGATTTATTACGGGGATCATACGCGATCAGCGCGGATGGATACGCTGTACAGCACCTTTGTCGGGCGCGGTGACCTCGTGTTTGACATCGGCGCTCATGTCGGTGACAGGACGGCGTCATTCCGCAGACTGGGCGCACGTGTGGTTTCGCTCGAACCACAGCCTTGGCCAGCGCTGCTCCTGAGGCTGCTCTACGGATTGAACCGCAATGTGACGGTTGTCCAGAGCGCTGTCGGACGAGAGGAAGGCGCTCTTGAGCTCCGCATAAATCCTGCGAATCCAACCGTTTCAACAGCCTCGGATGCATTCATCGCAGCCTCGAAACATTCGCCTTCCTGGCGGGACCAAGTATGGAGCGAAACGCGCAGGGTAACCGTGACCACCCTCGACCGGTTGATCGTGATTCATGGGGTGCCTAAGTTCACCAAGATCGATGTCGAGGGGTTTGAAGCCGAAGTTCTCTCAGGCCTGACCCAGGCCCTGCCAGCTCTTTCGTTCGAGTTCACGACCATCCAGATGGATGTGGCGATTGGCTGCGTCCAAAAGCTCTCAGAACTTGGAGAGTATGATTTCAACGCTGCGTTTGGCGAAAACCAATGCATGGTTTTCGCCAAACCTGTTGAAAGTCATGAGATGGCTTCCTGGCTCCAAAGCCTTCCGAGCGATGTCAATTCCGGCGATGTGTATGCCAGGCTCAAGACTTGCTGATCTCATATGCGGGCAATATTGCGCCCGGAAGGTCCGAACAGGAACCAAAGTATCAGCCCGATCAGCGGCATTACGAGAATAATCAGCACCCAAAGCAGCTTGATGCCGGTCGACGCTCCAGACCCAAGGGTTTTGATGATGGCATAGATGTCGAGCACCAGAATAATCAAACCTAGAAGGCCAACTTCAAATCCCATGGGAAATCCTCCGCAACATCAACGTTACCTCAAAAGAGAATGCACAGGCCTCTTTTTGGTTTCGTCTCGCCTCAAGTTTTCACTTGCCGAGGTTTGACCAAGGCGCTCGGCATAGCTTCAACTCTGTGAACACCAGAGCGGACGCCATCAATAATTCCGCAACGCGTGGATGAGTTGAGCCTTGGTCATTTTAGAGCGGCCATCGATATCAAGTTCCACTGCCTTGCGGTAAAGCATATCCCGGCTCCAGCTCTCCAAAATCGCTTTTGGATTGCCGTCTTCGGCCTTTATGCGCCTCAGCTCAGAGATTGAATCATAGCTGGAACGCCGTTCTAGACTCGTCATGACCTTTGCTCCACTCAAACCAATCGTTCGACGAACGCCAAGCTTGCCTCGGAAGTTCCGGCAAATGACCTCACATCAGGAACGTTTGCCGCCGGGAAGCAGGATGCCGGTCATGCCATCGTGCGGCATTCCTGTGCGCACAGCCGGCAGGCTTTGGCGCATTCCCTGCAGTGGTCGTGGTCATGACGCCCGCATTCATCAGCGCACTCATCGCACGCAATCGCGCACAGCCGGCAAGCTTCCTTGGCAAGACGCGACTCTGTCGGCAGTAATTTCATGCAGATTGAACATGTCTCGATGCAGTCACGGCAATTTCGTATGCATGCTGCCATGCTTTCCATGCCAGCACAGGCATCGAGGCATCGCGCACAGGCTGTCAGGCATTCGAAACATGCGTTGAGGCACGCATCACGTTCGGAACTCATATGTCCATGGACGCTCATTGCAGTCTCCTGGATGACGCGGGTTATCGTCAGAGGGCAACGCATCATGGCCGCTGCCGTTCCAGAGCGGGGACACGGCAAAAACAACTTGACCTGTTCTCTAAAAAGAACATATTTCCAATATTCCGGATTTTGGAATCGCGGTGATTTGATTTCAGCTTGCGCCGCGTCATCAAACGCTAAAGCGTCACGGCTGCGTCGTGACTTGCGATGGAGCCTCTTATGACAAATTCTGTTCCTGTCCTCGGCAGTCTGGAGCCGACCGCAGAGGCTCTGCGGCTGGAAGCCGTTTCAAAGAGCTATCATCCTGCCGGCGGAGGGCACGCAATAGCGGCGCTCAGCGATATCAACCTGAGGGTGGAGAAAGGCTCCATCCTCGGTCTGGTGGGCGCATCCGGGTCCGGCAAGACGACATTCCTGGAACTTGCCGGAGAGCGGATAGCGCCAACCAAGGGCACGATTTCCATTGGTCAGAAAAGCCCGGCGCTCGTCCCCCAGGACATAGATCTGCGCACGGGCCGCACTGTGCTCGAGAATATACTTATACCTCTTCAAACGACGACCACGCCGCAATGGCAGGCCACTCCAAAAGCGCGCTCACTTCTGCAACGACTGGGACTGGAGGGCCTTGAGACGCGGTTTCCAAGAGAGCTATCGGCTGGCGAACGACAAAAGATCGCCATTGCCCGGGCTCTCATCAGTGATCCGGATTTTTTGCTTCTGGATGAGCCTTTCGCGGTTCTTGACCGGGAAAGCGCAGCCAATGTCGTGGCGTTTCTGGATGCGATCAATCAATCCAACGGCACCACGATCATCGTGGCCAGTCGCAGCCCGTCGACGCTCAAGGACCTCGCCCATGAAATCGCGGTGCTGGACCGAGGGAAAATCGTCGAACATGGCCCTGCCTTTGAACTTCTGACGCAACCCGCGTCCGCCGCCACCCGTGCGCTGGTGGGAGCGGCTTTCTCGGCCAGCCTTCCCGCGTTTCTTGAAGCAAAGCTCACAAATGATCCATTGCCCGGAGGGCAAGCGATTGTCAGGTTGATATTCACAGGCAACGCCGCGACATCACCTGTCATCACCAGGCTGGCGCGTGATCTGGGTCTCGATGCCAATATCCTGCTGGGGGCAGCGGAGACCATCCGCGGTCGGCTGTATGGCGTTTTGATCGTCGGTGTTGCAGCTGGCGAGCCTTATTTCTCAGCAGCGCTCGATCACTTTGAAGCCGCGGGCCTCGGCACCGATATTATCGGCTATCTTGCTCCTGACGCCGCGCCTTGACGGCTGGTTCAGCTAAGGAACGTTGCTTGCTTCGTCCGAAGGTGATGCCGCATCTTCCTCAGTCTGCCTGTCGTGTTCGGCTTTCAGCTGTCCATAACGCCAGTAAGCCAAGGGCAGCATGACGAGATACCCGATGGATACGAGCGCCAGCACTTCCCATGGATAGCTGACCAGCAGTCCGACGGCGACGATGGCCCCGACGAACAACGGGGCGACCCATTCCCGGGCGATGCGCTGGCCTGCCTTTTTCCCGGAGTAGGTCGGCAAGCGACTGACCATCAAGATGCCCACGGCTACGCAGAACACAATGGCAAAAGCCGTGCCGAGGGGGGGAGAAGGCAAGCCGAGCTGGGCAAGATAAACCGGCAGCAGAACAATCAGGGCACCCGCGGGAGCCGGCACGCCAACGAAGAAGTTCTGTGCGAACGCAGGAGATTCCGGGCCATCCAGCGCGGCGTTGAATCGCGCAAGGCGCAGTGCGGCCGAAAGGGCGAAAGCGAGTGCCGCCAACCAGCCGATGGAACGGGCGTCACCAAGCACCCATACATAGAGCAGCAAGGCCGGGGCCACGCCGAAGTTGACGAAGTCCGCCAGGCTGTCGAGATGGGCGCCGAAGCGTGAGGTTGCTTTCAAGGCGCGTGCGAGGCGTCCGTCGATGCCGTCCAGAGCAGCGGCCACCACGATGGCGTAAACGGCGAGTTCCACCCGGCCCTCGATGGCCATGCGGATCGCGGTCAGGCCGATGCACAGCGCCAGGAGCGTGATCAGGTTGGGGATCAGCATCCTGACCGGCACCGGACGGAAACGACGGACACGCGGGGCGTTGGGGTCGGGATCGTAGGGCGAGAACAGGCGACGCATCGGCAACCTCATGACTTCAAGAGGAACATAGCGGCTTGGCGCGAAAGGTCACCCCTGACGCTCAATCGGTCCGCCATGTGGTCGACGGGCTGCCGTTGCCGAGATCGGCGATGATGGTCTCGCCCCCAACAGCCTGTTGGCCTATACCAACATGCGGGACCGTGCCTTCGGGCAGATAGAGATCAACGCGGCTGCCGAAGCGGATCAGGCCGAAGCGCTCGCCCGCCTGGATTGTCTCCCCCTCGATGGAGAAGCACAGAATGCGCCGGGCGATGAGACCCGCGATCTGCACGACCCCAAGGTTTCCATAGGGTGTCTCGATGGCCAGGCCATTGCGTTCATTGTCCTCGCTGGCCTTGTCCATGTCGGCGTTGAGGAACTTGCCGGGACGGTAGGCGATGCGGGCGATGCGGCCCGCGATCGGGCTGCGATTGATGTGGACGTTGAAAACCGAGAGGAAAATCGCCACACGCGGCATGGCCGAGGTACCCAGCCCGAGCTCGACCGGGGGCACCGCGCGATCAACCAGAACCACCTTGCCGTCGGCGGGGGAGACGACGAGGCCCTCGCGGGTCGGGACGATGCGCTTGGGATCGCGGAAAAAGTAGGCCACCCAGCACGTCAGGATCAACCCGATCCAGAACAAAAATGTTGAAAACAGAGCGAATGCGAGAGTGATCGCAGCGGCAATGCCAATGAACATCCGGCCTTCCCGGTGGATCGGGAACATGGCGCTCTTGATGGAGCCTATGACATCATCGACGGTCGACATGGTACCTCTCGCGGGGTTTTCTCGGGACCACGCTGATAACCCGCGCGCATCCAAAAGGGAACATGTGGACTGCGGCGAGCCGCCGCTTCAGCCGCACGGGCTGCAGGATCGCCCTTATCAGGCGCACTTCAGTGATGTTGCGGATAGCGGGCATGCAATATGTGTCGCGCCGTAACGCTGCCGAAGCTCCGCTCACTCAGTTGATCGGAGGCCTCACCCTTGAGCGGCCCGACAATCCGAAAATTAGTTTCCTATGGAATTATATTTATAATTCAATATGTTAGTAATATTGAACGGTTGCCACAATATTGAATAATCTGTAAACTTTAACCCTAGCTAATCCGGCTTGAAGAACATGCCAGCTCAAAAATCATTAGCGGAACAAGCAGACTTAACTTGATATCTGAGGGGAAAAATCATGGAGGTCATTCCGTTCAACCCTCCTGAATTCACAGGAGCTTCCGGTCCGCAATCAGTATCGGGCACAGATGATGAGTTCCTTTCCCTTCTGGCTAACAAGCCACTCATGCGGGTCATTGGCGGTACGGGCAATGGCGCCTCCGGAGATGCTGACGGCCTTGGTGACCCGGAGATAACCTCATCGGGACCGGCAAGGACCAATCCCGCTGCTGGCGGCGGCTGGCAGGGCGAGTGGGATCGCCGTGTTGCTGCGCGCGATGCCGCCAAGGCGGCTGGAAACGAGGCTCTGGCTCAGCATTACCAGGCCGAGTTGGATATCATGCGCCCGACGATGATGGCTCTGGGCTTGAATGCCGAGGACGGCTC
>JBEBSP010000033.1:0-19168 GCA_040394255.1 Agaricicola taiwanensis | reverse complement strand
GCCGCTGGCGGTGCCTGTGATTCTTGAGATTGGGCGCGAGTTGGTGTCCGGCGAGGCGCAGGACAGCCTTCTGAGGGAGGCCTCCGACGCGTTGGTCGAGGAGGCCATGGGAACCGCCGATGTCTGATGCCGCCCGACGACACGACGACTTCGCCCCCGACAGGCCGCAGTCCGTGATGGCGGTTGCGGGCGTGCCCTTCGAGATCGATCCGTCCGGGGCTCTGTGGTGGCCTGACGAGCGCATCCTCGTGGTCGCGGACCTGCATCTGGAGAAGGGTTCGGCGCAGGCGGTGCGCGGGCGGCTGGTGCCCCCCTACGACACCGCCGCGACGCTGGGGCGGATCGCGGTGCTGTGCCTGCGCTACGGACCGCGCGCCGTGATCGCGCTGGGAGACAGTTTCCACGACCGGCGCGCGGATGCCCGTATTGCGCCGGAAGATGCCGGCACGCTGGCGGGGCTGGCGCGCGGGCGCGACTGGATATGGGTTGCCGGCAATCACGATCCGGAAAGACCTGCCTGTGTCAGCGGGGATTGGCTGATGGAGTGGCGCCATGGCGGGCTGACGTTCCGCCATGAGCCGGGCATCGACGATGCTGCGGGCGAGATCGCCGGCCATCTCCATCCGGTCGCCAAGGTCCGTGTGCGCGGGCACATCATGCGCCGCCGCTGCGTGGTCACCGATGGTGCGCGTGCGATCCTGCCGGCTTTCGGGGCCTACACAGGCGGCCTGAATGTGCGGGACGAGGCATTCGAGCCGCTGTTCCCGTCATCCCGCCCGACGGCGTGGATGCTGGGCAACGGGTCGGCTTTCCCCGTGTCCGGTTCACTGCTGCTGCGAGATGCTTGAGCGAGGGGTCAATCCCGGCGGAAGGCGGCGCTGGCGAGCCAGCCGCAAGCGACAGCCAGAAAGGCCGCTATGAAGCCGTAGGTCCAGGGGCGCTCGTGCGCGAGGTCGGCCACGTTGGCCTCGAAACCGGATTTCACCACTTCCAGCGCGGTCGTCTGCGTCGCCAGCACGACCCCGCCCGAGAAGAGCTTCACCTCCACCTCGAAGGCGCCGATCGGAACGTTGGCGGGCAAGGGGATGCTGGTTCTGAAGAGGTCCTCGTTGAGGAAGGTGATTCCCGTCGGATTGGCGATGAACCGCCGTTCGTCACGCTTCAAGCGGATCAGCGAATCGCGGCTTTTCCTCACCTCGTCCGGTGACAGCCGCTTCGATGATGGCAGCGGCAGGCTTTCCTCCAGTCCAAGCATGAGTTTGGCCCGGAAGGTATCATCAGCGATCTCGGGAAGCGGGCGGGATGACATGATGGCGAGATACTCGGGCACCTCCGGGAAGGGGAGCGCGCCCCAATTGACCCAGAAGCCGGCGATGCGTTCCTTTTCGCGCACCACGATGTCGCGGCGGGGGCCACGGATGGTGACCACGATATCATAGCCGCCGGAGCGCGAGGCCGACAGGCCGTCGCGACCGACGGCGCCGAACAGCACCACATCGGCGCCGGTGAAATTGGAGGCGATGATGACGCGATGGGACGACAGCGAGACTGTCAGGCCCTCCGCCATGGCCGGTGCCGGCAGAAGGAGCAGGAGCATCGCCGCCAGCAACCGTCTCACGTGACCTCTCCCCGCACCGTGTAGGAGAAGGGCTCGACCGGCGGCGTGATGAGGTCGACGGCAAAGCGGGCGCCGACCGCCAGCAGCAGCGCGGCCAGCAGGAAGCGCAGATGCTCGCCTTTGAGCTTCTGCCCCGCCCGCGCGCCGAATTGCGCGCCGATGGAGCCACCGACCATGAGCATCAGCGCCAGAGCCGCGTCGACGGCCTGATTGGTGCCGGCGTGCAGTACGGTTGCGAACAGCATGGTGACGAGAATCTGGAACAGCGAGGTGCCGACGACGACGTTGGTCGGCACGCGAAAGAGATAGACCAGCGCGGGCACCAGGATGAACCCGCCGCCGATGCCGAGGACCGCTCCGACGAAGCCGATGAAGATGCCGAGGCCGATCAATGGGATCACGCTGACATAAATCATCGAGCGCTTGAACCGCATCTTCAGCGGCAGGCCGTGTATCCAGCGATGCTGTCCGGAGCGCCGTTTTGCCGCGACGCCGCGCCGCGAGCGGAGGATGGAACGGGCGCTTTCGAACAGCATCAGCCCGCCGATGATCCCCAGGAAGACCACATAGGCGACGGCGATGACGAGATCGAGTTGCCCCAGCCTCGACAGCATCCGCACGAACAGGACGCCCAGGCCGGTGCCGATCAGGCCTCCGATCAGGAGAACTCCGGCCAACCGGAGGTCAAGCGCGCGCTTTCGCCAGTAGGCGATCGATCCCGTCATGGAGGCGGCGGCGATCTGGCTGGCTTCGGTGGCGATGGCGATGGCCGTGGGCACGCCGCTGAATATGAGCAGCGGGGTCATCAGGAAGCCGCCGCCGATCCCGAACATGCCCGATACGAAGCCGACCGCGAGACTCATCCCGAGAACGAGCAGGACGTTCACGGGTATCTCGGCGATCGGAAGATAGACCAGCACGGGCTCTGTCCGTGAGAAAATAGCGCGGAAACGAAGCGTTCCCGCGCCATAAAGGATGCTCGGCAGGCACTGTCAACGCAAGAGATGGTCTCTTACGACTGGGGCGCCCTGGCCGCGGCTTTCACTGGCGCGTCCCAGCCATCTTCCGGCGCGCTCTCGTCGTTGGCGAGGGCATCCTTGGGCAGGGGTTGCCAGGTCTGGGCTTCCAGGCGGGCCGCGACGAGGGTGGCGGGCTTCAGCTTGGCCGCGACCTGGTCGCGCTTGGTAGCGCTGTCGGTGTCGCCCGCGCTGGCCGCGATGGCGAACCATTTGTAGGCGTCGGCGAGATCCTGGTTGACGCCCAGGCCCCGGGCCAGCATCACGCCCAGATTGTACTGGCTGTCGCGAACGCCGCGATCGGCTGCGCGGCGGAACCAGTACCCGGCCTGTGGGTAATCGGGCTTCCCGAGGCTGCCTTCGGCAAGCAGTACGGCCAGATTATGCATGGCCTTGATGTGCCCCTGATCGGCGGCCTTGCGGTACCAGCTTTCAGCCTGGCCGGGATTGATGGCGATGCCGTGACCTTTGTCGAGCGCGTTGGCCAGACGATACTGGGCGGGCGCAAATCCCTGTTCGGCGGATTTCTCGAACCACTTGATGGCCTTCGCCATGTCGCGTTCGACCTTGTCTCCGTCGAAATAACGGACGCCGATTTCATGCAGTGCGGCAGCGTCACCCTTGCGGGCGCTCTCGACGAGCACAGGGCCGCCGATCGCGTCGGGAATTTCAAGGGCGGCCGGTATCGATCCGGTCATAACCGGATCGGCCGTGGGTGTTGCGAGGCCACTCGTGTCCTTGATCGCCGGCGTGGTCGGTGTCGTGTCCGGAACCTCGTCGCGCTGCGGTATCACGGCTGCCGTCGGCTGTTGTCCTTCCGCAGCCGGCGTCGCCTTCGGCGCGCTCTTGAGCGCCATCTTGCCGAACTGGAACGAGCCCAGAATCAACAGGATACCGGCCAGGCCGATCAGAAGCGTGCGGCGGCTCTTCCAGGTGGCTTTCACCTCGTCCTGGGTCTCGTCGACCGCTTCGATGTCTGTCGTCGTGATTTGAGGGAGGCTGGGAGTTGTTGCCCTGCGTGCCGCCGCGATGAAGCGTGCGCGCTTGCTCCGTCCGGCCTCGGTATCCTGAACCGGTTCGACGGGAATGTTGCTTTCGGCAAGAGCCCGGCGTGCGGCGGCGCGGGCTGCCGACACGGGGTCGAGTTCCGTGGCCGGTTTCGATCCGCCGCGGCCCTCCGCGTTCTCCTGAATCGCCAGCCGGTCGATGATCCGTTCAAGCGTGGAACGAACGCTCTCGAAGGCATCGACCGTGCGGCGCTCGGCTTTCTCGGACTGGCTCTGCAGGGCGATCATGGTGTCCGCGAGAGCGGACATCTGCTCTTCGTGGACGCCGGCCTGCGGGAGTTCCGTCAATGCCTCGCGAATCGCGCGCGCCGCCGCCGTCTGCGCCGCCTCGATCGAGGAGCCGTGTTGATCCTCGACGACCTTGGCAAGGTGCTGGACCATGTCTTCCAGCGACGCCAGCTTCTGGAGGCGCTGGTCGGAGATGTCGATGCGCGTGGCGAGGGCCTCAAGCGCGTTGTGGATGGCCGCGCTTGCCTCGATCGCATTTCCAGAAGCGCCGTTGCGCTCCATCTTGTCCGCCAGATCCTCGATGGCGGTCTGGATCGTGTTGAGCGCGCTGGTGTCGGTTGCCGCAGGGCTCTGCGTCTCGAGCTTATGGGACAGCTCCTCGATCGCCCGTTCGACGCTCGACAGCGTTTCATTGGCTACGGCAGGAACCGTTGACGTGGTCTTTGACAAATGATCCGCGAGCGAATCGATCGACAGTTTGAGGGTTCCGATGTCCGGATTTGCCGGTTCGCCCTTGCCGGTCGAACGGAGCTCGGCAATCAAATCCTCGATCGTGCTTTCCAGCGACGTCAGGTTCTCGCTGCGGTTCGCCAGATTGCCGATCTTGCTGACCTGTTGGCCGATGCCGTCGATCGCGGCGTGCATCGCAATCAATGCCTCGCTGGTGGACGGGGCCTGCACGGCCTGGTCCAGGCGGACTGCCAGATGTTCGATCGAGCGCTGAATCGTGTTCAGCACCGAACGGGTCTCCTCGCCCGGGCGGGCGTTGTCCAGCCGTGCGGTCAGGGCCTCGACGCCATCCCGAAGCTGGTCGAGCGTTTCAGCCGACATGGTCGTCGCGCCCTGGGCATCGAACCTGAGCGACAGGCCCTCGAGAGCGCGATAGATCGAATTCAGCATTTCAGGCGAGCCATCGGCGGCGAGCGGCACGGTGACACGCTGCGCAAGCGATTGGACGGCGGTCCTGAGGTCCGACATCTCGCGTGTCAGGTAGACGGCCGAGACATCCGCCGCCGGATGAGCCGTCGCTTCCACCTTGGCCGCGATCTCGGCGATGCGCGTCTCCAGGACCCGGACACGGCTGAGATCGTCGTGGCGAGCATCGGCGGCCAAAGCGCGCTGGCGTGCCGTTATCTCGGAGACGACGTCCTTCAGGCGAGGTTGGGGCGCGGAGGCTGCGGGAAGGCTGGCTTCCGGAAGCGGATCAACTCCGGTGTCGGCCGGAAGATCCAGGGCCTTCGGCGCGGGCACAACAAACGGAACGAATGTAAAGGATGCATTCGCTGTCGTTGATTTGAAAAGCGGCCCTGCGGGTTCAGCCTTCGAAGCCACGGATGACAAGCCGTGTTCCTGCGTATCAACCGCCTCGACCTGCGTCATGTCCCGGCGGCTTTCAGCGGCGCGGTCGTCCCGTGACGGAGGCGGTGCTGGCGGGGGAGGGAAATCGCGGGCTTCCGGGCGGCTGTAATTGTCCGCATAGGTGGCCGCCGGAGTTTCCTCACGTGCGATGACGCGCGTCAGGAGTTCGAGAGCCGACGCGATGCGGTCTTCTGTTTCCCTGGTGCGTTTCGCCAATGCGGCGACCATGCGGTTCAGTTCCAGGTCCTGCTCATGATGGGACTGGCGCTCGGAAACGTAGCCGTCTTCATCGTCCTGATCGTCTTGCGGGTTCAGGCGTTCAGCCAAGAGTTCGAGTTTGGCCGTCAGATCATCGAGCGATGGTTTCTTGGCGTTGCGCCTCGCCGCTGGTTGAGGGCGTGCCTCGGCTTGCGCGGGTTTGTCATCGAACTCATCGACGACATCATCGAGCCATTGGGCGAGACTTGCCCGTGATGCCCTTGCTCCCCCGGCCGCGCGCTGTCCGCGACCGCCCCAATTGCTGCTCGCCATCTCTCGCCTCCAAGGCCGGCACCGCGATCTCCCCACCGCAGCATCCGGAACGACGCTGGCCGGATGGAGGTTCGAATCGACCTTCGGGCCTTTGCCGCATCTGTAAACAGACTGTTGCCGGGGATGGTTAATGGCGGGTTAACAGTGCGGTTAACCATCGTTAATGGCGCGCTTCCGCGGGATCGCGGAACCATGGTTGGCATCCGCGTGCGTGACGCAATTTATGCGATATGCTTTCATCCGGACTGAAGCGTAAGGTGATGGTCCGCCTTCCTTGATAAAACCCATGAGGAACGCTGCATGCCGACATACAAGGCCCCGGTCGAAGACGCACTCTTCCTCCTGAACGATGTGCTCGGGTTCGAGCGTTACGGTAATCTTCCCGGCTTCGCCGACGCGTCGCCGGATATGCTGGAGGCCATTCTTGGCGAGGCCGCCAAACTGTCCGAGGAAGTGCTGCAACCGCTGAATCTGTCTGCGGATCAGGAGGGCTGCACGCGGCATGAGGATGGCCGGGTGACGACCCCGACGGGCTTCAAGGCGGCTTACGACGCCTATGCGGCCGGTGGCTGGATGGGACTTTCCGTGCCGGAGGAGTTCGGCGGACAGGGACTGCCCTATACGCTGAACGCGCTGATGAACGAGTTCGCCTCGTCGGCGAACATGGCCTTCTCGATGTATCCGGGCCTGACCATGGGAGCCGTGGCGGCGCTCCTGGTGCATGGAACGCAGGAGCAGAAGGAGGCCTATGTGCCAAAGATGGTGGCGGGCACCTGGTCGGGCACCATGAACCTGACCGAGCCGCACTGCGGCACCGATCTCGGCCTTATCAAGACGAAAGCCGTTCCTGAAGGTGACGGCTCCTACCGGATCACCGGCACCAAGATATTCATCTCCGCCGGCCAGCACGACCTGACCGAGAACATCATCCACCTGGTGCTCGCCCGGATCGAGGGCGCACCCGAGGGAACCAAGGGCATCTCGCTGTTCGTCGTGCCGCGCAACACCATCAACGGCGACGGTTCCGTGGGCGAGGCCAACGGTGTCTCCTGCGGCTCGATCGAGCACAAGATGGGCATCCACGCCAACGCCACCTGCGTCATGAACTACGACGGCGCGAAGGGCTGGCTGGTGGGCGAGGCCAATCGCGGCCTCAACGCCATGTTCGTGATGATGAACGAAGCCCGGCTCGGCGTCGCCATCCAGGGGCTGGCACAGTCGGAAGTGGCCTATCAGAATGCCGTCGCCTATGCGAAGGACCGGCTTCAGGGCCGCGCGCTGACCGGCGCGAAGGCGCCCGACAAGCCCGCCGATCCGATCATCGTCCATCCGGACGTGCGGCGGAACCTCATGACCATCAAGGCCTTCAACGAGGCGGCTCGGGCTTTGGTGCTCTGGACCGCGCTGAAATCGGACATCGCACACCGCTCCTCCGACGAGAAGGAGCGCCAGGCCGCCGACGATCATCTCGGGTTGATGACGCCGGTGCTCAAGGGCGTCCTGACCGATGTCGGCTTCGACAATTGCGTCAGGGCCCAGCAGGTGTTCGGCGGCCATGGCTATGTGGCGGAATGGGGCATGGAGCAGTTCGTGCGCGATGCCCGCATCGCCCAGATCTACGAGGGGGCTAACGGTATTCAGGCCATGGACCTCGTGGGCCGGAAATTGCCGCGCGACGGCGGGCGGGCGGTGATGGCTTTCTTCAACGAGCTTGGGGCCTTCATCAAGGACAACCAAGGGGATGAAGCGCTCCAGCCGATCCTGAAGCCGCTCGAAGCCTCGGCGGGCCATCTCCAGCAGGCGACCATGTGGTTCATGCAGAACGCCATGGCCAAGCCCGACAACGCCGGGGCCGGGGCCCATGACTACATGCACCTCTTCGGGCTGGTCGCCATGGGCTACATGTGGGCGCTGATCGTGAAGGCGGCGGCCGCGCGGAAGACCGCCGACAGCCGCAGCTTCGACCGCACGGACGGCAGGATCGCCACCGGCCGCTTCTTCGCCGAACGGCTGTTGCCGGAAACCGCCGCTCACCTCGCCCGCATCACGGCGGGGGCCGACGCGGTCATGGCCCTGCCGGAAGAGGCGTTCTGAGAGGAGGCGCGGGGCGACCCCCTCGCGCAACCGTCCACTTGTGATTAAGTTCAACGGCAACGACGCGGAGCGCCTTCCGGCGCAACCCGAACGAGCCTTGGGAGGCCACCAATGCCCGACGCTTTCATCTATGACGCCGTCCGGACGCCGCGCGGTCGCGGCAAGGCCGACGGCGCGCTGCACGAGGTCTCCAGCCTCGGCCTCGCCACCACCGCGCTGGAAGCCCTGAAATCCCGCAACACGCTCGATACGGGTCTCGTGGACGACGTGATCCTCGGCTGCGTCGATCCGGTGGGCGAGGCGGGCGGCGACATCGCCCGCGCGGCGGCGCTCAACGCCGGCTATGGCAATTCCGTGCCCGGCATCCAGATCAACCGCTTCTGCGCTTCCGGGCTCGACGCCGTGAACATGGCCGCGGGGCAGATCATGGCGGGCCAGCACGACCTCGTGGTCGGCGGCGGGGTGGAAAGCATGAGCCGCGTCGGTATCGGGGCGGCGGGCGGGGCCTGGCCCATGGACCCGGACATCGCGCTGAAATCCTATTTCATGCCGCAGGGCGTCTCGGCGGACCTGATCGCGACGAAATACGGCTTCAGCCGCGACGAGGTGGACGCCTATGCGGTGGAGAGCCAGAGGCGCGCCAAGGCGGCCTGGGACGCAGGCTATTTCAAGGGCAGCGTCGTGCCGGTGAAGGACATCAACGGCATCACCATCCTCGACCGCGACGAACACATGCGGCCGGAAACCACCATGCAGTCGCTGGGGGCGCTGAAGGCCTCCTTCGTGCAGATGGGCGAGATGGGCGGCTTCGACGCCGTGGCGATCCAGGCCCATCCGGAGGTGGAGGAGGTCAACCACGTCCACCACGCGGGCAATTCCTCGGGGATCGTCGACGGCGCGGCGGCGGTGCTGCTGGGCACGCGGGAGATCGCTGAGCGGATCGGGAAAAGGCCGCGCGGGAAGATCATCGGCTTCGCCAACATCGGCTCGGAACCGGCGCTGATGCTGACCGGGCCGGTGGATGTCACGAAAAAGGTGCTGAAGCGTGCCGGAATGGAGATCGGCGACCTCGATCTGATCGAGATCAACGAGGCCTTCGCCTCGGTGGTGCTGCGCTTCCAGCAGGCGTTCGATCTCGATTTGGCCAGGGTGAACGTCAACGGCGGGGCGATCGCCATGGGGCACCCGCTGGGTGCGACCGGGGCCATGATCCTCGGCACCGTGCTGGACGAGCTGGAGCGCACGGGAAAGTCGACCGCGCTGGTGACGCTCTGCATCGGCGCGGGCATGGGCACCGCGACCATCATCGAGCGGGTGTGAGGGGTAACGACATGACCACGCAAAACTTCCGCACCGAGACCGGCTCTGACGGCATCGCCCTCGTGACCTGGGACATGCCCGGCCGTTCCATGAACGTCCTGACCGAGGACGCGATCACCGAACTCGGTAAAATCCTCGACGCCACCACCGCCGACGAGGCCGTAAAGGGCGTGGTCGTCACCTCCGGCAAGGAGGCCTTCTCCGGCGGGGCGGACCTGACCATGCTGGAAGGCATCGGCAGGCTCGCCGTCGAGGAGGCGAAAAAGAACGGCAAGGAAGCCGCCGCCAAACTCGTCTTCGAGGAAAGCCGCAAGCTGTCGCAGCTCTACCGGCGGATCGAGACCTGCGGCAAGCCATGGGCCGTGGCGGTCCACGGCGTGTGCCTCGGCGGGGCCTTCGAACTGGCGCTGGCCTGCCACTACCGGGTCGCCTCCGACGATCCCAGGACACGGCTCGGCCTGCCCGAGGTCAAGGTCGGGCTGTTCCCCGGCGCGGGCGGCACCCAGCGCGTGGCGCGGATGATGCCGGCAGGCGACGCGCTCCAGATGCTGCTCAAGGGCGACCAGCTTCGCCCCGACCGCGCCAAGGCCATGCGCCTCGTGGACGAGGTCGCGCCGCGTGATGAGATCGTCGAGAAGGCCAAGGCCTGGATCGCGGGCGGCGGCTCGGCCGTGAAGCCCTGGGATCAGGACGGCTTCAAGCTTCCCGGCGGGCCGGTCTGGTCCAAGGGCGGCTTCATGACCTGGCCGCCGGCCAACGCCATCTACCGGCGCGAGACCTACGACAACTATCCTGGCGCGCGCTCGATCCTCAAGACGGTGTTCGACGGGCTGCAACTGCCCATGGACCGGGCGCTGACGGTGGAAAGCCGCCATTTCGCCCATGTGCTGCAATCGAAGGAGGCGGCGGCGATGATCCGCTCGCTGTTCGTCTCCATGCAGGAGCTGGGCAAGGGCGCGCGGCGGCCCAAGGATGTTCCGCCTTCCAACCTGAAAAAGGTCGGCGTGATCGGCGCGGGCTTCATGGGCGCGGGCATCGCCTATGTGACGGCGCTGGCCGGTCTCGACGTGGTGCTGGTCGACCGCGACCAGGCGGCGGCGGACAAGGGCAAGGACTATTCCCACAAGCTGATGACCAGCCAGATCGCCAAGGGCCGCTCCAGGACCGCCGACCGCGACGCGCTCATGGCGCGCATCGAGGCGACGCCGGATTACGGCAAGCTTGCCGACTGCGACCTGATCGTCGAGGCGGTGTTCGAGGACCCCAAGGTCAAGGCCGAGGTGATCGAGAAGGTCGAGGCGGTGATCGGCAAGGATGTGATCTTCGGCTCCAACACCTCGACGCTGCCGATCTCCGGCCTCGCCAAGGCGTCCAGGAGGCCCGACCAGTTCATCGGCGTGCATTTCTTCTCGCCGGTGGAAAAGATGCTGCTGGTGGAGATCATCATGGGCAGAGACACCGGCGACAGGGCGCTGGCGGTGGCCATGGATTTCGTGCGCGCGATTCGGAAGACGCCCATCGTGGTCAACGACAGCCGGGGCTTTTACGCCAACCGCTGCGTGCTGGCCTATATCCTCGAAGCGCACCTGATGTTCACCGAGGGCGTGCCGGCGGCCATGATCGAGAATGTGGCCAAGATGGCGGGCATGCCGGTGGGGCCACTGTCGCTCAACGACGAGGTGGCGCTGGACCTCGGCCTCAGGATCATGAAGGCCACCAAGGAGCAGCTCGGGGCCGATGCCGTCAACCCGGCACAGGAAATCCTGCTGACCGCGCTGGTGGAGACCAATGGCCGCCACGGGCGCAAGAACGGCAAAGGCTTCTACGATTATCCCGAAGGCGGGAAAAAGAAGCTCTGGCCGGGGCTGAAGGACCTGCAGCCCATCAAGCGCGACGCCGACAGCATCGATGTCGCCGAACTGAAGCACCGCTTCCTGGCGGCGCAGGCGCTGGAGGCGGTGCGCACGCTCGAGGAGGGCGTCGTCACCGACGTGCGCGAGGCGGATGTGGGCGCGATCATCGGCTTCGGCTTCGCACCCTTCACCGGCGGGCCGCTGTCCTGGATCGACGGCATGGGCACCGGGGCTTTCCTTGCCCTCGTCAAGGAGCTGGAGGCAAAGCACGGCCATCGCTTCGTCGCGCCGAAGCTGCTTGAGGACATGGCGGCCAAGGGCGAGACCTTCTACGGCCGCTTCCCGCCGGAGAAGCGCGACAAGGAGGCCGCGTGATGGCCGGCGCGATCCAGCCCAAGCCGATCCGCGCGGCGGGGCAGGGCAAGGTCGTGACGCTGCGCGACGATCCGGTGGAAGGCGGCCGGCTGCTCATCATCGAGCGCGCCCGCGCCGATGTCGACACGTCAGGCCAGGGCTTCACCGACCTCACCGCCACCATCGACCGCTGGCTGCGGGAGCTTCTCGCCGCCGATGGCGTGGTTCTGGCCTTCGTGCGGCACACCTCGGCCTCGCTGACCGTACAGGAAAACGCCGATCCGACGGTGCGCAGCGACCTCCTGACCGCGCTCGACCGGCTGGCGCCGGAGGATGGGGGCTGGCGGCACCGCTCCGAAGGGCCGGACGACATGCCCGCCCATGTCAAATCCATGCTGACCACCACCAGCCTGAGCCTGCCGGTGGTGGACGGGCGTCTCGGGCTCGGCACCTGGCAGGCGGTCTACCTGATCGAGCACCGCCACGAGCCGCATCGCCGCGAGATCATCCTGCAGTTCATGGGCACCAGCACCGACATCACGGCAAGACTGGAGCGCGGCGAGGAACTGGGGATCGGTGATTTCATCTGACATGGAAGCCCGACGTTAAGGTGTTGGTAGCCGCGACTACAACTTGCGTCTAATGCCGTCATGGTTCATCACTTTGTGTACAGAGCAGGTCCGATCGTGACGGAGTACGTATGACCGATACCGACAGCGGCGCCACCCACCGCTTTCTCATCGCCGACGATCATCCTCTGTTTCGCGGCGCCCTGCGCGCCGCCATCAGCGGTCCCTTCGCCTCCGCGCATATCGCCGAGGCCGGTAATTTCGAGGAAGTGACCGCCGATCTCGAATCGCGTCCCGACACCGATCTCGTACTGCTCGACCTGAAGATGCCCGGCGTCAGCGGTTTTTCCGGCCTGATCTACCTGCGCGCGCAATATCCCGGAGTGCCGGTGATCGTGGTTTCCGCCTTGCAGGACGCGGGCGTGATCCGGCGCTGCATGGGCTTCGGCGCATCGGGCTTCATCCCCAAGACCCTGGAAGTGGAGGGCATGCGTGACGCGATCCGCACCGTGCTCGACGGCGGCGTCTGGACCCCGCCGGATCTCGACCTGGCCGAGGATGACAAGGAGACCGCCGATCTGTCGCGCCGGCTCTCCAGCCTGACGCCGCAGCAGGTGCGCGTGCTGATGATGCTGTCGGAAGGGCTGCTCAACAAGCAGATCGCCCATGAACTCGGGGTGTCCGAGGCGACCGTGAAGGCGCATGTCTCGGCCATCCTCCTGAAGCTCGGCGTGGAAAGCCGCACGCAGGCCGTGATCGCCGCCGCCAAGATCGCGGCGGGGCATGGCCCGGAAGGCGTCGACGCCTAAAAATCACGTCAGAAGGGGTGATGCTGGTCTGCAAGCGGCTGTTTGGCCGCGCTCCGGCGCTCGCAAACAACCGTTTCCGCCACGGCCTGACCCATTCTGACGCGGTCTTTCACGATGTGCCGCTGAGGCTTATTCCGCCGCCGCCCGCTGATTCTGGATCTGGCTGAGGATGGCGCGCAATGCCGCCGGTTTCAGCGGTTTCTGCAGGACTTGCAGGCCGAGGCCGTGGGCCGTTTCGCGCACGCCCGGGCTGCGGTCCGCGGTGACCAGTACGCCGGCGACGGCGCTGCCGATGGCCGAGCGGATGCGGGTGACGGCGGCGAGGCCGTCCTCGTCGTCCAGATGGTAGTCTACGAGAATGGCGTGGGGCGGTTCGGCTTCGTCCGTCAGTTTCCGGATGGCCTCCGCCGAGGAGGCTGCGGTCAGCACCCTGCACCCCCAGCCGGTCAGAAGGGTTTCCATGCCGTCAAGGATGCGGCTTTCGTTGTCGATGCAAAGCACGTGGATTCCCGCCAGAGGGGTTTGTCTGGTGACTTTCGACACCTCCTGCTTCGGGGCGTCCGGCAGGCTTGTTGCCACGGGAATGTCTACGGTGAAGACCGATCCCTTGCCCGGCGTCGAGAAGACCGACAGCGAATGATCGAGCACGCGGGCGATGCGCTCGACGATCGACAGGCCGAGACCGAAGCCTGCCGCGATGCGCGCACCCTGTTCCAGGCGCTGGAATTCCTTGAAGATCAGCTTCTGCTTTGACGGAGGAATGCCGAGGCCGGTGTCCAGCACCTGGAGGCGGATCTTCCGGCCACGGCGGCGGGCACCGATCAGGACATGGCCCGAGGGCGTGTATTTGATCGCGTTGGACACGAGATTCTGGAGCAGGCGGCGCAGCAGGCGCCGGTCGGAATGGATCGTGACGCCGGTCGCCACGAAGACGAGCTTCAGCCCCTTGGCCGTGGCCTGGGGGCTGAAATCCACTTCGATCTGGCGGAGGAGATCGTCGAGATGGAAGGACGCCAGCTCCGGCTTCATGATTCCGCTGTCGAGCCGCGACAGGTCGAGCAGCGCCGACAGGATTTCCTCCACCGCCTCCAGCGATGCGTCGATGTTATGGGCCAGCATGGCCTCACCGGTCTCCTCGGTGCGCTCCACGAGGCTCGTCACATAGAGCCGGGCGGCGTTCAGCGGCTGGAGGATGTCGTGGCTGGCGGCGGCCAGGAACTTGGTCTTGGAGATATTGGCCTCGTCGGCCTCCGATTTGGCCCGCGCCAGCTCCTGGTTGAGGCGGGTCAGCTCGCGTGTGCGTTCGCGGACGCGGCGCTCCAGGGTTTCGTTGGCGCGCTCCAGCGCCTCCTCGGCCGCCACGGACTGGCTGATGTCGGTGTAGGTGGTGACCGTGCCGCCGCCCGGCATGCGGTTGGAGCGGATTTCGATCACGCGGCTGGAGGGGTGCAGGCGGGTCCGGAAGGTGGCGAGCTGGGTGATGATCTGCGCAAGACGGTCGGCGATGAAGTCGTCCGGGTCGCCCGGACCATAGAGGCCGCGGGTGGCGTTGAAGCGGATCAGTTCGTCCAGTCCCAGGCCGACCTGCAGGAAGTCCGGCGGCAGCTCCAGCAGTTCACGGAACTCCTGATTCCAGCACAGGAGCCGCAGGTCCTTGTCAAACACGGTGATGCCCTGCCGGGCGTGGTCGAGCGCGGTCTGGAGAAGATCGCGTGAATACTGGATCGCGGCCGAGGCGTCGTCGAGCAGCTTCAGCGCGGCCTTGGTGGAGACGTTGCGGCGCTTCAAGAGGATCGACAGCACCAGCCGGGACGAGGCCGCGCCGATGGCCGAGGCCAGGAGATGCTCGGCAAAGCGCAGGAGGTGGATGTCCGCCTCGCTGCGGGGGTCGAGCCGGGTGCCGCGCGAACGCGCGAAGCTGCGGAACGACTGCTCGGTGCGTTCCTCGCCGAGATAGCGCGCGACGGTGGCCTGGAGATCGCCGATGGGGACCGAGGACTGCCAGATGCGGAAGCTCTGGGCCATCATGGGCGCCAGCTCGTCGCGCGTGAAGGCGCTGGCCTGGAGGCGCTCCATGGGTTCGGGCGCGCGGGTGTAGGTCGCCGCCACATAGGCCAGTATGTTGAGCACGAGGCTCCACATCACGCCGTGGGCCAGAGGGTCCATGTCGATGCCGAACAGGGCCTGGGGTCTCAGCAGGGCGAGGCCGAAGGCGCCGTCGGTGACCAGCTCCTGCGGCACCAGCCCGGAGGCCACGAAGCTCGGCAGCAGGAGGGTGAAGCTCCAGACGCACAGCCCCGTCACGATGCCGGCTATGGCGCTGCGGGCCGTGGCCCGCTTCCAGGCGAGGCCCATGAAGAAGGCCGGGGCGAACTGCGCGATGGCCGCGAAGGACAGCAGGCCGATCTGCGCCAGCGCCGCGTCTCCCGCAGCCCGATAATAGATGTAGGCGAGGATCAGGATGAGGAAGATCGAGGCGCGGCGGACGACGAGCAGCAGGCGGCCCATGTCGTCGCGGTCGCCCTTGCGTCCGCGCAGCAGCAGCGGGATGGCGATGTCGTTGGAGATCATGATGGCCAGCGCCACCGTCTCGACGATGACCATGGCGGTCGCCGCCGACAGCCCGCCCACGAAGGCGGCGACGGCGACCAGGCGCGCATCCGCCTGCAGCGGCAGGGCGAGCACGAACATGTCGGGGTCGACGCTACCCTTCGAAAACAGCACGAGGCCGGCCAGCGCGATGGGGAAGACGAAAAGGTTGATGAGGATGAGGTAGGTCGGATAGAGCCAGGCGGCGCGCCGGACCTCGGCCTCGCTGCGGCTCTCCACGATGGTGACGTGGAACTGGCGGGGCAGCAGGATGGCGCAGACGAAGGACAGGAAGGTCACCGAAATCCAGAAGTCCGGCTTGGGCGCCACCGTAAGGCGTTCCAGCACGCCGGTTTCCATGGCCTTCGCCATCAGATCGGCCGGACCGTCGAACATGCCCCAGATGACGAAGAGCCCCACGGCCAGGAAGGCGATCAGCTTGACGGTGGATTCCATGGCGATGGCCAGCATCAGCCCGTCCTGATGCTCGGTGGCGTCGACGTGGCGCGTGCCGAACAGGATGGCGAAGGCCGCCAGCACGATGGCCACGAACAGCGCCAGGTCTCCCAGGATCGGAGCCTGGGTGGTGATGCCGTCGACCACGGGCAGGCTGGGCTCGGCCAGCACGGTCGCGAGCGAGGACGAGATCGCCTTCAACTGGAGCGCGATGTAGGGCAGCGTCCCGATCACGGCCGCCAGGGTGACGATGGCGGCGACCTTGGGGCTCTTGCCGTAGCGCGCGGCGATGAAGTCGGCGATGGAGGTGATGTTCTGCGCCTTGGCGAGCCGCATGATCTTGAGGATCAGGGGATAACCCAGCGCGAACACCAGCATGGGCCCGATGTAGACCGGCAGGAAATCGAAGCCCGTGGCCGATGACAGGCCGACCGAGCCGAAGAAGGTCCATGAGGTGCAGTAGACGCCGAGGGACAGCGCGTAGATGTAGGGCCGGCCCCGGCCGCTCATCCAGGCCGGGCGGACCCTGTCGCCATAGCTGGCCACGGCGAACAGGACGCCGAGATAGGCGAGTGCGACCGCGACGACGACCCATCCTTGCAGCACGCTACTCTCCACACGCGATTTTGGACCAACACTGCCCCAGCGGCGCGGCGGTGTCACCTGCCCGGATATCGACCGGTGAAAAGACATACAGGGGTTGTCAGACACCCCTCCCGTCACAGAATGTGCGTTGTGGGCGCGGATGCGCCGTCACGCGGCCGGGGACAACGGGGCCGCTCAAAAGCGGAGACTGACTTCATGCTTCAGGAATTCAAGCAGTTCGCCCTCAGGGGGAACGTCATGGACCTCGCCATCGGTGTCATCATCGGCGCGGCCTTCAACAAGATCGTGTCGTCGCTGGTCGATGACGTGATCATGCCGGTGATCGGCTTCATCGCGGGCGGTCTCGATTTTTCCAACTATTTCTTCCAGCTGTCCGGCCAGGACGCCGCCACCTATGCGGCCGCCAAGGAGGCCGGCGCGACCATCGGCTACGGCCAGTTCCTGACCATCGCGATCAACTTCATCATCGTCGCCTGGGTGCTGTTCCTGGTCATCAAGGCCATCAACCGCCTGAAAAAAGAAGAGGAAGCAAAGCCCGCCGAAGTCGCCGAGACGCCGCAGGACGTCAAGCTGCTGGAGCAGATCCGCGACCTGCTGGCCCAGCAGCAACGCCCCGTGTGATGGATCGCGTCACAGCTATTGATGCCTGATGGCGGTCGCATGCGGGTAGGATGGGGGCACGAAACCCACATCGGGAGCCGCATGTGACCGCCCCTTCGACCGCACGAGCCGCCTCATCCCACCTCATCGACGGCCTCTCCGGCCCGGCCCGGGCCGCGCCCGAGAGCGGCATCGTCGAGGTCATGAACCACGGCCGCTCGCGGCCGGGCATGATCCCGCTCTGGGCGGGCGAGGGCGACCTGCCGACGCCGGGCTTCATCTGCGAGGCGGCGGCGGCTTCGCTCGCCGCTGGCGAGACCTTCTACACCTGGCAGCGCGGTCTTCCCGAACTCCGGGCGGCGCTGGCGCGCTACCACGCGCGGCACTACGGCGTGGCCGAGACGCCGGGGCGTTTCTTCGTCACCGGATCGGGTATGCAGTCGGTGCAGATCGCGCTGCGCATGGTTGCCGGGGCCGGTGACGAGGTCATCCTGCCGACACCGGCCTGGACCAATTTCGCCGCCGCCATCGGCGTCGGCGGCGTCACGCCCGTGCCGGTTCCCATGACCTTCTCCGAGGATGCGGGCTGGTCGCTGGACCTTGACCGGCTCGATGCCGCCATTGGGCCGAAGACCCGCGCCGTGGTCGTCAATTCGCCGGCCAATCCCACGGGCTGGACGGCGACCCGCGAGGAACTGGCCGACATCCTGGCGCTCGCCCGCAGGCACGGCATCTGGATCGTGGCCGACGAGGTCTATGGCCGCTTCGTGTTCGACATGGCGCGCGCGTCCTCGTTCCACGACGTCGCCGAGCCCGACGACCGGATCATCTATGTCAACACCTTCTCGAAGAACTGGGCCATGACCGGCTGGCGCATCGGCTGGCTGGAAGCGCCGGAGGCGCTGGGGCCGGTGGTCGAGAACCTGATCCAGTATTCGACCTCGGGCGTCGCGGCCTTCCTGCAACGGGCGGGCATCGTGGCGCTGGAGGGCGGCGAGGAGTTCGTGCGCCACCAGATCGAGCGGGCGCGGGCCGGGCGCGACGCCGTCGCCGGCATCCTCTCCGCCACGGGCCGGGTGCGGCTCGCGGTGCCGGCGGGGGCCTTCTACCTGTTCTTCGGGATCGAGGGCATCACCGACACCCGCCGCCTCGGGCTGACGCTGGTGGACGAGGCCAATGTCGGCCTGGCGCCGGGCACGGCCTTCGGGCCGGGCGGCGAGGCCTTCCTGCGCCTGTGCTTCGCGCGCGGCGAGGATGAACTGCGCGAGGCGGCGAACCGGATCGCGGAATGGATCTCGCGAAAGGCCGCGGCCTGAGGATCCCCGGAATGGTGACGTCATGCCACCGACTTGATGGATGCAGTTGCAACATTTTTCTTAATAAATGGTTAATATGGGGGCGGTATCCGATCCGGGATTATACCATATTGAGACACATGGTTAACAGGCGATTATATATCTGCGTGTAATGACTACACGGGAGGATATAACGATGAAATCTCCAGTCTATACTTTTCAGGTTGCTGGTTTTTCCAACGATATCGATGCCATAAGGAATCATCTCGAGCTTAGCGAGATTCTGTCCGACAAGGAAGAGATGTCGGTGTTGAACGGTTTGATATCCTTGGCCATGGAAGAGTTGAACGCTCTTGAAGGGGAGGATTACATCAGAAAGCATATCAAGAAATCAAATGAGAGCGCGTTCAAGAATGATTATTCTATCAGGCCAAGCCTGATGGCCAGTGCGACCGTCTGAATTCTGGTTGAGCAGTCAAGCTTCTTGGTGGCGCTGTTGATGTAATGCTCCACCGTCCGATCGGACAATGCGAGTATCTGCCCTACCTCCCACGTTGTTTTTCCCTGGCTGCACCAGTAAAGGCACTGGATTTCCCGAGGTGTAAGCGATGTCCTGTGTGGTCTGGTGGGTGAGGCGTCCTTCTCATCCCACAAGACCACACCCGAGAAGTGCCTTGGCCTGACATGGGGCGTCGTGCATTGGCCTCGGGCGAAGACGGAGCACCAGCTTCCCCTGTTGTTCAGCACGCGGAAGCTGGCGGTGTATTCAGCTCCGGTCTGAATGGCCTGATCCACCGATTCCTG
>JBEBSP010000032.1:0-19517 GCA_040394255.1 Agaricicola taiwanensis | reverse complement strand
CTCAGCTGGGCTGTCCGCCTGAACCGCATCAATCCGCGCATCCGTAATGGGGCGGCCTATGAATGCAAAAAGGCCCGCAAACAATGCGATAGCCAGAAGAAAATTTGCCGCCGGCCCCGCCGCAACGATAGCCACTCGTGATAAAATGGGCGCAGCAACGAATGTCCGTGCACGTGTGGCCGAATCCATCTGTGCGATTGCTCCGTGATCGGGCGAACTTGCGGCGTTATCGTCTCCCAGGAAGCGCACATATCCTCCGAGCGGGATCGCTGCCAGCCGCCAACGACTTCCCTTGGAATCCGTATACCCTACGATTTCAGGGCCAAATCCGATTGAGAAGGTCAGCACTCGTACGCCGCAAAATCTGGCGACCAGGAAATGTCCAAGCTCATGAATGAAAATTACAACGGTCAGAACAATCAGAAATGGAATAAGATAGCCAAAGGCCGCTTCGGAAAAATCGCCGATCTGCTCTAAAATCATAACATCCTCATATGGCTACTCGGCCACCTATAAGAGACCTTGCCGCAGCTTTCGGCAAGCATTCCGAAGCTCGCACCCGGCCCGCGCGATCAAGGCTCCACACTTCATCGATGGTTTTTGGTGCGTACATTTCCCCTTTACCTTCGACTAGTTCCAGCGCCCTGACCACAATTTGCGCGATTTCCGAGAAACTGATCTGGCCATTGATGAATGCTTCTACCGCTATTTCGTTGGCCGCATTGAGAATGGTTGTTGCACCATCACCTCGCTTCAGAGCTTGACGGGCAATTTCCAAGGAAGGGAACCGCTTGGTATCAGGTGCTTCAAACGTTAAATTTCCAATCGATGCGAGATCAAGACTGCGGCTTATCGCCGGTATCCGGCGCGGGTAACCTAAAGCGTGCGAAATCGCGACACGCATATCCGCAGGCGCCAGGCCGGCGATGACAGAGCCATCCCGATAGGTCACCAGCCCATGCACAATCGACTGCGGATGGACAAGGATATCAATTTTGGACTCATCCATTGCGAATAAGTGATGTGCTTCAATAAGCTCGAGACCCTTATTCATCATTGTCGCGGAATCGATGGTGATCTTCGATCCCATCGCCCATGTCGGATGCTTCAGTGCATCTTCCAGGCGGGCCTCGAGCAAACGTTCTGCCGTCCAGGTCCGGAATGGCCCACCAGATGCTGTCAGCGTGATTTTCTCGACATCCTCAATCGGTGCCCCCGACAATGCCTGGAAAATGGCATTGTGCTCGGAATCAACAGGTAAAATCCTAGTGCCGCCATCGGATGCCGCACTCATGAATATATTGCCTGCACTGACCACACATTCCTTTGTGGCAAGCGCCAGAGTGCCTCCACGCCGCGCTGCGGCGTAACTGGCGGGAAGACCTGCGACGCCTGTTATCGCCGCCATTGTCCAGTCGACTGGCCGCATTGCCGCTTCGACGACAGCGCCCTTCCCTGCCGCGAGTTCGATTCCAGAACCCGCCAGAGCATCCTTGAGATCTTGGTATTTCGCCTCATCAGCAATGACCGCGAGACGAGCGCCCACCCTAACGGCGGCACGCGCCAATCCAGACACATCCCGCCCGCTTACGAGAGCTTCAACCTGAATCGACCGGGACTGAGACTCGATCACATCAAGTGTTGACGAGCCTATAGAACCTGTGGCGCCCAAGACTGTTACGGTACGCATCACCATACAAGCAGCCCACGAGCGGCATCATCAAAGCCCCCACGCCAGACACCCAGCAGCGCCGCAATTGCACTCGCAATGGCAAACCCGTCCAAGCGATCCAGAACACCACCATGTCCCGGTATCACATGACCGGCGTCCTTCACCCCAAACCGTCGCTTTACCGCAGACTCCATGAGGTCACCGCTGTGAGTGGCCAAAGCCAAAAGTACCGCCAAGCAAGCGGGGCCAAGGAGGCTTGGCAGGCCCATTATGATGGCCGCCAGAAGCCCCCCAATGAGTGCAAAGAAAATCCCGCCGATAAACCCGGCCCAGGTTTTTTTCGGTGAAATCCTGGTCCAAAGTTTTGGGCCGCCAATTACACGCCCAGTTGCATAGGCCATGATATCCGTCGTCCAGACCACAACGAACAACCAGAAAATGGCCTGCAAACCAAGCAAGGAGCTATTACGAAGAACGATAGGACCCAGTACGATGAAGCTGGCAACCACTCCTCCCAAAAGCCACCAGTACGCCCCTCCGCTTCGGGTTATCCTGATCCATTCGACCCAGACAACAGCTGCGGCTATCCCCCAGAATGCAAAGAAAAAATACCCACCGAGCCAAGCTGCAGCAATCGCAACGGCAGCAAGAGCAACACCAGACAATACTCTCACTAAAATTTCAGGCACGCCACCTGATGGCACTGAACTTCCATCGCGTGGGAGACCGCTCATTCAACTGCCTCTACGGTATTCAATCCACCAAATCGACGCTTGCGATGAGTATATTCCCCTAAAGCAAGCTCAAACGCTGCCCGGTTGAATTCGGGCCAGTTCATAGGAAGAAAGACAAATTCCGAATACGCGGATTGCCACAATAGGAAATTAGACAATCTTTGCTCTCCACTTGTACGGATAATAAGATCAGGGTCTGGAACACCAACTGTATCTAGAAAAGTTTCTATAAGGGATGGGTTTATTTGATTAAGCGCGAGATGACCATCTTGCACTTCTTTTGCTATCCTGCGCACCGCGCGCGCGATCTCCTGCCGACCACCGTAATTAAAGGCTATCTGCAGATTTAGACCTTTATTTTCTTTTGTGGCATCCTCTGATTCAATTAATAAATTTCGTATATCCAAATTTAAGTCTTCTCTATCACCTATAATTCTAATATTAACATCTGATTTTCTTAGATTTTCCAAGTCATCTCGTATAAATTTCTTTAGAAGATTCATCAAATCTTGAATTTCTTCTTTTGGTCGACTCCAGTTTTCCGACGAAAAACTATAGACGGTAAGATACTTTATACCCAGTTCGCTTGCCAATTTTACAGCTTGCCGCAACGCTTCGACACCGCGCCGGTGGCCTTCAAAGCGCGGCAATCCACGCTTCAACGCCCATCTCCCATTTCCATCCATGATCAAGCCGATATGGGATGGCAGGCCAACCTTTCCGCCTGTCTTAGGAGACGATGAGTTTGATTGTCCGTTGGGTGTGGGAAGAGGCATCTAAGTCGATACGCGTTCTAGCTCTTTAGACCTGGGTTATTTCTTTTTCCTTCGAGGCTAGGGCCTGATCAACCTCAGCTATCATCTCATCTGTCGCCTTCTGGACAAGCTCGGCTTGAATCCGTTGATCGTCCTGACTGATGTCGCCATCCTTCTCGATACGCTTCAAAACATCGAGACCGTCACGCCGCACATGTCGAACAGCAACCCGCGCGTTCTCTGCGTATTTATGAGCGACCTTGACCAGTTCGGCACGCCGCTCGGCATTCAATTCCGGAATGGGTACGCGGATCACTTGCCCCTCGCTTACCGGGTTCAATCCCAGATTAGCGTCGCGGATGGCTTTGTCCACGGCAGCAGCCATGCTCCGGTCCCAGACCTGAACCACCAGCAAGCGGGCTTCCGGCACACTAACTGTTGCCAACTGATTGAGCGGCATCGAGGATCCATAAGCCTGGACCATAACGGGGTCGAGCATGCTGATGCTTGCCCGGCCGGTCCTGAGGCCCGAAAATTCATGCTTGAGAGAGGCAATTGCCCCCTGCATGCGGCGCTTAAGCTCAGCCAGATCATAATTTAGGGACATCGCCGCCTCGCTTATGAGTTATTCCAACAGCCCATACTGGGAAATCTGTTATGGAGCCACAATTGTGGATCGACCTTCCCCACGAACCACTGAAGCAATCGCATTCGGCTCGTGGATGGAAAATACGATTACTGGAATACGGTTCTCGCGGGCAAGCGCGAAGGCGGCTGCATCCATAACTTTGAGATCGCGCGTCAAAGCTTCATCGAATGACAAATGGTCATAACGGATGGCATCAGGATGTTTCTTAGGGTCTTGCGAATAGACTCCATCCACCTGAGTTGCCTTCAATAAGGCGTCGCATCCCATTTCCGCCGCCCGTAAAGCGGCAGCGGTGTCTGTTGTGAAAAACGGGTTCCCAGTGCCCGCAGCAAAAATGACGATGTGCCCCTTCTCAAGATGACGCAGGGCGCGCGGACGGGCGTAGGTTTCACAAACAGCGGGAACATCGAGAGCGGACATCACGCGTGTCGATACGCCACGACGATCAAGGGTAGCACCAAGCGCAAGCGCGTTCATGACCGTCGCAAGCATGCCCATGTAATCGGCAGTCGCCCTGTCGATGCCTTCGGCAGCAACCTGTACACCGCGAAAAATGTTGCCGCCGCCAACCACGACGGCAACATCGACACCGGAGGCACGAACTTGGGCGATATCTTCGGCAATGCGCTCAACTGTAGCCGGATGCAGGCCAAACGGGCTCGCCCCCATAAGAGCTTCACCTGAGATCTTCAGAAGAACCCGCCGGAATGGAACCCGGTTTGACATGACGGCTAGTTTTGACCAGCGGCGGCAGCAACCTCAGCTGCAAAATCATTCTCGGTCTTTTCAATTCCCTCGCCGAGCGCGTAGCGCACAAAACCTACCAGCTTGATCGGGGCTCCGACCTTACCTTCGGCTTCACCAACAGCCTGGGAAACGGTTTTGGAGGGCTCGTGGATGTAAGCTTGATCCAGCAGGCATATTTCCTTGCAATACGTTTTGATGCCGCTCTCAACGATCTTTTCAATGACGTTGTCCGGCTTGCCGCTGGCGCGCGCTTTCTCGATCAAGACGCCGCGCTCCCGCTCGATGACATCGGCAGGGATACCCTCACCGTTCAAAGCAAGTGGGCTTGCAGCGGCAATATGCATGGCAATCTGGCGACCGAGAGCCTTCAGCTCTTCGGTCTTGCCTTCGGATTCCAGAGCCACGATCACGCCGATCCGGCCAAGATTGGACTTTTCGGCACTCACAGCATTATGGACATACGCGCCGAAAGCGCCCTTGGAAATCGTGAGGCTGTCCACACGCCTCAGTGTCATATTCTCACCAATCGTGGCGATTGCCTCGGCTATAGCACTCGAAACAGTGCTACCGGCCGAATAGGCGGCCGCCGACAACGCCTCAACGTCCGGAGAGGAACCCAAGGCGACCTCGGCAACCTGGCTCACGAGTCCCTGGAACTGCTCGTTTCTCGCGACGAAATCGGTTTCCGAATTGATCTCGACAATCGCCGAGCGCTTGTCGCTCACGGCAATCCCAATCAATCCTTCAGCCGCGACGCGCCCGGCTTTCTTCGCCGCCTTTGCCAGTCCCTTGGTGCGCAACCAGTCAACAGCGGCCTCGATATCACCACCGGACTCCGTAAGCGCAGTCTTGCAGTCCATCATGCCCGCGCCGGTCTTGTCGCGCAGCTCCTTGACCATCGCCGCAGTGATGTTTGCCATGTCAGTCCTCGTATGCCGTCAGAATTGATTGGTAGGGGCAGCTTACGCTGCACCCTCAATGAGAGTACGGGCTTGCTCTACCCAGTTTTCCCGGCCAATGCGGCCAGCAAGCTTCAGATCGCCATCAAGTTTTTCGATGTCGGAAGGAGCCAAAGCCGCAAGCTGCCAGAAGTGGAAAATACCAGCTTCATTGAGCTTCTTCTCAAGCGTAGGCCCAACACCAGGAAGCTTGGAAAGATCATCCGGCGCGCCGCGCGGAGCGGAGAGAAGTTCAAAACCTTCCGCCGCCACTTCACTCACTTCTTCGGAAACGATCTCGGCAGCAGGCTGCTCCGCGGCGCCGATATCCATACCGCTTGCACCCTGCGCCCGACCAATACCGTCCAGCACAGCGCGAGCGATCAGATCGCAGTAGAGAGAGAGAGCACGACCAGCGTCATCATTGCCAGGAATGGGATACGTGATGCCATCCGGGTCACTGTTGGTATCAAGGATAGCAGCAACAGGAATGCCAAGACGACGGGCTTCCTTTACCGCAATTTGCTCCTTGTTGGTATCGATGATGAAAATCAGATCGGGCGTACCGCCCATATCGCGGATACCGCCCAAAGCCCGATCCAGCTTCTCGCGCTCGCGCGAAAGGGTAAGACGCTCCTTCTTGGTGAAGCCATGCGCATCACCGCCAAGCATCTCCTCGAGCTTTTTCAGCCGGGCAATTGAATGGGATACCGTCTTCCAGTTCGTCAACATGCCGCCGAGCCAGCGCGAGTTGACATAATACTGAGCGGAGCGCTTGGCGGCCGCAGCAACCGGCTCCTGTGCCTGCCTCTTGGTTCCGACGAAGAGGACGCGCCCCCCGCGTGCCACTGTGTTGGAAACGGCCAGCAGAGCTTGGTGCAACAACGGCACCGTCTGAGCCAGATCAATGATGTGAATGTTGTTGCGGGAACCAAAAATATAGGTCCCCATCTTGGGATTCCAGCGGTGGACCTGGTGACCGAAATGGGCACCCGCCTCGAGCAACTGGCGTAATGATACGTCAGGAAGAGCCATCAGTTATCTCCGGTTCTAAAGCCTCGGCGGATGTCACCGTATCATGTACGGCACCGGGACGGCTCAAGAGCCGCATATCCGCCTGTGGGATGACCGGGCTTGTAGGCGAAGCTCCGTCACTTGGCAAGAGCGAACCACTGTAAAAACTACCTACCCATCCATAACCTCGACGACGCCGGGCAATGCCTTGATCGCGCCGACAACAGGAGGGCTCAGCTGGAATTTTCCGGGCAGGCGAATTTCAACCTCCGTCTGTCCGGAGTCGACAAGCATCACGATATGCACTTCTCCTTCACCCTGCACCAGATGACGCTGGACACCTTTCAGTGTTGACGGCTCTCGCAGGAAGATCCGGATGTTTCCGGCACCTCGACTCGCGACTTGATCCAGGCGTTCGACATGCTGGATGCGCGCCCTCACGTCTTCTCCATCAAGGGCAGCCTGAAGTGTCACAATCACTGAGCTGTTGGGCTCGAGGAGTTCGCGGTAGTCATTCAACCCTTCCGAAAACACGACAGCCTCATAATGACCGGTCGGGTCCGACATTCGCACAATACCCATCTTCGTGCCTGTCTTGGTGCGTCTCTCGGTGCGACTGATGACAGTCGCAGCCAACCGGCTGGCCGTTGCGCCGGCTTTTACGGAAGCAACAAATTCCGCCCAGCGCTGCAATCGAAGCCGCTTGCATACGGCCTCATAAGCGTCGAGCGGATGGCCCGACAGGAAAAAGCCAATCGCATCATGCTCTCGCGCCAACCTGTCCCACGGTAACCAGGGATCAACATCCGGCAACCTTATTGGCTGGCCACCGCCAGTGGCTCCGAACAATTCATCCTGACCGACAGCCTTGGACTGGCTTGTCCTTTGAGCCAGAGCCAAGATTTGATCAATGCCACCAAAAACACGCGTGCGATTGCCCTCCAGCTCATCAAAAGCACCAGCTTGAACCAGGCTTTCAAGCGCGCGTTTGCCGACCGATCGAGCATCAACCTTCTGGGAAAAATCGGCGATGCTTTCGAAAGCACCCTGTTGCCTGGCAGCAATAATCGCGTTTGCTGCAGGCCCGCCAACACCCTTGATGGCGGCGAGCGCATAGCGAATGGCGTTATCATCCACTTCAAACTCAGTTGCCGACTTGTTCACAGATGGCGGCAATACCTGAATGCCCAAGCGTGTTGCTTCCTGCCGAAATTCACCTAATTTCTCTGTGTTACCCATGTCCAGGGTCATAGAAGCGGCGAGAAACTCAACGGGAAAATTCGCTTTAAGATAAGCGGTTTGGTAGGCAATCAAAGCGTATGCAGCCGCGTGGCTTTTGTTGAAACCATAGTCTGCAAACTTGGCCAGAAGCTCAAATATGGCTTCAGCCTGAGCTTGGGGCACACCGCGTTCGGTCGCACCGGAGACAAAACGCTCACTTTGAGCGGCCATCTCGGCCTTGATTTTTTTTCCCATCGCGCGGCGGAGCAAATCAGCTTCGCCCAGTGAGTAACCGGCGAGCTCCTGTGCAATCCGCATCACCTGTTCCTGATAGATGATGACGCCGAAGGTTTCCGTAAGCGCTGGCTCCAGTTTGGGATGAGGGTAATCGGGTTTTTCTCGCCCATGCTTGCGTGCACAGTAGGTCGGAATGTTCGCCATCGGACCAGGGCGATAAAGGGCAACCAGCGCGATGATGTCCTCAAGCCTGTCAGGCTTCATATCAACGAGCGCCCGGCGCATGCCGGCGCTTTCAACCTGGAAAACACCAACGGTCTCGCCGCGAGACATGATGGCGTAAGCTTCTTTATCGTCCAGTGGCAGCGCCGACAGGTCAATCTCAATCCCACGCCGCCGGATAAGTTCAACTGCTTTCGTCAGGACGGTCAGCGTCTTCAAACCCAAGAAGTCGAATTTTACCAACCCAGCCTGCTCGACCCATTTCATATTGTATTGGGTCACCGGCATTTCGGAACGAGGATCGCGATACAGAGGCACCAATTCCGTCAGCGGCCGATCACCGATTACAATGCCTGCGGCATGGGTTGAGGCGTGGCGATAAAGGCCTTCAAGCTTGAGGGCTATGTCCAGAAGGCGGCCGACGATGGGCTCTTCCTCGCGGGCGCTCTTGAAACGCGGCTCATCCTCAATGGCACGGGCCAGAGTAACCGGGTTGGCTGGATTTTGAGGCACCAGCTTACAGAGCTTGTCCACTTGCCCATAGGGCATCTCGAGAACGCGACCGACATCCCGCAGTACACCGCGCGCCTGAAGCGTGCCGAACGTTATGATTTGCGCAACCCGGTCTCTGCCATATCGCTCTTGAACATAGCGGATCACTTCCTCACGCCGCTCCTGACAGAAATCGATATCGAAGTCTGGCATCGACACACGCTCGGGATTGAGGAATCTTTCGAAGAGCAGGCCGAACCGGATAGGATCAAGATCGGTGATGGTTAGAGCCCAGGCGACCACTGAACCGGCTCCCGAACCACGTCCAGGACCAACCGGGATATCGTGTTGCTTTGCCCATTTGATAAAATCCGCAACGATCAGAAAGTATCCTGGAAATTTCATCTTCCGGATGACTTCCAGTTCATAGGCAAGTCTCTCGCTGTAATCTTTCTCCTTGGTGCCGGGCGCCAAGCCATGTGTTGCCAACCGGGCTGCCAACCCCTGCTCCGCCTGTCGGCAGAGTTCATCCCCCTCATCGGTCGTTACGCCTTCGATTGATGTGAACCGTGGCAGGATCGGCTTCTGAACTGTTGGCCGGTATGCGCAGCGGCGCGCTATCTCGAGGGTGTTCTCCGTGGCTTCGGGGAGATCGGCAAAACGGTCGAGCATTACCTTCCGTGTCAAAAAGGCATGCTCTTTTGTGACCTGCCGACGATTTTCCTCCGCAACGTAACGACCTTCGGCAATTGCCAGAAGCGCATCATGCGCCTCGTGATCTTCGGTTCTGGGAAAATAGCTTTCATTGGTTGCCACGATGGGCAGACCACGCGCGTATGCAAGATCAAGCAGCTGATGCTCGACTTCTGCCTTAGTGGGATCATTGTGCCTCTGGATCTCCAGGTAGAGCGCATCACCAAAGACACCCGCAAGCTGCTCAAGTCGCGCACAAGCAATTTCGGTGCGGCCCGCCAACAGGGCCATATCAAGCCCGCCCATGGACCCACCCGACAGGGCAATCAGGCCCTGAGAATTTTCCGCCACCCGATTGATGCTGACATGCGCCGTGTCAGACGGATCTGTTTCTAGGAATGCCGCGCTGGTGAGCGCCATAAGATTCTGCCAGCCCGCCCTGTCCTTTGCCAGGAGAACTACTCTGGGGCGCGCTTCCACGCGGTGCCCCGCCCTGTCGTCCCGGTCTCCGAAATCAACGGTGAGCGTGCATCCCAGAATCGGCTGAACACCCACCTTCGAGAGATTTTCAGAAAATTCGAGCGCCCCGAACAAGTTATTCGTATCGGTTAAAGCAAGAGCCGGCATTCGATCCTTTGCCGCGAGTTCCGCCAGCTTCTTGATCGGCAAGGCGCCTTCAAGCAGCGAATAGGCAGAATGGACATGCAGATGAACAAAACCCGCGGCTTGGGCGGCCATTTTCATTCTCCCGCGGCAACCGGTCTCACACGGGAGGAGTGGAGCCTGCGAAGACCAGCACCATGATGACAAAAACACTGATCGAACCCAGTTCGACCATGCTGGATACGATGGCCTGAAGCGAAGCTGAGCGCATGGCTGATCTCCTGTTATCCACTATGTTCTTTATTTGTTCCCTTTTTGTTTTCGTGTCAACTGGAACTTTCCACCATCAGAGCTCCAATATAAGACCATCCTGAATGGTGATGCGCCGGTCCATCCGGGCGGCGAGCTCGAGATTGTGCGTGGCGACCAGCGCTCCAACGCCCGAGGCCCTCACCAGCGTCAGCATCGCCTTGAAAACATGATCGGATGTCCCCGGATCGAGATTGCCTGTCGGCTCGTCGGCCAAGAGAATCCGGGGCGCATTGGCGACCGCCCTCGCGATGGCGACGCGTTGCTGTTCGCCGCCCGAAAGCTCGGACGGTCGATGGGTGATGCGCTTTCCGAGACCAAGCCAGCCAAGAAGTTCTTGGGCTCTCTTGTGGGATTCGGTGCGTGACAGCCCTCTTATCAGTTGGGGCATCATGACGTTCTCGAGGGCCGAGAACTCCGGCAGCAGATGGTGGGCCTGGTAGACGAAGCCAATGGCGCCCCGCCGCAAGGCCGTGCGCTGGTCGTCGCCCAGGCCGACGGTCGGGCGGCCCATGATGAAAACCTCTCCGGAATCAGGCTTTTCCAGCAGGCCCGCGATCTGGAGAAGGGTGGATTTCCCGGTTCCCGATGGCGCGACCAGGGCCACGGCCTCGCCCGGATTGAGGGTGAGGTTTGCCCCCCTCAGGATGTCCAGGCGGGTCTCGCCCTGGGTGAATCGACGTGTCAGTTCGACCGCACGGAGCGCAGGTTCAACGGCGGAGGGTGCATCTTGCCCGGTCATTCGTACCGCAGAGCCTCAACCGGATCGAGCCGAGCCGCGCGCCAGCTCGGATAGAGCGTGGCCAGGAACGAGAGTATCAGCGACATCAACACCACGCTGACCACCTCGCGCGGGTTCATGTCCGCCGGCAGGCGGCTGAGGAAATAGAGCTCGGGGGAGAACAGTTCGGTCTGCGTCAGCCGGCCGATGAACTGCCGGATTTCCTCGACATTGAGGCAAACGATCGTGCCCAGCAGGAGCCCGGTCAGCGTTCCCAGCGTGCCGATCGCCGCGCCGGTGATGAGGAAGACACGCATGATGGTGCCACGGGTCGCGCCCATGGTGCGCAGGATCGCGATATCCGGCCCCTTGTCCTTCACCAGCATGATGAGCCCGGAGATGATGTTGAGAGCGGCCACGAGGACGATCAGCGTCAGGATCAGGAACATGACGTTGCGCTCCACCTCCAGGGCGCTGAAGAAGGTGGCGTTGCGCTGGCGCCAGTCGGTCAGCATGGCCGGGCGGCCCAGTACCTCCTGGATGAGCGGACGGAGCGTTCCGACCGCGTCCGGATCGTCGAGGTAGATCTCGATCGACGAGGCGCTGTCCTCCTGGTTGAAATAGGCCTGTGCTTCCTGGAAGGGCATGAAGACCATCGAGCTGTCGTATTCCGACATGCCGACCTCGAACACGCCCTTGATCGGATAGGCCTTTATGCGTGGGGTCGTGCCCATGGGCGTGACCGCGCCATTGGGCGAGACAAGGGTCATCCTGTCCCCGGTGCGCAGGCCCAGGTTGAGCGCCAGCCGTCGTCCGATCAGCACCCCGCCATCGTCGTCGAAACCGTCCGTGGTGCCTTCGCGGATGTTGCCGCTGACAATCGCGAGCCGATCCAGATCGCCGAGACGGACCCCGCGCACGAGAACTCCGGTCGACTGCAAGGGCGACGACGCCAGCGCCTGACCTTCGACAAGCGGCACGGCCGCACGCACGCCCTTCACTTCCTCGACACGTCCCGCCAGATCGGAGAATTCCCGCAAGGGGCTGTCGATGGGCTGGACGATGACGTGGCCATTGACGCCCAGGATCTTGCCGAGCAGTTCATTGCGAAAGCCGTTCATCACCGCCATGACGATGATGAGCGTCGCGACGCCGAGAGCGATTCCCAGGAACGAGAAACCCGCGATGACCGAGATGAAACCTTCCTTGCGGCGCGCGCGCAGGTAGCGCCCGGCGATCAACCACTCGAATCCCGCGAAAGCGCGCGTTCCGGCGAAGCGAGCGCCCGTGCCGGTTCCTTCCGTGGATGCGCTCAAGGTTTGCCCCTCATCCAATCAGCTTCAGGACAGCCGCGTCCGGCGACAGGACTTCGCGCTCGCCGGTGGTACGGCGCTTCAGCTCCACCGTGTTGTCGGCGATGCCCTTGGGACCGACGATCAGCTGCCAGGGAAGCCCGATCAGATCCATGGTGGCGAACTTGGCCCCTGCCCTGTCGTCGCTGTCATCGTAAAGAACGTCGACGCCGGCGCGGGTCAGCTTCTCATAGAGGGCGTCGCAAGCCGTGTCCGTGGCGGCGTCACCCCGCTTGAGGTTGATGAGGCCAACCTTGAACGGGGCGATGGCCTCCGGCCAGACGATCCCGCCCTCGTCGTGGCTTGCCTCGATGATGGCCGCGACCAGCCGGCTCGGCCCGATGCCGTAGGACCCCATATGCACGGGAACATCCTGCCCGTCCGGTCCGGCGACGACGGCACGCATGGGCAGGGAGTATTTGGTCCCGAAATAGAAGATGTGCCCGACCTCGATGCCGCGCGCCGACAGCCTGCTGCTCTCGTCTATGGCTCCGAAAGCCGCCTCGTCGTGCTTTTCCTCGGTGGCGGCGTAAAGCCTCGTCCAGTTGTCGACGATGCCCTGGAGTTCCGAGCGGTCATCGAAGTTCACGTCTTCATCGGGCGTGGCAAAGCCAAGATAGTCCTGGTGGCAGAACACCTGACTCTCGCCCGTGGACGCCAGAATGATGAACTCATGGCTGAGATCGCCGCCGATCGGCCCCGTGTCGGCCTGCATGGGAATCGCCTGGAGGCCCATGCGCGCGTAGGTCCGCAAGTAGGCCACGAACATGCGATTGTAGGCATGGCGCGCGCCGGCCTCGTCGACATCGAAGGAATAGGCGTCCTTCATCAGGAATTCACGCGACCGATAGACGCCGAAACGGGGGCGCACTTCGTCCCGGAACTTCCACTGGATGTGATAGAGATTGAGCGGCAACTGACGGTAGGACCGTACGGAGCCGCGGAATATCTCGGTCACCATCTCCTCGTTGGTCGGGCCGAACAGCATGTCCCGCTCGTGGCGGTCCTTGATGCGCAGCATCTCCTTGCCGTAGTCGTCGTAGCGTCCGCTCTCGCGCCAGAGATCGGCCGACTGGATGGTCGGCATGAGCAGTTCAACCGCGCCGGCGCGGTTCTGCTCCTCGCGGATGATGGCGCAAACCTTGTCGAGCACGCGCAGCCCGAGCGGCAGCCAGGCGTAAATGCCGGCCGATTCCTGGCGTATCATGCCCGCGCGAAGCATCAGGCGGTGCGAGATGACCTCGGCTTCCTTCGGCGTCTCCTTGATTATGGGCAGGAAATAACGGCTGAGACGCATGGACAGGCTCCGGCAGGCGGCATGGGGAACGGTGAATGTGCCGGAACGAAAGCCGAAGCGCGTTCAAAACACAAGCCATCTAGCGCATAGGTCTGATGAAACCCAGGTCATATGGCGACAGGCTGTCACAAACCGCGCTTTTTTTTGGCAATCCATGCACAAGAAGGTGACAGACCGGCATTCATCCGATAGCATCCACTCCATAAGAAGTGAGGCTTGCGCTTCCTTAGCTGCACAACCGATCCAAGTCTTGGGAGGAGTTCGGCGCGATCACCCGCGCCGACGTTTGGTTTGAGGTCGTCACCCCACCTGATGATCCACCGGACGGAAAAAACAGAAGTGTGACTGGTAAAAGCAGGGCGTGAGCCTTGCTTTTTTTTTGCTTCGCCCGCTGGAGCGGTGGGTGCGAACATTTTCAGCAAACATGGATGCGCCGGACATGCTCCGGTTGTCTGTTTCGCCGCGCAAGCCGGGCCGGCCTTGGCCGAAACGTCCCAGGTGTCCGGCTATCCTCTCAGGCTGATTACACCTGTCTGCGACAACCACCAGAACCCCGCGAACAGCAGGCCTGAAACCGCCGTTGTCACAAGCACGATCCTCAGCAGCGGGGGGCGCGCGGGCGCACCCGGATCCGAGCCGGCGACGATCTCGCCTTCTTCCGCCTGGCTGCGTATGCCCCAGGGAAGCACAGCGAAAAGCACGACCCACCAGATGATGAAATAAACCGCGAGCGCGCTGATGACGGGCATGGTCAGATTTCCTCCAGTTCGGTCAAGGTTCCGCAGAAATCCTTGGGGTGCAGAAACAGGACGGGCTTTCCATGAGCGCCGGTTTTTGGCTCGCCATCGCCCAGGACCCTTGCCCCCTGCGCCATCAACCTGTCTCGCGCCGCGCGAATATCCGCCACCTCATAGCAAAGATGATGGATGCCGCCGTCGGGATTGCGCTCCAGGAATTTTGTGATGGGCGATGCTTCGCCCAACGGCTCGAGCAGTTCAATCTTGGTGTTGCCGAGTTCCACGAAGACCACCGACACCCCATGCTCCGGCTGGGGCAGAACCTCGGACACCCTGGCCCCCAGCGTGTCACGGTAGACCGCTGTCGCAGCGGCGAGGTCGCGAACGGCGATGGCCACGTGATTGAGACGTCCGATCATGCTCGATGCTCCTCGCGAAGTCACATCCGGATCATACGGTCAGCACGAGCACATGGCATACGGGCTTCTTGCCCCAGACATGGTTGAGCTCGGAGCGGATCGCGCGCTCGACCACGCCCGCCACAAAGCCGGCGTCCCGCTTCTTGCCGCGCGGCAGGTTGTCGAGCGCATCCAGGGCGGTGTCCCGCACGATGTCGATGAAGGTTTCGTTCTCGTCGTCGCGCAGAGGCAATCCGGTCAGCGCCACCTCCGGGTCCTGCGCCACCTCGCCCCTCTCGGTCATCGCGATGGCGACCGTGACCACGCCGGCGAAGGAGAGCTTGCGACGTTCCGAGACGGCCGGGTCCTTGTCGGACAGCAGCAGCCGACCGTCCTTGTAGAGACGCCCCGCCGGAGCCGTGTCGATGATCTCGGGCTTGCCGGGAGCGAGCCTTATCACCTTGCCGTTGGCGCCCTCGACGACTGTCGGGATGCCGAGGCTTCTGGCGAAGCGGGCGTGTTCATGCAGGTGCAGCGCCTCGCCATGGACCGGCACCACGGCGGCGGGCTTCAGCCAGGAATAGAATTCCGCGATCTCGCCGCGGCGGGGATGGCCGGAGACGTGGACCAGATGGGTCCGGTCGGTGATGACCTCCACCCCGCGCGTCACCAGGCCGTTGATGATGTGGCCGACGGCCTTCTCGTTGCCGGGAATGGTGCGGGAGGAGAAGATGACCTTGTCGCGCGCCGACAGGGCGATCTCGGGATGGGCGTCTTCCGCGATGCGCGCCAGAGCGGCGCGCGGCTCGCCCTGGCTTCCGGTGAGGATCAGCACGACCTTGTCCGGCGGCAGGTAGCCGTAGTTCTTCGGCGTCAGGAAGGCCGGGATGCCATCCATGTAGCCCGTCTCGCGCGCAACCGTGATGGAGCGCTCCAGCGCGCGGCCGACGATCACCACCTGCCGGTCGGCGGCGAGCGCCGCCTCGGCGATGGCCCGGACGCGGCCGATGTGGGAGGCAAAGGTCGTCACCGCCACGCGGGCCTTCGATTCCCGGATGATGTCCGCCAGGCATTGCCCGACCTCCGCCTCGGAGGGCGAGCGGCCTTCACGGGTGGCGTTGGTGGAATCGGCGACCACGGCGTGGATGCCCTCCTCCCCCAACTGGCGGAAGCGCGCTTCGTCGGTTCCCGGCGCCGTCGCGGGCTTGTCGTCGAGCTTCCAGTCGCCGGTGTGCAGGATGAGGCCGAGCGGCGTGCGGATGGCCAGCGCGGTCGCCTCTGGTATGGAATGGGCGACCGGTACGAATTCGACGTCGAACGGCCCGAAGGTGATGCGGCCGCCCAAGGGAACGATGTGCATGTCGGGGCGCGGCGCCGGCGGGCCGAATTCCGACAGGCGCTTGGCCTCCAGCAGGGCGGCGGCGAAGGGCGTCGCGGCGACGGGCGCCTTCAGCCGCGGCCAGAGGTCGAGCAGCGCGCCGTAATGGTCCTCATGGGCGTGCGTCAGCACGATGCCCGCGAGATTCTTGCGCTCCCGCTCGATGAAGGCGATGTCCGGCATGATGAGATCGACGCCGGGCGTTGTGGCCGCGTCCCCGAAGGTGACGCCGCAGTCGACCATCAGCCAGGTCCGCTTGCCGGCCGCGCCATATCCGTAAAGGCCGAGATTCATTCCGATCTCGCCCACGCCGCCGAGCGGCACGAAGACGAGATCCATATCAGACTTGGTCATTGATCCACCTATCCGGCCGCGCGCGGTCCGAGGAAGACCTCGCCGAAGCCGATGATTTTCCGGACGCCGTCGGCGCCCTTGAGAATAAGTCGGCCCTGACGATCGAGATCGTCGAAAATGCCGTGAAGCGTCTCGTCCGGCAAGCGGACGGTGATGGGACCACCAAGGCCGATGGCGCGGTCCAGCCAGGCGTCGCGGATGGCGGCGAATCCCGCCGGCGCGCGCCATATGCCCAGCCAGCCGATCCAGCTTTCCGACAGGGCCGCGAACAGGGCCGCCGGCGTGACCTCCGCCCCCACCCCCCGCAGGCTCGCCGCGGGATAAGGCAGATCGGTCGGATGCCAGAGGCAGTTGACGCCCTGCCCTATGGCCAGCGACGTGGAGCCGTCACGGCTTTCGGCTTCGATCAGGATGCCGGCGAGCTTGGCGCCGTCGATCAGAAGATCGTTCGGCCATTTGAGCTTCAGCCGGCCGCGCGCGGCGGGCGCGGTCTTCTCCACGGCATCCGCGAGAGCGAGGGCCGCGACAAGGCCCAGCAGCGAGGCCCGTTCGGGCGGAGCCGGCTCGGTCAGGAGAAGCGTGGCGAAGAGATTGCCGACGGGCGAATCCCAGGCGCGGCCGCGCCGTCCTCGTCCGGCGTCCTGATGGTGCGCCACGATCCAGAGCGGGCCGCCCTCGCCTTCGCGGGCGCGGCGCAGGGCCTCGGCGTTGGTGGAATCGATCGTGTCGAAGACGACCAGCCCATGCCCCGACGTTATGGCACTGGGATCAAGCGCGATCACCGTCAAAAGAGACTTCTGGCAGCGGCGGCCGCCGCATTGGTCAACGGAGCGGGATAGAGGAAGAAGAACAGCGTGACGATCGACGACAGGGCGAGCACGGTGCGCAGCTCGAAGGCCATGGGCTCGAAGTGCCCCTTCGGCTCATCGAAGTAGATGATCTTCACGACCCGCAGATAATAGAAGGCGCCGACGACGCTCGCCACCACGCCGATGACCGCCAGCGTGTAGAGTCCGGCCTCGATCGCCGCCGTGAAGACATAGAATTTGGCGAAGAAGCCCGCGAGTGGCGGGATGCCGGCCAGCGAGAACATCAGCATGGCGAAGGTGAAGGCCATGACCGGCCGGGTGCGTGACAGGCCCGCGAGATCGCCGATCTCCTCGACCATGCCGTCCTTGCGGCGCATGGCGAGGATGCAGGCGAAGGAACCCAGCGTCATGGCGAGATAGATCGCCATGTAGACGAGCACGCCCTGCACGCCCTGCTCCGTCCCGGCGGCAAGGCCCACGAGGGCGAAGCCGACATGCCCGATGGAGGAATAGGCCATCAGGCGCTTGATGTTGCGCTGCCCGATGGCCGCAAAGCTGCCCAGCACCATGGAGGCGATGGCGATGAAGGTGACGATCTGCTGCCAGGAGTCCTGGATGCCGGGGAAGGCGTCGAGGCAGACGCGGACCGTCAGGGCCATGGCGGCCATCTTGGGGGCCGCTGCGAAGAAGGCGGTGACCGGGGTCGGCGCGCCCTCATAGACGTCGGGCGTCCACATGTGGAAGGGAACCGCCGCGATCTTGAAGGCGAGCCCTGCGAAGATGAACACCAGGCCGAAGACGAGCCCCAGCGAGGGCTGCCCGACGGCGACCTGCGCGATGCCCTCGAAGCGCACCGTGCCGGTGTAGCCGTAGACCAGCGACGCGCCATAGAGCAGCATGCCGGAGGACAGCGCGCCGAGCACGAAATACTTCAGGCCAGCCTCGGTGGAGCGCATGCTGTCGCGGTGGATGGCGGCGATGACATAGAGCGCCAGACTCTGGAGCTCCAGGCCGAGGTAGAGCGCGATCAGATCGTTGGCGGAGATCATCAGCATCATGCCGAGGGTCGACAGCACCACGAGGATCGAGAATTCGAAGCGCTCGAACTGCTCCGCGCGGAAGAACTGCAGGCCCATGGCCAGCGTGGCGACCGACCCTATCAGCGTGAGCACCTTGAAGAAGGTGGCGTAGCCGTCCACGACGAAACTGCCGTTGAACGCCGTGAGGCGCTCGTCCGGAAGCCAGACGAGCAGCGCGATGGCCGCGATCAGAAGCGCCAGAGCGATGCCGTTGACGATGTGCCCGCCCCGGTCGCCGCGCAGCGCGCCGATCAGCACGAGCAGAAGGGCGCCGCCCGCGAGCAGAAGCTCGGGCAGAGCCGGGAGGAGAGCCTGGAAGCTGAAAGGCGTCATCTCGTCTGGTCCTCGTCAGCGCGGCGCGGCGGCGGCCGTTTCGGCCACAGCGCGGATCGCAGCCGTCGTGTTCGTGATCAGGTTGTCGACCGACGCCGAGGTCGCATCGAGGATCGGTGCCGGCCAGACGCCGAACAGGATGGTCAGGACCACCAGCGGCGCCAGGATGGCGATCTCGCGCCGGTTCAGGTCGGCCATCTCGCGCAGGCTCTGCTTCTCCAGCGCGCCATAGACCACGCGGCGGTAGAGCCAGAGCGCATAGGCCGCCGACAGAATGATGCCGGTGGTGGCGAAGAAGGCGACCCAGGTGTTGGCCTCGAAGGCGGCGAGCAGCGTCAGGAACTCGCCCACGAAACCCGAAGTGCCCGGCAGACCGGCGTTGGCCATGGTGAAGACCATGAAGATCACCGCGTAGATCGGCATGCGGTTGACGAGGCCGCCGTAGGCCACGATCTCGCGGGTGTGCAGCCGGTCGTAGACCACGCCGACGCAGAGGAACAGCGCGCCGGAGACGAAGCCATGGCTGATCATCTGGAACAGCGCGCCCTGCACGCCCTGCTGGGTCATGGTGAAGATACCCATGGTCACGAAGCCCATGTGGGCGACGGAGGAATAGGCGATCAGCTTCTTCATGTCCTCCTGCATCAGCGCGACCAGCGAGGTGTAGATCACCGCCACCACGGACAGGGTGAAGACCAGCGGCGCGAACATCTCGGAAGCCAGCGGGAACATGGGCAGCGAGAAGCGCAGGAAGCCGTAGCCGCCCATCTTCA
>JBEBSP010000031.1:0-19614 GCA_040394255.1 Agaricicola taiwanensis | reverse complement strand
TCGATCCGGAAGCCGCGCAGCTTGATCTGGTCGTCGACGCGCCCGCCGAACTCCAGCAGGCCCTGATCGTTCCAGCGCCCCAGATCGCCGGTGCGGTAGAGACGCTCGCCCGCATGGAGCGGATCGTCCGCGAAGCGCTCGGCGGTCAGGCCGGGTTGCCGCCAGTACCCTTCGGCCAATCCGGTGCCGCCGATGCAGATCTCGCCCCAGATCCCCAAGGGCGCGCGCCCTCCGGCGGCGTCGAGCACCACGGCGCGGGTGTGGGGAATGGGGCGGCCCAGCGGAGCCCGGCCCTGCGCCAGTTCCTCCGGGGTGACCCGGTGGGTAAGCGCGAAGGTTGTGGTTTCCGTGGGTCCATAGGCGTTGAAGAGCCGCAGCGAGGGGCAGGCATCGAGGCAGAGCGCCGCACGCGCGGTGTCGAGCGCCTCGCCGCCCACGAGAAGCGCGCGCAGGCCCCTGAGGCGTGCGGCGTCGTGCTCGACCAGGCGGTTGAACAGGCCGCCGGTCAGGAACATGGCCGTGACGCCGAAGCCCTCGATCAGCCCCAGCAGATCGTCCGGGTCGAGCAGGGCCTCGCGCGGGGCGACGGCAAGGCGCGCGCCCTTGAGCAAGGCCGCCCAGATTTCGAAGGTGGAGGCGTCGAAGGCCAGCGGGCCGGCCTGCATGACGGTGTCGCGCGTGGCCAGCTCCGCATAGTCCTCGCCCAGCGCCAGGCGGACCACGGCGCGCTGCGGGATCGCCGCGCCCTTGGGCCGCCCGGTGGTGCCGGAGGTATACATGATGTAGGCCAGCGCATCGCCATGACCGCCGCTCGGCAGCAGCGCCGCGGGCAGGCCTTCCCCGCCCGCCTCCGCCACCAGCGCGGGGCCGTCGATGAGCGTGACGCCGCTAATGCCGGCAAGAGCCGCGCGCCCCCCGGCGTCCACCACCGCGACGGTCGCGGCCGCATTCTCGAAGATGAAGGCGTTGCGCTCCGCCGGGTAGGCCGGATCGAGCGGCACATAGGCCGCCCCCGCCGCCACGACGCCCAGCACCACGGCGATGGCCGCGCGGGCGCGCTCCATGTGGACGGCGACCCGGTCGCCGGGTCTCACGCCCGCCGCCACAAGGGCGCGGGCCACGGCGTCCGCCTGCCAGGCGAGGTCGCGGTAGCTGGTCGCCCCGTGGGGGTCCGACAGGGCCGTGGCCGTGCCGCGCTCGGCTGCGCGATCCAGGAAGAGGTGGTGAAGTCCCGCATCGAACGGCAGCTCGGGCTCCGCCCCCTGCTCCAGCGCCAGGATGCGCTGCTCCTCGTCCTCGTCGAGGCAGCGCAGCCCGGCCACCGGATGATCGGGCGCGGCGGCGAGCATCCCGCCCAGCAGGCGGGCGAAGTGCCCGCCCATGCGCTCCATGCGCTCCGCGTCGAACATGTCGGCGTAATATTCCAGCGTGACGGAGAGCCGGTCCGGCAGATCGCGCACGAAGATGGCGAGATCGTTCTTGCCGTCGCGCCGCGTGACGCCATGGAGGGCGAAGCCTTCGTCCGCCCCCCCGCGCGCCGGAGCCGCCTCGGCGAAGTTCATGTAGGAGAGCGTGACCTCCGACAGGAGCGTGCGGCCGGGATCGGCCGGCGGACGCAGTTCCGCCAGCAGCGAATCCAGCGCGAAGGCGCGATGGCGCAAGGCCTCGGTGCTGACGCGCTGCACGCGCTCCAGAAGCGCGGCGACCGTGTCGTCATGCTTAAGGCCCGCGCGCAACGGCAGCAGCGAGACCATCATGCCCGGCACCTGGGCGAAACCGGGCTGGTCGCGGCCATCGGCGGGAATGCCGATCACGATGTCGTCCGCGCCGGTGATGCGCCCGAGCAGCGCGGTCCAGGCCGCCAGCACCACGTTGAACGAGGTGGTGCGCTGCGCCGAGGCGAAGGCGCGCAAGCCTGTGACGACGGTTTCGTCCAGGGTGAAGGAGACCGTCCCGGCGGCCCATGTGTGCTGGCGCGGACGCGGGCGGTCGGACGGCAGGTCCATGACCGGCAGCGGACCGTCGTAGAGCTTGAGCCAGTGATCGCGCGCGGCGGACCAGTTCTGCGCGCCGGGGCCTTCCTGGCTCCACCAGGCGTAATCCTTGAGCTGGAGGTCGAGCGGCTCCAGCGCCGCCCCGCCATAAAGGGCGCCAAGCTCGCCCGCCAGGCGCTCCTGCGTGTAGGCGTCGGCGATGGCGTGGTGCATGTCCACGAAGAGAACATCCGCCTCGCCGGCGCGCCGCAGCAGCTCGAAGCGCGCCAGCGGCGCCTCGGCCAGATCGAAGCGCCTCACGCGGGCCTGCGCGACATCGAGGATGTCTGCGCCGGGCGCGCAATCCACCACGGTCAACGCGGCATGGACCGAAGGCAGGATTTCCATCTCCCAGCCCTGCCCGGCCGCGTGGAAGCGCGTGCGCAGGATGTCGTGGCGCGCGTGGAGATCGGCGATGGCCCGCTCCAGCCGGTCAACCGAGAACTCCGGCGGGAGCGAGAGCAGCAGCGGCAGGTTGAAGGCCGTGCCCACCTCGGCCGCTTCCTCATGGTGCAGCACCGACAACTGCTCGCGCGCCACCGGATAGCGCGGACGTGACGGCGCGGGCGAGGGCCCGCCCGCCGTCACGCCGCTCTTGCCGCGCACGGTCCGGGCGAAGGCTTCCAGCGTGGTCGTCTCCAGCAGGTCGGAGAGCGACACCGTATGGCCGAGATCCTTGACGATGCGGTCGACGATCTGCATGCCCGCGATGGAATCGCCGCCCAGGGCGTAGAAGTCGTCGGTCGGCGCGACGCTGTCGTAGCCCAGCGCCTCGGCCCAGATGTCGGCCAGCATGCTCTCCAGCGTCGCCGTGACACGGACCGCTTCGACGGGCGCGGCCGCGGGGACCGCAGGGGAGCGTTCCGCCGCGCTGGAATCCACCACCGCCACCTGCGGCACGCCCGCCGCCAGGGCGCGGGCGAACACGCCCGCGATGTCGCCCGGCGCGAGCGTCGGGCCGCCATCGTCGCGGGTCTTCAGCCGTTCGGCCATGCCCACCTCGGCGAGACGGCACCAGTCGATGGCAAGCGCCGGACGTCCCTCGCCCGCGCGCCAGGCCGCGAAGGCGTCGAGATAGGCGTTGGCCGCCGTATAGGCCGCCTGTCCCGGCGCTCCGGTCAGGCCCGTGAGCGAGGCGGCCAGCACGAAGGCTTCCACCGGATCATCCCGCGTCAGGGCGTCCAGATGGCGCGTCCCCTCCACCTTGGCGGCCAGCACCCCGGCGATGGCTGCCGGGTCGCGGTCGACCAGGAAGCCGCCGTCGGGCAGGCCCGCCGCATGGATGACGGCCGTGATCGGCCCCTGGTCACGGCGGATCACGTCCAGCGTCGCGGCCAGCGCATTCCGGTCGGCGACGTCGCAGGCATGAACGCGCGCGTCCGTCAGGGCCTCGAAGACGGCCCGGCGGCGCTGGGATTCCGCGTCCTCGCCGAAGCTGTCCATGCCCTTGCGCCCGATGAGCGCCAGCGACACCCCGCCCTCGGCGGCGATGGCCTGCGCGAGCGCAAGGCCGAGCCCGCCGAGCCCGCCGGTAATGACGCAGCAGCCGAAGTCCGGCCAGGCGGGCTTCACCGCCGCCTCCACGGGCGCGAGGCCACGCAGGTAACGCCGGCCGCCGCGCCATGCCGCGACGGCGTCGTCGCTGCCGAAGGCGCTCAGCACATCGGACAGCGGCGTCACGGCGTCGATGTCGAGACAGCGGGCGGACAGCAGGGGCTCTTCCCGCGCGACGCTCAGCGTGAGACCGGCGGCAAGCGCATGCTCCGGCACCACGGGGTCGCCGGGGAGGACCGCATAACCGCCCGAGCCGACCACCACCAGCCGCGTCGGGCCTCTCAGGCCGCGCAGCAGGGCGCGCAGGGCTGAGGCGTCGGCCAGGGCGTCGCCCTGCGTCACGAGGACGACATCCGGCGCGTCGAAGGACAGTTCCACGCCCATCTCGGCGCTGTCGCGGCGCAGGCGGTCGGCCAGCGCCCCCTGCCCGATCAGTGCGATACGTGCGGGCGCGGGAGACGGCGGCGCCTCGGCGGGCGTCCAGACCACGCACGACAGCGGCACGTCCTGCGCATCCCCGACGGCGGCGAAACGCAGCCCTTCCAGCACGGCGCAGACCGCGCCGTCGGCCGCGTCGCAGAAGGTGGCGTCGACCACCAGGTCGCGGCCTTCACCGTCGTGGCGGCGGATCTCGACCAGAACCTCGCGCGGCAACGGCGCGATGGCGGAGATGGCCGCGCAGCCGACGGGGACGCGCGGCACGCCGCCGGTCAGCAGCAGGCTCGCCGCCACGTCCATGAGGCCGGGGTGCAGCATGTCCAGCGGATCGGACGAGGGATCGAGCGTCAGCAGGGCGACGGCCTCCGCGCCGGATGCCGCGCGCCAGACCCGGCGCAGCACGTTCCAGCGCTGGCTGACCGACACCAGCGGGCCGTCCGCCTGGAAGCGGGCGTCGTCGCCGCCGTCGAGGCGCGCGCGCAGGGCGGATGCGTCCAGGGGCGGCCTGACATCCGCTTGGCGGGCGTAGCGCGCCTCCGCGAACACCGTCCAGCGCCCGCCAACCGATCCGGCGAGCGTCAGGGCGCCGTCGTGCCGCAGCGCGAGGGTGGCCGCGCCGCCGTCCAGTTCGCCGCCGCGCAGGGGACGCCGCCAGCGCAGATCGCTCAGGGTGAATCCCGTGCCTTCCGCCGCCGCGACCAGCGCGGGCAGCGCCATGCCGACCAGCGTCGGTTGCCCGTCCAGCCGGTGTTCGGCAAGCGGCCAGAAGGCCGGGTCCTCGACCGCCACGGCCCGCAGCCGCGCCTCCGCCGTGTGGACCGCCGCGCCGAGGAAATCGGGCGCGGGCGCGTTCAATCCGGCGCGGCAGGCCATGCGCGCGAAGGGAGCCGGCGGCAGATGCAGACGCCTGGCATGCGCCGGAACGGCGGTGACGGACGCGTCGCCCTCGCCGCCGCGAACGTCCTGATGCGGCTGCCCCGCGAGCCAGGCGGCGAGGCCTTCGAGCACCTGCGCGCGCGTGGCGGCGGTGACGGCAAGCCAGCGTGCGAGGCGCGGGCGTCCTGTGGCCAGCGTATGGGCGAGGTCCGCCACGCTCCAGTCGTCGCGGCCTGCGAGACTGTTGCTGAGAATGGACGCGTAGCGGCGCAGGGCCGCATCGTCGGCGGCCGAGATGAGCACGGTGTGGCTGTCGCCATCCGCCTCCTGCGGTGCCGGCGACGGCGCGGCCTCCACCACCACATGCACGTTGATGCCGCTGAGGCCGAACGCGCTGACCCCCGCGCGGCGTCTCGACCCGCGCTCGACCATGGGCACGAGCGCGGTCGGGACCTCGACCGGCGCGCGGACGAAATCGATGTGCGGGTTGGGCGCGGTGAAGCCCGGCTGCGGCGGCGCTTCGCCATGCCTGAGACAAAGCACCGCCTTGGCGAGACCCAGCACACCGGCGGCGTGATCGAGGTGGCCATAGTTGCCCTTGACCGAACCGACATGGGCGCGCGGCTGTTCCGCATGCTCTTCGAGATCCGGCGCGAAGGCACGCGTCAGGCCCTCGATCTCGATGGGATCGCCCAGCGCCGTGCCGGTGCCGTGCGCCTCGATGTAGGACAGCGTGTCGAGCCCCACCCCGGCGGCGCGCGCCGCCTCGCGGATCACCTCGGCCTGCGCCTTGGGGTTGGGCGCGGCCATGCCGCTGGACGCGCCGTCCTGGTTGACGGCGCTGCCCAGGATCACGCCGTGGATGGCGTCGCCGTCGGCCTCGGCGCGTTCGAGGGTCTTCAGCAGGAAGACCACCGCCCCCTCACCCATGCCGGTGCCGTCCGCGCCCTCGGCGAAGGCGCGGGTGCGGCCCGTGGAACTGTCGATCGTCAGCTTCGGGCCGTCCGCCGCCAGCGGCAGGAGCACCTTGGCCGCACCCGCCAGCGCCGCCTCGCATTCGCCGCCGATGAGCGCGCGGCAGGCGGCATGCACCGCCGCCAGGCCCGAGGAGCAGGCGGTATCGATAACGCTGGCCGGTCCGCGCCAGTCGTGGAGGAAGGACAGGCGCGTCGCCACGTTGGAGGGCACGTTGAGCGCGAATATCTGCTCGGCGCGCTCGGGATGGGCGCGGCCCACGGCCTCGCGGAAATAGGGCGCGGGGCTGGAGCCGACGAAGGTGCCGACCCTGCGGCCGTCGAGCGCGCGGCCGCCGTAGCCGGCATCCTCCAGCGCCCGCGTGGCCGTTTCCAGGAACAGGCGCTGCTCGGGGTCGACCAGCGCGGCGTCGGCGGGCGACATACGGAAACGGCGCGGATCGAAGCCCGTGACGTCATCCAGATAGGCGGCCTCGCGGAAGGTTTCCGGGGCCGGACGGCCGAAGGCGGCATAGAGCGCCCTCGCCTCCGCCACGCGCGCGGCGGGCAGTGCGCCGACGCGGTCGGCCCCGCGTGCGAGGTCGTCCCACAGCGCATCCGCCGTATCGAAATCGGCAAGGCGCACGCTCATGCCGACGATGGCGATCCTGCCGCCGCCCGTGGCGGGCAGGACCGGCGCGGCGCGGCCGGTTCCGCCCCGTTCGGCCAAATGCCGCGCCTGCGCTGCGATGGTGGTGTGGGCGAACAGGTCGGCCACCCGGAACGCGCCCGGCCAGCGCGTCTCCAGCGCCTCGTGCAACCGGAGCAGCAGCAGCGAATTGCCGCCCGCGTCGAAGAAGCCGGTGTCCGCGTCCAGCGGCATGTCGGACAGCACCGTGCGCCAGAAGGCCAGGATGTCCTGTTCCAGCGGATTGGCGGCGGGGCCGGTCTCGGCGGAGCCATCCAGCGGCACGCCGCGCAGGGCCTTGCGGTCCAGCTTGCCGCTGGGGGTGAGCGGCAGTTCCGCCAGGCGCAGGAACCGCGCCGGGACCATGTAGTCCGGCACATGGACGCGCAGGTAGGCGCGCAGGATCTCGCCGGATGGGGCGGCCCCGCCCTTCGGCAGGATATAGCCGTGGAGTTCGGTCAGCCCGCCCACCGTCACCGGCGCGACCACGGCACGGTCCACCAGGCTGTGACGCTCCAGCGCCTGCTCGATCTCGCCGGGCTCGATGCGATAACCGCGCACCTTCACCTGATGGTCGGCGCGCCCCAGGAAGGCGACGCTGCCGTCGGCCCGCCACAGGGCGCGGTCGCCGGTCCGGTAGAGCCGCCCGCCGGGCGCGAAGGGATCATCCAGGAAGCGCTCGGACGTGAGGTCCGGCCGGTTGACGTAGCCGCGCGCCACTTGCGGGCCGCCGATGTAAAGCTCGCCCGTCACGCCGATGGGAAGCGGCCGCAGCGCTTCGTCGAGCACATAGAGCCGGGTGTTGGCGATGGGCCGGCCGATGGGCACCACACCGCCGCCTGCCCAGGGCGAGCACGGCTGCCAGCTGACGTCGACGGTGGCCTCGGTCGGGCCATAGAGATTGTGCAGCTCCGCGCCGGTGGCCGCGTGGATCAGGCGGTTGAACCGCTCCACCGTGGCAAGGTCGAGCGCCTCCCCGCTGGCGAAGACATAGCGCAGCGAGGCGAGTTTCCTGGCCGAGACGAGCCCGGATTCCACATAGGCGAGGAAGGCCGTCAGCATGGATGGCACGAAGTGCATGACCGTGACGCCGAAGCGCTCGACGGCGTCGGCCAGCGCCAGCGGGTCGCGCTCCACGCCCACCGGCGGCACCGCCACGGCGGCACCGGTCCAGGACCACCACATCAGCTCCCAGACCGACACGTCGAAGGTGTGCGGCGTCTTCTGGAGGATGACGTCGCCGGGGCCGATCTTGAAAGTCTCCTGCATCCACAGGATGCGGTTCAGCACCGCGTGGTGCTCCACGGCGACGCCCTTGGGGCGGCCGGTGGAGCCGGAGGTGAAGATGACATAGGCCAGATCGTCGGGGGTGAGATCGGTCAGCGAGGGCGGCTCGGCCTCCCCCTCCCCGTCGAGCGGGATCACCGGGGCGGCATGGCCCTGGAACAGATGGGCGTGCTCCGGCGCCACCAGCACGGGCGGCGTTCCCAGATCCTCCAGCATGGCGGCGAGCCGGGCGGGCGGCTGGTCGGGGTCGACCGGGGCATAGCCCGCCCCGGCCATGAGGATGCCATGCACCGCCGTGAGCATCTCGGGCGAGCGGCGCGTGCAGATCAGCACGGTGTCCCCGGCCCGCACGCCCGAGGCGGCGAGCGGCGCGGCGATGCCCGCCGCGCGCCGGACGAAGGCGGCGTAGTCCAGTCGGCCCTCGTCCCACAACAGCGCGGCTGCCTCCGGCGTGGCGGCGGCCTGCTCCAGCAGGAGCTGGGGAATCGTGCGCCGCACCGGCAGATCGCGAGCGGTGTCGTTGAAGGCCCTGAGGACGGTGTCGCGCTCCGCCTCCGGCATGAGGTCAAGGTCGCGCAGGGCGCGGTCGGGATGCGCCACGCCGTCGGCCAGCAGCGCCTGGAAGCGGCCCGCCAGCGCCGCGACGGTCTCCGCCTCGAACAGGTCGGCGGCATATTCGAGGGCGCAACCCAGTTCGCCCTCCTGACGGAAGAAATGGAAGCCGAGATCGAACTTGGCGAAGGGAAACGGCGGCTCCAGCAGGCGCACGCCGTTGGTGCCCGCCAGATGCATGGCGGGCCGCTCGCCGTCCTGCCAGACGGCCAGCACGTCGAACAGCGGGTTGCGTGAGGGATCGCGCGGGGCCTTCACGGCGTCGACCACCGCCTCGAAGGGACAGCCGCCGTCGGAGATGGCGTCGAGCAGGTGTTCGCGCGTCGTCTCGATCAGGCGGCGCAGCGGCATGTCGGGCCGCGCCGTCTGGCGCAGCACCAGCGTGTTGACGAAGAAGCCCACGAGGTCCGATGTCGCCGCCCGGTCCCGCCCGGCGTGCAGCGTGCCGAGCGCGATGTCGTCCTGCCCCGTATGACGGTGGAGGAAGGCCGTGAGCGCGGCGGCCAGCACCGCGAAGGGCGTGACGCCCATGGCGCCCGCGAGGCGCTCGACGCCATGGGCCACGTCGGGCGAAAACGTGAAATGGGCAGCCCCGCCGCGCTGGCTGCGCATCTGAGGCCGGGGATGGTCGATCGGCAGTTCCAGCGGTTCCGGCAGGGGCGTCAGCCTCGCCGTCCAGCGCGCCAGCAGCGCGGCCCCCTCGGGGCCGGCGAGATGGTCGCGCTGGTGCCGGGCGTAGTCCTCGTAATGCTCGGTCAGGACGGGCAGATCCGCCGCGCCGCCGCCGGTCGCGGCGGCGTAGAAGGCCGCGAGGTCGCGCCACAGCACCGGCATGGACCAGCCGTCGCAGGCGGAATGGTGGATCACCAGCAACAGCTGCCAGCGGTCCTCGCCCAGCCGGATGAGCGTCACCCGCGCCGGGCTCTGCCGCGTCAGGTCGAAGGGCCGCGCGATCTCCGCTTCCGCGCATGCGCGGGCCTCGGCCTCCGGGTCGGCGGTGGCGGACAGGTCGACGCGGGCGGCCTTGAGAGTGCCCGGCGGGACCAGCCTCTGGCGCGCATTCCCCGCGCCGTCGTCCTCGATGCGCAGGCGCAGGGCGTGCTGGCGCTCCTCCAGCTTCGCGAGCGCGCGGTCGAAGGCGTCCGGGTCGAGAGGACCGTCGATCGCCACGGACAGGGGCACGTTGTAGGCCCCGCTCTCGGGGGTCAGCCGCTGGAGCACCCAGAGGCGCTGCTGGCCGGCGGACAGGGGGGCATCCTCGTTCCGGCGGCTTTCGCGGATCGCCACGGACGGCGCGGCGGACGGCAACCGCGCGGCGATGGCGGAGACGGTGCGCGCCACGAGGATGTCGCGGATCGGCAAGCGGGTGCCGCAGGCGCGCTCGATCCGTTCGGCGAGGCGCATGGCCAGCAGGCTGTGGCCGCCGAGGATGAAGAAGTCGCTGTCCGGACCGATGTCCGCGCCGGGAAACAGATCGGCGAACAGCAGCGCGACGGTCTCCTCCGCGCCGCGCAAAGGCGCGCCCTGTCCCGATCCTGGAGCCACCGGCGCGTCGAGCAGGGCCGCGATGCGGGCGCGGTCCTTCTTGCCGTTGGCGTTGACCGGCAGTCCGGCCACGGCCAGGAAGCGGCCGGGCACCATATAGGCCGGAAGGCTCCGCGCCAGCGCCGCGCTCCAGCCCGCCTCGTCCGGCGCCGATGCCGCCACCACCGCCGCGAGCGCCCGGTCGGAGCCCACGCCGGTGACGATCACGGCGGCGTCCTTCACGCCCGGCAGTTCGGCCAGCGCGGCCTCGATGGCGGATATCTCGACCCGGTGGCCGCGCACCTTGACCTGGCCATCGCGGCGGCCGCCGAACTCCAGCACGCCGTCGGCGCGCCAGCGGGCGACATCGCCGGTGCGGTAGACCCGCTCCTCCGGATTCCAGGCGAGATGGCCGAAGGCCGCCTGCGTCAGATCGGGCCGTCCGGCGTATTCCGCCGCCAGACCGTCGCCGGCGGCCAGAAGCTCGCCCCAGACACCGATCGGCGTGGGCGCGCCGAGGGCATCGACCACATAGACGCGGCCGTTGGCCAGCGGACGGCCGATGGGGATCGCATCGCCCAGGGAATCCCCTGCGGTGACGGCGTGCAGCGTCGTGAAGACGGTGTTCTCGGTCGGGCCATAGCCGTTATGGAGCCGCAGGCCCGGACAGGCCGACAGCACCCGCCGGATATGGGCGGGGCTGAGCGCCTCGCCTCCGGTCATCAGCAGCCGCAAGGGCCGGAACACCTCCGGGCGCTCGTCGGCGATGCGGTTCATAAGGCTGGTGGTCAGCCACATGGCGGTGCCGCCGGTGCGGGCGATCAGCGCGCCGAGGCGGCGCGGCTCCAGCATCGCCTCCTCGGATGCGACGACCAGACGCCCACCGCCCAGAAGGGTGCCCCAGATCTCCAGCGTGCTGCCGTCGAAGCCGAGCGGAGCGTTCTGGATCACCACGTCGTCGGCGCCCAGACCAAGCTCCGCCACGCCGCGCACGAGGTGGAGCACGTTGCGGTGGGTGATGACGACGCCCTTGGGCTCGCCGGTGGAGCCCGAGGTGAACATGACATAGAGACGGCGCGCGCCATCGGCGGTCCCGCGCCGCGCCGGCGGCATGTCCGCCGCCCCGCTGTCCGCGTCCAGGAAGCCGATGCCGCCGGACAGCGGGGCGAGACGCGCACGACCCTCACCATCCGCCAGGATGCGCTGCGCACCGCTGGCGGCCATCAGTTTTTCGGCAAGCGCGGGCGGCAGCTTGGGGTCGAGCGGCAGGTAGGCCGCGCCCGCCTTGACGATCGCCAGCATGGCGACGATCGCCTCCCCGCCGCGCTCGAAGGCCATGCCCACCGTGTCGCCCGGCATCACGCCCTGGCGCGCCAGCCGCCCGGCCAGCCTGTCCGCGCGGCGGTTCAGGGCGCCATAGCTCAGACTTCCGTCATCCCATTGGATCGCCGTCCGGTCCCCCTCGCGCGCGGCCACGGTCTCGAAAGCCGAGGCGACGCAGCCTTCGAGCGGAGCGGCGATCGCGGCCGGGTTGAACCCGCCGTGGACCAGAACGCTCTCGTCGGCGGGGAGGATGTCCAGCGCTTCCACCGGCGTGGCGCGGGCCGCGCGGGCCGATGCGACAAGCTCGTCGATCTGGAGCGCCATGCGCGCGACGCGCTCGGACGAGAAGCGGCGTTCGTCATGCTCGATGACGAAGGTGGCGCTGCCGTCGTCCGCCATCAGCAGGGCGAACATCAGTTCGAATTTCCCCATGGCCGCGGTGGTGTCCATGAGGTCCCGGTCCTGGGTGGAGGATTCCTCCATCAGCAGCACGGCGTCGAAGGGCTGGCGCGGCGCACCGTCGCGGGCAAGGTCGTCCACCAGCCGGAACAAGGGATAGTCCTGAATGGCGAGGGTGCGGACCAGCGCGCCGCGCGCGTCGGCCATGAGATCGGTCAGAGGACGTTGCCCCGGCGCGCGCAGGGCCAGCGGCAGGACATTGGCGAAATAGCCGACCTGGGGCTCGACCGCCGGATCGGCGCGGCCGGAAAAGGGCATGCCCAGCACAACGTCGCTTCCAGCCGGCTTGTGGCGGGCGAGCAGCGCCCCGACCACCCCGGCCCAGGCCATGACCGGCGTGGCGCGCGCCTCCAGCGCCATGGCGCGGAGGGCCGCCAGGGTCTCCGGCTTCATGGGGACCATGAGGCGGCGCGCGTGGATCGCCGCGCCATCCCGCGGGGCGGCATCCGCGGCCAGATCGTTCCAGTTCAGGTGGCCCAACGCCTCCCGCCATGACCGGCGCAGGGCCTCGCCCCTTTCACCCTCCAGCTCCGCGCGCTGGCGGGCGAGGCAATCGACCCAGCCCAGCGGCAGCGGCGGCAGGTCCGGCGCGCGGCCAGCGGCGAAGGCGTCCAGCACCGAGGGCCACTCGCGCCGCAGGATGGCGACCGACATGCCGTCCACCACCAGATGATCGGCGGTGCAGTGCAGGTGATCCGCCTCGTCGGTGCGGAACAGATGGAACCGGAACAGCGGCCCGGCGCGCAGGTCGAAAGGCCGCGCGGCGTCCGCCGCCAGGGCCCCGCGCATGGCGGCGCGCGCACCGGGCCGGCCCCTGAGATCATGCACCGTCAGTCCCGGAGCATGGGCGTCGGCGAGGCGAACGAACAATTGCCCGTCGTCCTCGACGAAGACGCAGCGCATGGCGTCGTGCCGCCGCGCCAGCCACAGCAGCGCACGCGTGATGTCGGCGGGCTCACGGCGGTCCGGCAGCGCCAGAGGAAACAGCACGGAATAGCTGACCCCGTCCGGATCGTCGCGGCGCGCGACCCACAGCGCCTCCTGGCCGGGCGAGGCCCGGAAGAGGCCGTCCAGGCCCGGCGCGTCCGCAGCCGGAACGACATCGTCGCCGGGACGTTCCTGGAGATAGCGGATGACATCCTGCTTGCAGCCGCGCAGGCGCTCCTGCAATTCCGGCAGGAAGGCGCCGGGCGGCGCGCTGTAGCGCAGGTCGCCGCCGTCGAGCCACAGGCGGATGTCGAGGGCCTTCAGTTCCTCCACCAGGCGGCGCGCCGGGTGGCCCAGGTGTGCGGCGTCATTCATATGACGCCCTCTTCGCGTCCAGCCAACGCGGCAAGGGCGGCAAAACCCGCCGTCACCGCCGGGGCGTCCACGCCGTCATCGGACAGGGACGCGACGGGCACCTCGTCGTCAGCCAGCACAGCCGCCACGATCCCTTCCAGCCGCAGCGCCAGCCGGTCCACGGTGGAGCGGTCGAACAGGGCGGCGGCGAAGTCGATCCGTCCGTCCAGCCCATCCGGATCGCGGGTGAAGGCGAAGGTGAGATCGAACTTGCTGGTGTCCGTCTCGACGGTGCTGACCCTGACCTTTTCATCGTCCAGGCGGAGCGTCATGGCATCCGCATCCTCCAGGGTCACCGTCACGTCGAACAGGGGATGGCGGCCCGCGTCGCGCGGCAGGTCCAGCCGGTCGACCAGCCCATCGAAGGGATAGGCCCGGTGCGCCTGGGCCTCCATGCAGACCTCGCGCACCTGCCTCAGGAAGTCGGAGGCCGTGTCCGTTTCCTCGATCCGCGTGCGCAGGCACAACATGTTGATGAACATGCCGGGCACGCGCTTCAGGTCGGCATGGTCGCGGCCCGCCTCGGGCGTGCCGATGACGATGTCGTCCTGGCCGCTGACACGGTGCAGCAGCAGGGCGCACAGCCCGGCCAGCACCATGAAGGACGTCATGCCCAGCCGCTGGCCGAGCGCATCCAGACCGTGCAGGCGCGCGGCGTCCCAGCGGAAGGCCACATGCCCGCCGGCGAACGACCGCGCCGCCGGACGTGGATGGTCCGTTGGCAGCGCCAATGCGGGCGCGTCCTCCAGCGTGTCGCGCCAATAGGGCAGATGCCGGGCCTCGAAGGCCGGGTCATCCAGCAGCGCGTTGTGCCAGGCGGCATAGTCGCGGTAGCGCACCGCCGGCTCGTCCGGCGTGCGGCCGGCATAAAGCTCGGCGATCTCGTCCAGCATCAACCCGATCGACCAGCCGTCGCTGATGATGTGGTGCATGGTGAACAGCAGAAGGCTGCCCGGCGCGTCCGTGGTCTCGATCAGGGCCACCCTGAACAGCGGCCCTCGCGCCAGATCGAAGGGACGGGCGACGTCCGTCCGCATCCATGCCCTCGCCTCCTGCCGGGACATGGCAAGCTGGCGGATGATCCTGGCCTCCACCGCGGCCATGGGCCTGACGGTCTGGACCAGGCCTTCGTCGCCCAGGCGGAACACCGTGCGCAGGATGTCGTGACGGGCGACCACGGCCAGAATGGCCGCGCGCAGCCGCGCGACGTCGGTGCCGGGCGGAAGCTCGGCCACGCCCGGCATGTGGTAGACCGCGCTGCGGGCGTCCTCCGGCTGCATGCTGTCCTGCGCCCACAGGCGCCATTGCGCCCGCGACGGCGCATGATCCGGCCTGTCGGCCAGGCGGGGAATCGGACTGAAGACATCGGGAGCGGAGGTCTCGATGATCCGGGCCAGCGCCCTCGGCGTGGCGTTGGCGAACAGCACGTGCAGCGGCAGCCGGACGTTGAGCGCCTTGTGCAGGCGCACCAGCAGCTGCGTGCCGCGCAGGCTGTGGCCGCCGTGGGCGAAGAAATCGCCTTCGGGCGCGAAATCGGGCTGGTTCAGCACCTCGCCGAACAGAGCGCAGACCGATGCCTCCAGCGCGGAGGCCGGCGCGCCGGCCGCCTCGGTCCGGACCACGGCCTCCGGCTCGGGCAGCGCGCGACGGTCCACCTTGCCCTGCGGCGTCAGCGGCAGGGCCTCCAGGGCGACGAGGAACGACGGCGCCATATGCGCGGGCAGTTGCTCCGACAGCCAGCTGCGCAGCTCGGCGGGCGTCGCCTCGGCGTCGGACGCCAGACGGTAGTAGGACGCCAGGTGCCGGTCCGCGCCCTCGCCTCGCGCCACGGTCACGGCTTCCGCCACGGCGGGATGCGCCGCCAGCGCGCCGGACACCTCGCCCAGCTCGATGCGGTAGCCGCGCACCTTCACCTGATCGTCGCGGCGGCCCAGATAGGCCACCACGCCGTCGTCGAGCCAGAGGCCGACGTCGCCTGCCCGGTAGAGGCGGCCCAGTTCCGGGTGGTCGATGAAGCGGTCCGCCGTGAGTTCGGGCCGGTTGAAGTAGCCGTCCGCGACGCCGATGCCGCCGATGCAGACCTCGCCCTGCATACCGGGCGGCAGGAGCTGGCGGCGGTCGTCCAGGATGTGGACGGCGGTGTTGGCCATGGGGCGGCCGATGGGCGTGTCGTCGTAGCGCGCGGCCGTCCCGGCGTCGCAGGTCAGCCAGGTGGCGTTCACCGTCACTTCGGTCGGGCCATAAAAATTGTAGAGGATCTGACGGGAATGGTCGAAGGCCTCGACCAGCGCCTTCGGCAGCGCCTCCGCGCCCAGGATGACGTGGCGCAGCGCGGGCGCGCCCTGCACGTCGTGCTCCATCATGGCCGCCAGCAGCGAGGGCGTGACGTTGAGGATGCCGATATCATGCGCACGCAGATAGGCGGTCAGCGTTCGCGGGTCCTGTCGTACCGCTTCCGGCGCGATATGGATGGTGTGGCCGGAGGCGAGCGCGCTGAACAGCTGCTGCACCGAGATGTCGAAGGAGAAGGACGAAGTCAGCAGCTCGGTGAAGCTCCGGCCGCGGTAGAAGTCGCGCTGCATCCAGCGCACGAGGTTGAAGACGCTCTCCTGCCGGATCATCACTCCCTTGGGCTTGCCGGTGGAGCCCGAGGTGTAGAACACATAGGCGAGATCACCGGAGCCGGAGACCGTGGCGGGATTGTCCGCCACCTCGCCGGCGTCCACCCGCAACCGCTCGATGCCCTCCGGCAGGCGCGCCGAGCCCAGGTCGTCGACGATCACAACGTCCGGATGGCAGTCCTCGAGGATGAAGCCGAGCCGGGCCGACGGATAGGACGGATCGAGCGGCACATAGGCCCCGCCCGCCTTCAGCACCGCGAGGATGGCGACCACGATGTCGATGCCACGGTCCATGCAGATCGGCACCAGGCGTCCGGGGCCGACGCCGCGCGCGGCAAGCACGCGCGCAAGCGCGTTGGCGCGGGCGTTCAGGGCGCCGTGGCTTATGGACTGGCCGTCATAGATCAGCGCCACGGCCTCGGGCGTCCGTGCCGCCTGCGCCTCCACGAGTTCCTTCGGCGTCACCACGGGGCCGAAATCCGCAGCGGTCGCGTTGAAGGCGGCGAGGCGCGCGCGATCTTCCGCCGACACCAGCGGAAATTGCCAGACCGGCGTGGCGGCGTTGTCGGGCAGGCTGTCCAACACATGCCGCCACAGCCGCAGGAAGCGGTCGGCCTCCGCCGCGTCGAGATGGGCATGGTTGTATTCCACGACGGCGCGGACGTCGCTTTCGTCGTGGAACTCGCAAAGGTGGATGCCCAGCGCCAGCGGCGTGTCCGCGATCTCCGATTCCACGGCCTGGATACTGTGCCCGTCAAAGCGGATATCGCTGTAATCCTGCTTCTCGTAAGACAGGCTGATGTCGAACAGCTGCGCTGCGGCGGCATAGTCCAGCCCCTGCGCCCGGTTGATCTCGCTGATGGGGAAGCGCTGGCGGCGATAGCATTCCCTGAGTTCGCGCGCGATGGCGCGGCACAGCCCACCGACGGTAAGCTCCCGCCCGAAGGCGAGGCGCATGGCGCTCACGCTGCCGAACAGCCCGCCCGTGCGTTTGTATGCGGCGGTCCGGCGGTTGAGCACGGGCATGCCGACGACCAGTTCATCCGCGTCGGACGAGCGCGTGAGGCAGATGTAGAGCGCGGCCAGATGGACGTGGAACGGGCTGCACCCGTGATCGCGCGCCAGGGCGGCCAGCCGGTCGCACAGCCCGCGCGGCAGGTCGACGGTCCGCCCGCCGCCGCCCGTGGCCGTCCCGCGCTTGGGGAACACGCGCTGGGCAGGCAGACCGGCGAAGCGCTCCGCCCAGAACGCCCGGTGTTCCTCGAAAGCCGTCGAGGCCGCGTAAGCCTGATCCTCGGCCAGGAAATCCAGATAGGAATGGACGGGCAATGCGTGGGGCACGCCGCGCCGCAGCGCCGTGTAGATCGCCGCCAGGGAGCGGCACAACACATGGCAGCCGTAGGAATCAATGATGATGTGATGGTAGCGCTGCACCCAGATGTGCCGCCCCTCGCCAAGGCGGATCAGGACATAGGAAAACAGCGGTTTGCCGTTCAGGTCGAACGGCTGCTGGACGTAACGGTTCACCCAGGCGCCAATCCCGGCGTCATCGACCTCCTGGTCGCTCCAGTCCAGAAACGAGAGGACATCGTCCGTTGCGGGCGGCACGAATCTCTGCCGGGGCAAACCATCACAATCCAAGCCATCAGTCAGCTGTATTGTTAAATTATCATGCAACTTTATAAGTTCTGAAACAGATCTTTCAAATACAGCTGTATCAATATCACCATTTATTGTAATGTATCCGCCAACGTTATAAATCGCCCTTTCATCATTAAGCATTTGATCGAGCCAAATTTCTTTTTGACTCGACGTCAATGAATGAAATTCTAAACCCATCATTACGTCAGCCCCACCGTTGAATATTCGGATGCTTAAGCGCCGCCACGCTCAGGCCCCAATACCGCCACAATATCTAGCGTTAAGATGCATCCATTCACAACCGGATGAATCCGCAAACGGTCCTTTTAAGGAGCCCGCGCCCTATCTCGCTGTGGACAATTTCGGCTCGCTCCACCGAACCGCCATCGGAGCCGCATGCGATGCAGGATTCCCCTCGGTTGGCAAGCTTCGTCCGGACCGGGGCATCTGATCCATGGCATCCCGGCGCCATCCCAAGCCGGGGCGGAATGGGCATGAAGCATGCCGGCCTGCGAATCCCTGCCCCCGGTTCGTTTCCGGGCGCGCCTTCATCCCTGCATTTCGGTGACAGGCCAGATGTTGTGCGAATGCTTGATCGTGTGACGCCACCGGCGTTCAGCGCGCGGGTCCGGTGCGTCCACGGTTTCGCCAGCGCCGGATCATCGTGACCTCGGAACGCCGCCGCCAGCGCCGCACGAGCGGCGAATCGACCGACAGCACCAGCAGCCCGAGCGGTATCATCCAGAAGCCCAGTATGGGCAGAAAGCCGAGAAAACCCAGAAAAACGAGCAGAATGCCGATCACAAGGCGCGCGATGCGCGATCCCGGCAGACTGATGCGGCGCTGGCCGATACGGATAAAATGGCGTTTCATGTGCTGCATATATATGCACACTTTGTGCGAAGCGAGGCGATGGCCGCTTGGCATAGGCCCGCCCTGTCTGCTATAGGGCGCGCCAAGTGCTTCGCGCACCCATTCCCCGGTAGCTCAGTGGTAGAGCAATCGACTGTTAATCGATCGGTCGCTGGTTCGAATCCGGCCCGGGGAGCCATTTCATATAAAACATTGATATTGTTAAATTATTTCACGATTCAAAAGGCTCGACCTTAAGGCTCGCCCAATCCCGAACTATAATCTTCCCTTGAAAAACGGGCATTTTCCGAAATCGGACCTTTGCGCGCGGGCGCATCGCGCGAAATCCCGATCGAATGATCTGTCGTGAGGACAGCCGCTCACCCCATCGGCTGATAATCCGCCAGGGCGCGACAGCCCTCTGCGTCAGGCAAGGCGGGGCGGTACCGCTCACCTCTTGAACCGCTGATTCCACAGGCCCATTGCGATTGGAGACCGGTTCCGTTCGCAGCCTGGGGGAAAGCCTCTCTTAACCTTGAAGTGAGAACCTCATCGTCATCGCAACCCGTGGTGAGATCGCCATCCTGGGCATCTCAGTGGGAGCATCGCAATGAAACGAGTTGCGCTCATCATCGCCCTGTTTGCCAGCGATCCGGCTTCCGCCTTGGAGGCTGGCGGCCTCGTCAAGGCGCCGCCTGCCGCGGAACCGACCCATGACTGGTCAGGCTTCTATGCGGGATTGAATGCCGGCCTCTCCGCCACTCCCCATTCCGGCGTTCACTACAACCAATTGTACAACTCGCCATTCGTTCCCATTTCACAGCCGGGGCTGCTGATCGGGGGCCAGGCAGGCTACAACTGGCAATCGGGCATTGCTGTATTCGGCATCGAAACCGACATTCAATACCGCAATGCAGGCAATGGACATCCGTTTCTTTTTCCAACCGAATTTGGGATTCTGGGGCAACCGTTCGGATCCAGCGAAGACGACACGACCCATTTCAACTCGGGGCAGAATTGGCTGGGATCGCTGCGTGGCCGGGTCGGCCTGACCACAGGTCTCGCCCTGTTCTATGTCACCGGCGGTTTAGCCTATGGCGAAGTGAAGCACTCCTATGGCGAAGCCGTTTACCCGGGGCAGATAATCAACCGCTCGATTTCCGCCAGCACGGTCAAAACCGGATGGACGGTCGGAGGCGGCGTGGAAATCAAGCTTTCACGCAATTGGTCGGCGGGAATGGAATACACTTACGCTGATCTCGGGAAAACAACACTAAGCATGCCTGAGCAAAATGCGAATACCCAGTTCGGGCCTTTTCCGTTTGCGGCCAGCAGAGCCAGATTCGACAACAGCTCGCATGTCTTCCGCATCAAGCTGAACTATGCTCTGAACATCATGAACTGATGGCGAG
>JBEBSP010000030.1:0-19850 GCA_040394255.1 Agaricicola taiwanensis | reverse complement strand
ATTCTCATGCCCGTTTATGCCGGCGATACCATGCCGTTCGAGGTTTCCCATGACTGAGGCAAGACATATCCTTGTCGCCGATGACGATGCCGCCATCCGGACTGTGCTCAACCAAGCGCTGTCCCGCGCCGGCTACGAGGTCCGCGTCACCGGCAATGCCTCGACGCTGTGGCGATGGGTTCAGGCTGGCGACGGCGATCTCGTGATTACGGATGTCGTCATGCCGGATGAGAATGCATTTGATTTTCTGCCCCGCATCCGCCGCCTGCGGCCCGATCTTCCCGTGATCGTCATGAGCGCGCAGAACACCTTCATGACGGCCATCAAGGCATCGGAGAGTGGGGCTTACGAGTATCTTCCGAAGCCCTTCGACCTGAAGGAACTGACACAGATCGTAGGGCGGGCGCTTACCGAGCAGAAGTCGCTTCGTGCTGCTGCCGTCGCCAACGACGAAGGCGAGGCGATCCCGCTTATCGGCCGCTCCACCGCCATGCAGGAGATCTACCGGCTGCTGGCGCGCCTGATGCAGACCGATCTCACCGTGATGATCAGCGGCGAGTCGGGCACCGGCAAGGAGCTCGTGGCGCGAGCCCTGCACGACTACGGCAAGCGCCGCCAGGGACCTTTCGTTGCGATCAACATGGCCGCCATCCCTCGGGAGTTGATCGAGGCCGAGCTGTTCGGCCATGAAAAGGGGGCCTTCACCGGTGCCCAGGCGCGCTCGTCTGGACGTTTCGAGCAGGCCGACGGGGGAACTCTCTTCCTGGATGAAATCGGCGATATGCCGATGGAGGCACAGACGAGACTCCTGCGTGTCCTGCAGCAGGGTGAGTATACCACCGTCGGCGGGCGCACGGCGATCAAGACCGATGTCCGCATCGTTGCCGCTACGAACAAGGACTTGCGGATACTCATCCAGCAGGGGTTGTTCCGCGAGGACCTCTTCTTCCGCCTGAACGTGGTACCCATCCGCTTGCCGCCGCTGCGTGAGCGGGCCGACGACGTGCCGGATCTCGTGCGGCACTTCTTTTCGCTCGCCGAGCGGGAAGGGCTTCCGCGCAAACAGATCAGTTCCGATGCCCTTGATCTCCTGAAGCGCTACAAATGGCCCGGCAACGTCCGGGAGCTAGAGAACCTGATCCGCCGTCTGTCAGCACTCTATCCCCAGGACACCATCGAAGCCGGGATCATAGACGCAGAGTTGTCCCAGCCAATCGAGCGATCTCCATTCGAGGAGAACGCGCCAAGCCGCAGCCTGAGCGAAGCCGTGGAACGGCATCTGACCGACCATTTCGCGGAATTCGGCAACAGCCTGCCGCCTCCGGGTCTCTATCAAAGGATCCTGCGCGAGATCGAGTATCCACTGCTTTCTGTGGCGCTTGCAGCCACACGTGGTAATCAGATCAAAGCCGCTGAACTTCTTGGGGTCAATCGCAACACGCTGCGCAAGAAAGTGCGCGATCTGGACCTTCAGGTCATTCGCACCAGCCGATAGGCCGTCCCAAAGTTGTCGCATTTCGACAACAGTGTGACTCCTCTGCATCACGGACAATGATTTGCCCGTCCGTGATGCGCGGGACTTAAAGGCCATACATGACGGACGTCATTTCTTCTCCCCCCCTAAATCCGAACATTGAACCGCCAGTGGAGCGGGAGAGGGGGGTTGGGCGCTCTGGATTTATCGCCGTTGCTTTGGCGCTTGTTTCCGCGTTGACGACATTCCTGATCCTGGGTGGTCTTACGCCGATTGATCCGACCCATAAGATCGTTGTTGCAACTCTTTTCTTGAATCTTGCTTTCGCCCTTGTTCTTCTTGGGATTATAGCTTGGGAGTTCCTGGCAATTGCAAGAGCACGGCGCAAGGGTTCCGCCGGCGCCCAACTGCATGGCCGGGTCGTTGCCTTGTTCAGCGTTATTGCGGCTGCCCCGGGTATCCTGCTGGCCGTGATTGCGTTCATTACGATAGACCGCAGTTTTGACAGCTGGTTTTCCTCAAGAGTACTTTCGATATTGAACAATTCCCTGGTGATTGCCGAGGCTTACAACAATCAACAGGTCAATACTATCACGGCAGATGCGTTCAATCTTGCCGCTTTCTTGAACCGGAACCGATTTTCCTTTGACACCAGCAGGCAGCAATTTGTCGCCGATTTTCAGGAAAGGGTAAGCTTCCGCAATTTGCAGGGGGCATTCATTCTCCAATCCGATGGTACGGTCGTCGAGCGCGTCACCAGCGATATCGGGCGGGAATTCCCGATCCCCGGCCAATCCACCATCGTTCAGGCGGAGGGTGATTCCGCGCTGGTCCTGTCGCCCGGAAGCGAGAATGTCATCGGGGCGGTCATCAAGCTCGATGCCTATGAAGATCTTTATCTTTTTGTTGCGAGGCCCGTCGACGAGCGCACGATCCAGCACCTGCGATCGACCGAAAGCGCTGTTGCCGACTTCGCGGCGCTGGCGCAGCGCCGGCTGGGTGCGCAGGTCGCATACGGCACGATGTATCTGCTCGTTGCCCTCACCCTGGCGCTTGCCGCCATCTGGATAGGCTTATCATTCGCCAACCGTCTCGTGTCTCCGGTGCGGCGGCTGATTACGGCGGCCGATCAGGTGGCCATCGGAAACCTTTATGTTCAGGTGCCCGTCGCCGGCAACGAGGGCAGCACCGATGATCTCGGCGGCCTGTCGCATACCTTCAACAATATGACCGGCCAACTGAGGGGCCAGCGCAACGCGCTTCTGGAAGCCAGCGAACAGATCGACCGTCGGCGCCGATTCACCGAAGCGATGCTTGCGGGCGTCAGCGCCGGGGTGATGGGGCTGGACTCGGAGGGGCGGATTGCCCTGCTCAATCGCAGCGCCGAGCAGCTTCTCAGCATCGAGGAAGCGCAAATCCTCAATCTTCCCATCGGAGAGGCGGTGGCGGAACTGGCGCCGCTTTTCCAGGAAGCCAGGATGGGGCAGGGCCGTCTCGTACAGGGCACCATCGAAGTTTCGCGGGGAGGGCGCGACCGTATCCTGAACGCCAGGATCACGTCCGAGCAGTCTGTCGCCGATCAGCACGGCTATGTGGTCACGCTCGACGACATCACCAATCTGGTCAGCGCGCAAAGAACATCCGCCTGGGCGGATGTCGCGCGGCGGATTGCCCATGAAATCAAAAATCCTCTCACGCCAATACAGTTATCTGTGGAGCGCATCAAAAGGAAATATGGGAAAGTGATTATCGAGGACAAGGATGTCTTCGATGCATGTACAGATACAATTGTTCGGCAAGTTGATGACATAAAGCGTATGGTCGATGAATTTTCCTCTTTTGCGCGCATGCCGAAGCCGGTTATGAATATCGATGATGTCGGGGATGCCGTACGCGAGATTGTCGTTCTGATGAGGGTCGGGAATCCCGACATCGACATTTCCCTGGATCTGCCGGAGACGCCACTGCGGGTGAGGTTCGATCGCCGCCAGGTGTCACAGGCGGTGACCAACATCATCAAGAATGCGGCCGAGGCTATTTCGGCGGTTCCCGAAGCGGACAAGGGGCGCATCGATATTCGCGTGGCTTCCGAGGAAAATGAGGTCCTGATTGACGTCGTGGACAACGGTATCGGTTTGCCGGTTGAAAACCGCCAGCGCCTGTTGGAGCCTTACATGACGACGCGTGAGAAAGGGACCGGGCTCGGACTGGCTATTGTTGCGAAGATATTCGAGGACCATGGCGGTGGAATCGAACTGCTCGATGCCCCGGCGGTGGCAAGCGGTGGTCGAGGAGCCATGGTCCGTATGCGGTTTTCAATCGAGAATTTTCTCGGTGCCCCTTCCTCTGAAACAGGTGTTTGACGCATGGCGAGCGATATTCTGATCGTCGACGACGAGGCCGATATCCGTGATCTGGTTGCGGGCATCCTATCCGACGAGGGACACGGGACGCGGGTTGCCAGCAGCAGCGATGAAGCACTGGCCGAAGTCGAACGGCGTCGGCCGCAACTCATCTTCCTCGATATCTGGCTCAAGGGCAGCCGTCTCGATGGTCTGCAAATCCTGGACGTCATCCAGGAACAGCATCCCGAGTTACCGGTGGTCATGATCTCCGGTCACGGCAACATCGAAACAGCCGTCGCCGCCATCAAGAAGGGTGCTTACGATTTCATCGAGAAGCCGTTCAAGGCGGATCGCCTGGTGCTTGTCGCCCAGCGTGCCCTGGAGGCATCGAGGCTGCAACGCGAAGTCCGGGAACTCCGGCACAAATCGGGGCAGGCGGCACGCCTTGTCGGCCGATCGAGTATGATGAACCAACTGCGCAGCGTGATCGAGCGCGTGGCGCCGACGAACAGTCGGGTCATGATCGCCGGACCGTCCGGCTGCGGCAAGGAGCTTGTCGCGCGCACCATGCACGCAATGTCGACCCGATCCGCAGGACCTTTCATTGTCATCAATGCGGCCACCATCACCCCGGACCGCATGGAAACGGAACTCTTCGGAACCGAAGGAGGCGAAGGGAGAACGCGGACAACGGGTGCGCTTGAGGAGGCTCACGGGGGCATTCTCTTCATCGATGAAGTCGCGGATATGCCGCGCGAGACACAGAACAAGATCTTGCGTGTCCTGGTCGATCAGAATTTCACCCGCGTCGGCGGCGCCACGCGCGTTCACGTCGACGTCCGCATCATCTGCTCCACGGCGCGTGACCTCAATCAGGAGATCGCGGAAGGTCATTTTCGCGAAGATCTGTTTCACCGGCTCTCGGTGGTTCCCATCCGCATACCAAGCCTTGCGGACAGGCGGGAGGACATCCCCGAACTCGTTGAGTATTTCATCGACATAATCTCGGCCCAGACGGGATTGCCGCGCCGCAGGATCGGCGAGGACGCCATGGCAGTCCTGCAGTCACATGACTGGCCCGGCAATGTCCGACAGCTTCGCAACAACGTCGAACGTCTCATGATCTTGGCAGGAGGCGAGCCCGATTCCATCATGACGGCGAACATGCTGCCGTCCGAAGTCGGCGCCATGATACCCCCGCTTCCCAACGGCGCGGGGGGAGAACAGCTCATGGGAATGGCTTTGCGCGACGCGCGCGAAATATTCGAGAAGCAGTATCTTCTGGCCCAGATCAGCCGGTTCGGCGGAAATATATCGCGCACCGCGGAATTCATTGGAATGGAGCGTTCGGCCCTGCACCGCAAGCTGAAGGCGCTGGGCATCGGATGAACACCGGACAACCTCGATGAAAGTCGTCATTTGCGGTGCGGGGCAGGTGGGTTTTGGCATAGCCGAACGCCTGGCCGCCGAGAAAAACGATGTATCGGTCATCGATACATCGCCACATCTCATCCAATCCATTTCAGACAAGCTTGAAATACGCGGGTTCGTCGGCAATGGCGCGCATCCTGACGTGCTTGCCCGCGCCGGCGCTGAAGATGCCGACATGCTGATCGCCGTGACGCTGCACGATGAAGTCAACATGGTGGCGTGCCAGGTGGGGCATTCGCTTTTCCGCGTGCCCACGAAGATCGCGCGCATCCGGGCGCAAGCCTATCTTGAACCGCATTGGAGCGATCTGTTCAGTCGCGACAACATGCCGATCGATGTCATCATCTCGCCCGAGCTTGAGGTGGCTGAAACGGTTCTGCGTCGCCTTGCGCTTCCAGGTGCGGTCGAGATCGTCAGTCTGGCCGATGGTAATGTGATCGTGGCCGGCATCTACTGCGACAGTAACTGTCCGGTTGTCGACACACCGCTGCGGCAACTCACCGAATTGTTCCCCGATCTCAAGGCGGTGGCCATCGGCGTGCGCAGGGGCAATACGCTTTTCGCGCCCCAGAGCTCCGATCATCTCCTTGTCGGGGATATCGTCTATGTGGCCGCGGAGCGGCGGCAGATCAGCCGTACCCTGGGGATATTCGGGAAGGACGAGGTGCCCGCCACCCGCGTTATCGTCGCTGGTGGCGGCAATATCGGAATCTATGTGGCGCGCGCCATCGAGGAACGTCTGCCACATGCGTCCTTGAAGCTGATCGAATCGGATCGAGCTCGCGCGATCGCGATCGCCGACACCCTTCAGCGTGGGATTGTCCTTCATGGAAGCGCACTGGATGAAAGCATCCTTTCAGAGGCAGGTATCAGCGAAACCGAGACGCTCGTCGCCATAACCAACGACGAGAAGGTCAATGTCCTGGCCTGCGTCATGGCCCGTTCGCTCGGATGCCCGCGCGGGATGGCCCTGGTGAACTCGCCAGCCTACGTCACGCTGGCGGAAAACCTTGACATTGATGCGCATATCAACCCGAAGGCGGTGACCGTTTCCAAGATCCTCCAGCATGTTCGGCGCGGGCGTATCCGCTCCGTTCATGCCCTTGAGGGAGGGAAGGGGGAAATCATCGAAGCGGAAGCCCTGGAGACCTCGCCGCTGGTCGGAAAACCGTTGCGTGATCTCGATATGCTCGGCGGAACGAGGGTCGGCGCGATCTTCCGCAAGGACATCGTGATCCTGCCTCGCGGGGATACCGTCATCCAGGCTGGGGACCGGATCATATTGTTCGCCGAAGCGGACAGGGTGCGCCGCGTCGAGCAGCTTTTCCGCGTGAGCCTGGAATTCTTCTGATTGAACCTGATGAGGGTCCTGCCTTGAGCCGCATCGCTTATGTCAACGGTCGCTATGTTCCCCATGCTCAAGCCGCGGTTCACGTGGAAGATCGCGGCTACCAGTTTGCCGATGGCGTCTACGAAGTCTGTGAAGTCCGCAACGGCTGTATGATCGACGAGACCCGACATCTGCAGCGGCTTGCACGATCGCTCAGTGAACTCCGGATCGCGGCTCCGATGCATCCCAAGGCAATGAGAGTGGTCCTTCGCGAGACATTGCGGCGCAATCGTGTGCGGAACGGGATTGTGTATCTTCAGGTCACGCGCGGTGTCGCGCGCCGGGATCATTCATTTCCGGATGCCGATGTTGGTCCCGCAATGGTGGTGACCGCGCGATCATCGGACCCGCGCACAGGCGATCTTACCGCCGAGAAGGGCGTTTCCATCATTTCCCTTCCGGACAATCGCTGGGCCCGGGTTGATATCAAGTCCGTGTCGCTGCTTCCCAACGTTCTTGCAAAGCAGGCTGCGAAAGAGGCCGGTGCGAAAGAGGCATGGTTTGTCGACCGTGATGGCTTCGTGACGGAAGGATCATCGACCAACGCCTGGATCATCACTGATGCCGGCGAGCTTGTCACGCATTCAGCCGATCACGGGATATTGCGCGGGGTTACCCGCACGACGCTGTTCGAAGTGGCTAGGAATCAGGGGCTACGGATCGTGGAACGTGGTTTCACGGTCGCTGAAGCACAGGCGGCCAAGGAGGCTTTCCTGACCGCAGCAACCCAGATCGTCATGCCGATCGTGAAAATCGATGGCGTGATGGTTGGTGATGGCAAGCCTGGGAAGGTCGTTCAAAAGCTGAGAGCGGGGTTTCATGAATTTGCGGAACGCATGCCTCTGTGACGTGGACACTTGCCGAACAGCGATCTCCGGCATTTAATGCGCGCATAAGTGTTCCGATGCGATGATCTTTCGGCCTGTCCAGAGTGACGGTCGCATCCTCGGGCGATAAAAAGGAATGAAAAAGCCTATGGCCGAACGAGCTCAGAATTTACAGGATACATTCCTGAACTACCTCCGCAAAAACAAGGTTCCACTGACAATTTTCCTTGTAAACGGGGTCAAACTGCAAGGTGTCGTCACTTGGTTCGATAATTTTTGCGTTCTTTTGCGGCGTGATGGACACTCACAGCTTGTGTATAAGCACGCCATATCGACGATCATGCCTGGAGCACCCGTACAACTCTTCGAGGGCGGGGAAACCGGGGGCGAGAAGGCCTAATTGTCAGGTCCGCTCTCTTTTGAACTGCATCGGTCGTCCGGCTCGAAAGAGCCGGACGGTTCTGGTCGCGCCTATGTGCTGGTTCCAATAGTCACACAACGTGGTCGAAAAGCGACACCTTCAATCAATCATCGCTCACCCACCGCACGTCTTGAAGAAGTTGTCGGGCTTGCACGCGCCATTGATCTCGATGTCGTAGGGCAGGGGGTCGTTCCCATATCGGCTGTGCGGCCTTCCACTTTTCTGGGAAAGGGGAAGGTGGAGGAAATCGCGGATCTCCTGCGTTTGGATGAAGCCGGTATCGTCATCGTGGATGCGCCCCTGTCGCCGGTTCAACAGCGCAATCTCGAAAAGGCCTGGAGTGCCAAAGTTCTTGATCGCACGGGTCTTATCCTTGAGATATTCGGGCGCAGAGCGAGAACGCGCGAAGGCTCGCTCCAGGTCGAGCTCGCGCATCTTACTTATCAGAAGAGCCGACTCGTCCGTTCCTGGACGCATCTGGAGCGTCAACGTGGTGGTTTCGGCTTTCTGGGGGGGCCGGGCGAAAGCCAGATCGAGGCCGACCGTCGTCAGATCCAGGAACGTGTGGTCAAGATCGAGAAGGAACTGATCCAGGTCAAGCGCACGCGCGGCCTGCATCGCGAAGCGCGCCAGCGCGTGCCTTATCCCATCGTCGCGCTCGTCGGCTATACCAATGCCGGCAAGTCGACCTTGTTCAACCGCATGACCCGCGCGGATGTTCTGGCGGCCGACATGCTCTTCGCCACGCTTGATCCGACGCTGCGTGCTGTTTCGCTGCCGCACGGTCTGAAGGTCATGCTGTCGGATACCGTCGGGTTCATCTCGGAGCTTCCCACCATGCTGGTGGCGGCTTTCCGGGCTACTTTGGAAGAAGTGCTGGGGGCTGACGTCATCCTGCATGTGCGTGATGTCGCGCACGAGGATGCGGAAGCCCAGGCGGCGGACGTTTCAGCCATTCTGAATGACTTGGGCATCGAAGCCTCCGACGAGAGGCTGATCGAGGTCTGGAACAAGATCGATGTTCTCGACACAGAACGTGTCGAGGAACTGCGCGCGGTATCCCGACGGCACTTGGAAGAGCGGCCGGTCGTGCTGGTCTCAGCCGTAACGGGTGAGGGGGTGGATAACCTCCTCGCTGAGATTGAGCAACGCATCGTGGCTCATCGGGAGGTTCTGAAGATACGTGTGGCGGCCGATGACGGTGCGGGGCTCAACTGGCTCTACCGCCATGGCGAAATCCTCAGCCGTGTCGAAACCGAGATGGGCGATATCTTGTTGACGGTGCGCGGCAATCCGGGCCGGATGGATGAAATAAAGCGGCGCTACCCCCAAGCTGACAAGCTGGAAAACTAAGCGCGCTCGTCAGCCTTCGCTTTCTGCCAAAGCGCTTCCATCTCATTCAGTGAAGCTTCGCCCAAGGCTATATTCATTTTCTCAAGATCTTTCTCTATTGCATTGAATCTTCGTTTGAATTTTTGATTTGCCTGACGTAGGGCCATATCCGGATCGACATCAAGATGCCGCGCCAGATTGGCAACGGCGAACAAGAGATCGCCAATTTCCTCAGCGCGGGCCGAGGAATCGCCACTGTCGAAGGTTTCCTCGGTTTCAAGCAGTTCCTCACGGATTTTCGCTGCGACCAGATGAGGATCGTTCCAATCAAATCCTACGGTTCCGGCTCTGACCTGCAGCTTCACCGCTTGGCTGAGACTCGGCAGTTCCGGAGGGATACCATCAAGGAGAGACGGTCTTTCCCGGCGTCTCAGGCTGCGCTCCGCCTGTTCGCTGCGTTTGACGGAGTTCCAGATCGCCTTGATATCCGTGGGAGATAGCGTGCGGGCATCGCCAAAGACATGGGGGTGACGGCGGATCAGTTTCGATGTGATCGCATGGACGACATCACCAAAGGCAAAACTGCCTTCTTCCTCAGCCATGCGCGCATGGAAGACGACTTGGAGCAGGAGGTCACCCAGTTCGTCCTTCAGGTCGTCGCGATCGCCACGCACGATGGCGTCCGCGACCTCGGCCGCTTCCTCCAGCGTGTATGGCGCAATGGTCTCAAAGGTCTGCTCCAAATCCCACTGGCAACCGCTGCCGGGTGTCCGAAGAGCGGCCATGATTTCGAGGAGAAGGGCGATGTCACGCGATGGGGTCATGACGCGAACTTAGCGCAAACCCGGGAGCGCAGGTAAGCGGTATCATTAGACGGGTTACAATTGTCGCATAAGATATATTATGGAACCAATCCATGCCTTACGCCTTATCAGGCGGCACGGATCTCACGAAGGAACTCGACGACGGCGTTCTGCAATCCTTCCGCCTGCGAACCAAGGCTGCGTGAGGCGTCGGTTACCTGCCGAGCCAGATCGGCGGTGCCGGCAGCATCTGACTTCACGCCCAGAATAAGATCGCTGACCTGTCGGTTGCCTGATGAGACATCCTGGGTGTTGCGGGCGATTTCACGCGTCGAGGCACTTTGCTCCTCCACTGCGGAGCTGATAGCGAGGCTGGCGGTGTTGATCCTGTCGATGATCTCACTGATGCCGTCGATCGCTTCAACCGAAGCTGAGGTGATATCCTGCATTCCGGCAATCTGAGCTGAAATCTCCTCGGTGGCTTTCGCGGTCTGCCCGGCCAGGGTCTTGACCTCGGATGCCACCACGGCGAAGCCCCGTCCGGCTTCGCCGGCGCGGGCGGATTCTATGGTGGCGTTCAGCGCCAGCAGATTGGTCTGGGCCGCGATGTTGGAGATCAGACTGACCACCGCACCGATCTTCTCGACTGCCTTGGCAAGGGAACCGATGGTGGCCGTGGTCTTGCGCGAGCGCTCCGCAGCCTCCGAGGCGACGGCCTGGGATTGCGAGACCTGAACGGAAATCTCCTGGATTGCATGTTCGAGCTGCTCGGCGGACATGGCGACACTGGATACGCTGGCGGCGGCCTGTTCGGCGGCAGCGGCCACGGATGCCGAGGCATCGGTCGAGCGCGCCGCGTTCTCGGATAGCGGCCCGACCACGTCGTCAACCTGCTGTGCGGCCGAGGCCACGCTTCCCACGATGCCGAGGATCCTGTTTTCAAAGGCTCCTGCCAGTTCATTCATGGTCCTGTGTTTGTTGTCCTTTTCCGCTTTGGCATAGGTCTCGAGCAAGACTTCCAGATCGAACCATGCGATCTTGTTCAAGGTTGATTTAAGCGCGACTCCATCGTCGTTCTTGCGGCGGAGGAAATTTCGCCCCTGCCCTGTGCCGTCAAGACCAAGCTCGCCGCATATGCCGTTGACCACGGTCGAATGGCAGATCGCCACGGCATAGCCAGGTACACCGTTCTCATAGAAGATGGCGGCGAGCCGCTCGGCGGATTGCATGAACCCATCGTCCAGCTTGCCGGAGGCTACGCGCACCCAATGGGCGACACGGACGGCGTGTACCGAGGGGTGCATCAATGCCGATTGAATCTCCGGCCACTCGGAGAAACGCGCGTTCCACTGATCGAGAAGGCCCGGCAACCTCTGTTCCGCAAAAGGGGCGCAGGCACGCAGGCGCGCCAGATCATCCTCGTCGATCCGGAAAACAGCGAAACGCTTGGCTTGCTCGGACGAGACATGATGCATGGCGATTATCCCCGTTAAGATGCAACCCTTGATAACGGAGAATAGGAAAAATATTTGTAAAACAGTATGTTATGGCTAACTCTCGATACTCATTCCATCATATGCGGGTTCGATATTGCTCGGCAGGGAGCGACGTAAGCTCTCGTAATCCAGGTCATTGTGCATGTTCGTAAGGATGGCGCGTCGTGGCTTCATCCGTTCGATCCACGCCAGGGCTTCGTCCAGGCTGAAATGGCTGGGATGCGGTCTCGGCCGGAGTGCGTCGATGATCCAGACATCAAGATTCTCAAGGTGTTTCAGGCTTCGTTCTGGAATACCGTTGACGTCGGGCGTGTAGGCCATGCCACCAAGACGGAGGCCAAGCGCATCGACCGCTCCGTGGTGTACATCGAAGGGAATGATCTCCAGATCACCACCCTCTCCCGTAATGGTGAAATGCTCACCGTCCGTTATGCGAACTTCGTCCAGTATCGGCGGATAATCGCTTCCATTTGGGGTTCTGAATACATAATCGAATCGCCGGTTCAACACGCCCGATGTGCGCTCATCGATGTATGTTGGCAACTTTCGGCGCATTGTCATCACAATGGGGCGCACATCATCTATGCCGTGGGTGTGATCGGCATGGTCATGCGTGATGATGAGCCCATCCAGCCTGTCCACTCCGACGCCCAGAAGCTGTTCACGCAGGTCTGGCGAGGCATCCACGAGCGCGGATGTTTTTCCCTTAGCGCCTTGTTTTTCAATGAGAATTGAGCATCGCCGCCGCCGGTTGCGGGGATTTGAGGGGTCGCAAGCGCCCCAGCCCGTGCCGAGCCGCGGGACGCCGGCCGAGGAGCCACAGCCGAGGATGGTGACCTGCACGCTCATGCACGTTCAGCCGCACGGGCCGCCTCTTCCGGCACTTTCGCAAACAGCCGCAGAAAGTTCTCCGTGGTCCGCCTTGCCGTTTCTTCCGCCGACCAGCCGCGCACCCCCGCGAGCACCTTGGCGGTCTCCGCGACGAAGGCCGGTTCGTTGGTCCGCCCGCGATGGGGCACGGGCGCGAGAAACGGGGCGTCGGTCTCCACCAGCAGGCGATCGGCGGGCGTTTCCGCCGCCACGGCGCGGATGTCGGCGCTGTTCTTGAAGGTGATGATGCCCGAGAAGGACACATAGAGGCCGAGCGCGACACCGCGCCGGGCCAGTTCCGCACTCGACGAGAAGCAGTGCAGCACGGCCGGGAAAGCCCCCTTCCCCGTCTCGTCTTCCAGGATGCGGATCATGTCCTCGTCGGCGGAGCGGGCGTGGATGACCAGCGGCAGGCCGGTTTCGCGCGCGGCGGCGATGTGGGTGCGAAGGCCCTGCGCCTGGGCTTCGCGCGGGCTGTTGTCGTAATGGTAGTCGAGGCCGGCCTCGCCGATGGCGACGATCTTCGGGTGCTGCGCCATGCGGACGAGATCGGCCGTCGTGACGTCCAGTTCCTCGTGGGCGTTGTGCGGATGGGTTCCGACCGATCCGAAGACGTTGTCGTGGGCTTCGACAATGGCCCGGATGCGGTCGAACTGGCGCACCCGGGTCGAGATCGTCACCATCAGGCCGACACCCGCGGCCTTCGCACGAGCGATGACCCCGTCGCGGTCCTCGGCGAGGCCCTCGTAGTCGAGATGACAATGGCTGTCGACGAGCAGACTCACGCCTTGGCCTCCTCCGGTTCCACATAGCGTGGGAAGACCGGCGTTGGTGTGGGAAGCGCACCGCCCGGCGTCAGACGCCCGCCCTTGCCGAGGCTGGCGAAGGCGCGGCCATCGGCACTGATGGCGAGAGCGTCCAGCAGGGCCGCGCCCGCCGTCGGCATGACCGGCTGGACGAGGATGGCGACCTGGCGGATCACCTCGGCCGTCACGTAGAGCACGGTCGCCATGCGCGCCGGATCGGTCTTGCGCAACTGCCACGGCTCCTCGGAGGCGAAGTAGCGGTTGGCGTCGGCCACGACGCGCCAGACGTCGGCGAGCATGCCGTGCAACGCCAGATCCCGCATGGCGGCGCGCGCCTCGGCAAGAAGCCCGTCGGCGGCGGTCAGGATGGCCGTGTCGGCCTGCGTGAAGGCTCCGGGTTCAGGCACCCTGCCCTCACAGTTCTTGGCGATCATGGAGAGCGAGCGCTGCGCCAGATTGCCGAGGTCATTGGCAAGGTCGGCGTTGATCCGGTTGACGATGGCCTCATGGCTGTAGGAGCCATCCTGGCCGAACGGCACCTCGCGCAGGAAGAAGTAGCGCACGGGATCGACGCCATAGGCGTCCGTCAGGGTGAAGGGATCGATGACGTTGCCGACCGACTTCGACATCTTCTCACCCCGGTTGAACAGGAAGCCGTGGGCGAAGACGCGTTTCGGCAGCGGCAGGCCGGCGGACATGAGGAAGGCGGGCCAGTAGACCGCGTGGAAGCGGATGATGTCCTTGCCGATGATGTGCGCGTCGGCGGGCCAGAAGCGCCAATTCGCCTCGGAGGTCTCCGGATAACCGATGCCGGTGATGTAGTTGGTCAGCGCGTCGACCCAGACATACATGACATGCTCGGGATCGTTCGGAACCTTCACCCCCCAATCGAAGGTGGTGCGGCTGATGGACAGGTCCTTGAGCCCGCCCTTCACGAAGCTGACGACCTCGTTCTTGCGGCTGTCGGGGCCGATGAAGGCCGGATCGGCCTCGTAATGGGCCAGCAGGCGGTCCTGATAGGCCGAGAGGCGGAAGAAATAGCTCTTCTCCTCGACCCATTCGACCGGCGTGCCCTGCGGTCCCATGCGGATGCCGTCGGCGTTGAGGGTGGTCTCCTCCTCGCCGTAATAGGCCTCGTCGCGCACGGAATACCAGCCGGCGTAGCTGTCCGGGTAGATGTCGCCGTTCTCAAGCATCTTCTGCCAGATTGCCTGACTGGCGGCGTGATGGGCGGGTTCGGAGGTGCGGATGAAACGGTCGTAGGAGATGTCCAGGCGCTCGTCCATGGCCTTGAAGCGCTCGACGTTGCGATCGGCCAGCGCGCGGGGCTCCAACTCCTCCTTGCGCGCGGTCTGGAGCATCTTGATGCCATGCTCGTCCGTGCCGGTCAGGAAAAAGACGTCCCTGCCCTCCAGCCGATGGAAGCGCGCGATGGCATCGGTGGCGATGGCCTCATAGGCATGGCCGATGTGCGGCGCGCCATTGGGATAGGCGATGGCGGTGGTGATGAAATAGGTGTTGCGCTCGGACATGGGGCTTTCGAGTCGAGAGGATTCTCATGGGTAGCCTCCCTTATAAGTGCCTTGCACGGGCTTGTGCAGGGGATCGGGGAAATGGACCGCCATGAGAGCCTCTCCAAATGGTCTGGAGATTGCTGAATTGTTGATTTTTCAGGCCTTCGGTGCCGCCTTACGGGTACATGAGGGTATCATGCGCATCAGGCTTGAACATGAGGCCATCTCGGGTGGGCGGAACGAGGCAAACCCGCCGCAGAGCCCGTCGCCTTGTCCTGTCTTCGGGTGTGAGTGATTTTTTCTTTGAAAAAACGGCCTTACCTCAGTTCTGAAATCTCAAAGAAAAAATTCAATATCAATGGCTTGCGGTCAAGATTGAAGGTATCGGCATCACGAACCATGCGTGACGCGCGGCTCCACAGTTCCGGCCATTGATCTCCGCGCGCGCCTGCATTCTCGACCGTGCGGGCATGGACCCAGTCCAGCGCCTGCTCCATGACGGCCTCATAGGCCTCGGAGCCACCGCGCGCGGCCTTGTCGCCCAGCGTGTGGACGGCGGCGCGATCAATGTTCGGCCAGGCATCGAGCAGCCTGGACGTCATCTCGCGCAGTTCATGCCCTTCACCCGAGGCAAGCTCGATGGCGCGCCGGACGCTGCCCTCGGAGGCTCCGGCAACGGCATGCAGGGCCTGGTCGTCGATGTCGGGAGCGTCATCGCCCATGGACGAAACCGCCGTGACGATGGCCTGGGGCGCCAGGGGCGAAAGCATCAGCAGGCGGCACCGTGAACGGATGGTCGGCAGCAGCCGGCGCGGGGAGGACGAGACGATCAGGAACAGCGCGTGCCGGGGCGGCTCCTCGAGCGTTTTCAGGATGGCGTTGGCGCCGTTGATGTTGAGGTCCTCGGCGGCGTCGACGATGCAGATGCGCCAGCCGCCCTGCCCCGCCGTGGAGCCGAAGAAGGGGCCGACGCGCCGCACATCGGCGACACGGATATCCGACGATACCGCCTTGCGCTCGTGTACCCAGCCGCGCCTCAGCACCAGGAGGTCGGGATGGGCCATGCGCACGACCTGACGCACGGCCGGATGGTCGGCCGGTACATGCAGCGAGGTCGCGGACTGCACCTCGGGGGCCGCCGGGTCGGGATGAGCGAAGATGAAGCGCGCGAGGCGATAAGCCAGCGTCGCCTTGCCGATGCCGGGTGGCCCTCCCAGTATCCAGGCGTGATGCATGCGGCCGCTGGCATAGGAGGCCAGGAGCTCGCGCTCGGCGGTGTCCTGCCCGAACAGGGCCATCGTCTCGCGCGGGTGTGGCGCGCCATCCAGGCGGTCCGGTTCGGGAAGGTCGTCGGGTGTCTCGGCCATGCCCTGTTATACGGCTTTCGCGCCGATCTTGAAGCGCGCCGAGACCACACGCCACACCCGCTGTGCGATCCGGTCAGGATCGGCCTGGGCGTCGATCACCACGCAGCGTTTCGGCTCCGAGGCGGCGATCTCCAGAAAGGCACGGCGCAGCCCCTCGTGGAAGGCCATGCCTTCGGCCTCGAACCGGTCCGCCGGATCGCTGCCGCCCCTCGCCCGGGCCCGCGCCATGCCGACCTCGGCGGGCAGGTCGAGAATGATGGTGAGGTCCGGTACGGTATCCTCGACCACGGCCTCCTCCAGGGTGCGCACCAGTTCCGGGTCGAGATCGCCCAAGGTGCCCTGATAGGCGCGTGTCGAGTCGGCGAAGCGATCGCAGAGCACCCAGTCTCCGCGCTCGAGCGCGGGGCGGATGGTGGCGCGCAGATGGTCATTGCGCGCCGCGGCGAACAGCACGGCCTCGGCAAAGGGGCCAAGCTCCTTGATCCTGCCGGACAAAAGGATGCCGCGCAGCGCTTCGGCCCGGGCCGAGCCGCCGGGCTCGCGCGTCACGACCACGTTGATGCCCGCCTGCTTCAGCTGTTCGGCCAGGCGGAGCACCTGCGTGGACTTGCCCGCGCCCTCGCCGCCCTCGAAGGTGATGAACCGGCCCAAGCCTGTGCCCGCCATGCGTCAGCCGCCCGGTATCAACGTTCGGAACGCGGTCGAGGCGACGGATCGGACCGTCTCCATGGTCAGTTCCCTGACACCGTCCGAGGCGCGGCGCATCAGGCCGCCTTTCGCGACATCCTCTCCGGCCTGGAGAGGAACCTCGCGCTGCAACTGCCCGTCACGCCAGATGCGCAGCATCGCAACCCTGTCGCCGCGTCCGAGCGGGGCCTGAAGTGGTCCCTCGTATTCGACCTTGGCGACGATCTTCCCCTCCACGGCGCGGGGCACCGATATCCGTATGCTGTCGGTGGCCACGAGCGGCACATGGGTTTCCCGTCCGCCGAAGACCCGCACCCGCACGATCGGCGTGCCGGCCGCGAACAGCTGACGCTCGACGAAGCCGGTGAAGCCCAGTTCCAGAAGGTCGCGGGTCGCCTTGTCGCGGGCGTCGATGGTCGGCATGCCGCCGAGAACGGCGATCAGCCTGCGGCCGTCGCGCATGGTCGACACGACCGAAGTGTGGCCGAATCCTTCCGCGAAACCCGTGGTGCCGCCGTCCGTGCCGGCGGGATTGGCGAGATAGGGGTTCTTGTTGAGTTGGAAGATGTCGCTCCAGTTGACCTCGTTGGCCGCGAACATCTTGTAGAAATCGGGGTAGCGCTCGATCAGATGGCGCATCAGCCGCGCCGTATCCCGCGCCGTGGTCTGCGCGGGCGGACCCGGCAGGCCGCTGGCGTTGCCGTAGCGGGTGTCCCTCAGGCCGATGCGGTCCGCATAGGCGTTCATGGACAGGACGAAATTGTCCTCGCTGCCGGCAAAGCCCTCCGCCAGCACGATGGCCGCGTCGTTGGCCTGCACCACCGCCATGCCCAGCAGCAGGTCGCCCACGGCGATGATCGAGCCGAGCTTGGCGAACATGGTGGTGTTGCGCGATGGCGCGCCGCCGGTGCGCCAGGCACGCTCGCTGACGCGGTATGGCGTCTGGCGGGAAATGCGATTTTCGGTGATCGCGTCGGCGATCACCGCCATGGTCATCAGCTTGGCGAGATTGCCGGGGGGAAAAATGGCGTCGGGCGAAACGGCATGCAGCACGTTGCCGTTGGAGGTGTCGACCAGGATGGCGCGCGTTGGGGCGTCCTTGTCATCGGCCGCGCGCGCGGGAAGCCCCGCGAAGAGCGCGGCGACCATGACAATACTGGCAATAATCCTGAACATTGCGCGCCGCCACTGAATCAGCCGCGCTATTTAACCAGCCGCGATACGGCAATCAATGCGGCGGCGATCGGTGCCTTCAGCGGCCCGATGAGATCGCAAGCGCGGGGCCGGATGCGGCGGCGATCGGATTGATGAGCGGCATCGGCTCGCCCACCGCCGCCCAGGTGGACGACACCCGTTGCGAGGCATATGTGGTCGCGCCAGGCATGGCGGCCGGTGTCGCGGCCTGCTCGACCATGGCGGTGCGCACAGGCGCCGGCCGGGCCGGGGCGGCGACGGCCGCGCCGCGCGTGAAGCTGGCCGGAACGGCGGGAGCCGCCGCCAGCATCGGCGATGGGGCCGGGATGGGAATAGCGGTGACGGACGGCTGATAGGACGCGGCCGCCACCGATTCCGGACCATGCGACGGCACGGGAGCCGGAGCCGTGGCGATCGCCGGGGCCGGCTGGGACGCCATGGCCAGCGCGATCGGCGCCGGGGCGTTGCGGCCATCCTCGCGGTAGGTCGCCAGCAGACGGGCGTCGTCGCTGCCGGAAAGATCGGCCGGGCCGGCGTATTCGACGCGCACGCGCGCCGTTCCGAGGCGCTGGAAATCGAGCAGCTCGGCGGTCTTCTTCGACACGTCGAGCACGCGGTTGCCGTGGAACGGCCCGCGATCGTTGACGCGGACCATAACCGAGCGGCCGTTGTTCATGTTGGTGACGCGCACATAGGACGGCAGCGGCAACGTCGGATGCGCGGCGGTCAGCGCGTGGCGGTCGAAGACCTCGCCGTTGGCGGTCAGGCGGCCGTGGAAAGCGGCGCCATACCAGGAGGCCATCCCCTCGGCCTTGTAGTTCTTGTTTTCAGCCGGGACAAAGGTGCGGCCGGCGACCTGATAAGGCTTGCCGACCTGATAGCGTCCGCCCCCCTTGGGGACCGCCTGCCCTTCCGCGACCACGCGCGGGCTGGCCTTGACGCCATATTTGGGATCGATGCCGTTGCCGGCGGAGCAGTTGGCGACCAGAACCGCAAGACCGAGGACACCGGCGACGCGAAGCGCGCGTGTTCCGTTCAGCCGCGTCGTCGCAGCCGCAAACCCCGTCATCTGCTTCATGCACTCGTTCCCCGTAGTCCCACCGTCCGCACGGTGATGCCATCCGAATACCTTGCGGGCAGCATCTTCGCAATTGTTGAACGTGGTCGTCCGATCGTGTCGAAAATACGACCATGCTGTGATCGTGGTTAGCAAATGCCTAAAATGCGACCTATTTCGCTGAGGCCTTCGCCGATTGTATTTGGCCTGGAATCTGCGTTATGGGAGAGCATCGGAAGGGTGGCCGAGTGGTTTAAGGCAGCGGTCTTGAAAACCGCCGTGGGTGCAAGCCCACCGTGGGTTCGAATCCCACCTCTTCCGCCATCCTGCCTCGCTCCTTGAGATTCGCAGGATTGGCACGGCCTTCTGAGCGAAGGAGCGCTTTCCGTGTTTTATATCTATCTTATTGGAAGCCTCTCATCGACCGAACGGCGTCTGCAATTTTGAAGGATAGTAATGTCAGAATCATTTCAAATCATAAAGACTATTGCTGATCTCAAAGTGGAATTCCTACGGCTATTAAATGTGCTGGAGGCCCATATTAACAATGATTTTTATCACAGGAATGCAAACGGTGACATTTTAACCTTCGATAAGTGGCGAACCGTAACTTTCGATTTCCCGATTGGAGATGCTACTCCCTTTATTGAAAGGAAGAATGAGCAATTCAATTTTGTTATCAGCGAGAGGGGGATTGAATACGAAAGGATTTCTGGCGATGCAGAAGAAATGCTGGAGCTAATTTTTGAAGGCATAACTTTTACATTAGCCGGGCAATTCGAATTGCGGAACAGAGTAAACGGTCAGGATTCACGCCGCCTAATGTTTGCTAAGCA
>JBEBSP010000029.1:0-19949 GCA_040394255.1 Agaricicola taiwanensis | reverse complement strand
CTCGATCACGCGCCACTCGAAGTCGGTCAGGTCATATCGGCTCATGCCGATCCTGAATCAGCTTTCGTCGTCCGGCGAAAGGCCTCAATCGCCATCAGCGAACGCCCGCTGCAACTCGGGATCGATACCTGACCACGTTGTGGCTGGCCCAAGCTGCAACTCAACACCCTGCTCGCGTGCAGCATCTTTGATTTGCTTGAACCAGGCGCAATACGACCATTCGCGGGGCTTGGGACTGTAGAGGCGAAGGCGCTCCGCATCCCAGTGCACCTCCATCGCCTCGCGATAGATCAGCGGAAAGGTCGCCGCCGCAGGCTTCACCCACAACGATCCCCCTCCATCGATCCCAACCGCTTCAATCGTATCTGTCTGCATCGTGCCTCCCAGCACATCATGCAGACGGCCTCAGAGGCTGGCAACGTTTATGAGTTCACGACCCCTAGTCGGACGCGTTCGACCACCATGGCGGCACCGCCGCGCCGGGCTGATAACCGGCCTGGCACTGATTGTAGATCGGATGGAAACCGAACTGCGACTTCATGGCGCGCAGCCAGCCGAGGCAATGAGCGCGGCTCGGAAAGCATCCTTCGTCGCTGTAGACATTGTAGCCACCGCCGTCGCCGTCGGACGACGAATTCGCTTCCCCGCCGGCGAAGCGCCCCCACCAGGCGTTTGCGGGCGCCGAGCGGCAGTCGCTGGTTCCGCCGTAAGAGACTGGGTCGGGGATACCCTCGGCCGGTCGGAAAGTGATGAAATTCTCGGCCGCGCCGCTGATGGGATTGCTGGCGGCCAGGGCTTGCATCGGCAAAAGCGCCGCGACAAAGGCGGTCATCAGGCTCAAGCGTCTCATCGGGATCGTCTCCTCATCGTCACTGGCCGGGCGCATACCATGGTTTGACCGGCGCGCCCGGCTGATATCCCTTGCGGCATTCGTTCCAGGCCGGAGCATAGCCGTATTCGCTCTTGAGAAGGTAAAGCCAGCGCTGGCAGCCGGCTTGCGTGCGGAAGCAGCGTTCCTCGGTGTGGCGCAGGATGATGTCCTGATCGAAACCACCATAGGTTTCCTTGCCGCCCGAAAACCGCCCCCACCACGCAGCCGGGCCGGCGGCGCGGCACGACATGCCGGGATCACGCTCCGGCGCGGCCTGGGCGGTCACGGCGGCCGACGCCGCCATCACGGCTCCGATGAAAAACACTCGCCACATCGCCTTCTCCACGATCATCGCGATGATAACGCCGACGAGGGGCTTTTGGATGCAGCGCGCCGGGTCACAGGCGCGGCATCGGCGATCTCCTGCACCAGCTTGCGCCGAACCGCCTCCTTCATGCCCGCCCGGTTCTGCGCGATCTCCACGAAGGCGCCCGGTCCGCCGATGACGTTGTCGCGGTAATAGTCCTCCAGCGGCAGATTGCGCGCCGACCAGGCAATGGCGCTGCCCTCGGCGCGAATTGCGAGCGCGTTGATGACCACCCCCTTCGCCACGGCCTCGTCGCGGGCGACGTGGATGGGCCTTCCGCCGATGTTGGGGCCGTCGCCGGAGACGTCGATCACCTGCCGCTCGGCCTGCGGCGCGCGCGCCAGCAGACCCATGGCGACACCGATGCCGTTGGATATGGAGTTGTACCCCGTGGTGCGTTTCGCGGCGTTGCGCAGCGTGGCTCCGAAGGCCTGCGCGCTCGCCTCTCCGTCGATCACGGTCCAGTCCGCCACCACATCCTGCGATTCCGGCCCGCCCCATTCCACGAAGGCGACCGCGATGCGGCCATGGGCGTTGGAGCGGATCGCGTCCAGGACATCCGGGCTGGCGATCGCCTCGGCGTAACCCTCGCGCTGGAGACGGAACTCCTGCGGATCGATGGAGCCGGACCCGTCCGCGAGCAGCACGAGGGCCACGTCAACCCTGTCCTGCGCCCGCACCGCTCCGCTGCAGCCGAGGGCGCAGAGGATTGCAAGACGGATAAGAAGGGCACGGCGCATGGCGAATCTCCGACTGTTCCGGCAGCCTCCAGCCTGATGAAAGCACTTTAGCGCAGGAACAGCCGGATGGGGTTCACCAGCGCGTCAGATGAAGGCGCTCAGGCCGGGAATCGCGCCGACGATGCGGCCGACCTCGTCCTCGCCCAGCTTTTCGCGGGCAAAGCCGATGACTTCCTTGGTGACGGCCTGCACCTGGGTCATGGACAGGCCCGCGCCGGTCATCTCGTTCAGTGCGCCCATGGCGCCGAAACCGCCGAAGCTGAACCCGCCGCCGCTCTTCTCCGCAACCAGCGGCCTTGCCTCCGGAATGGCCTCGAACAGTTTGGCCATGGCGTCGTCCGGCGCTTCCTTGTTGAGGAAATTCAGGATGATGACGAGGGCCTTCTCCGCCAGCGCCTGGTCCAGCCCCGCGCTCTGCATCATGCGGTTCAACAGCTCCTGCATTCGTCTCGTCTCCTGTCACTGATCGCGGCGTTGGCGCCGCGCCGGATACTGACGGGCGGAGGCCGCGCTGACAAGCCGCGAGACCGTAGCGGGAATGTTTGGGCTGGCCTATAAGCGAGGCTCCATGAGGTCATCAGAGGAGCGCCACGCGTGATCGATCGGGACGACGCCATCTTCATCGGCAAGAGCACCAAGCCTGAGTATCTCAACCTGCCGCTCGCCAATCGTCACGGCCTCATCACCGGCGCGACCGGCACCGGCAAGACCGTCACGCTCCAGATCCTGGCGGAAGCCTTCTCCAACGTGGGCGTTCCGGTCTTCGCAGCCGACATCAAGGGCGATCTCTCCGGCATCGCCGCGCAGGGCGAGGACAAGGATTTCCTCGTCAAGCGGGCGCAGGAGATCGGGCTCGATCCCTACGCCCACGACAAGTTCCCCGTCATCTTCTGGGATCTGTTCGGCGAGCAGGGTCACCCGATCCGCGCCACGGTCTCGGAGATGGGTCCGCTGCTGCTGGCGCGCATGATGAACCTGTCCGAGGCGCAGGAGGGCGTGCTCAACATCGCCTTCCGCGCCGCCGACGACCAGGGCATGCTGCTGCTGGACCTCAAGGACCTCCAGGCCATACTGACCTATGTCGCGGACAATGCGGCGGAGCTGTCGAAGCGTTACGGCAATGTGGCGAAGGCCTCCGTCGGCTCGATCCAGCGCCAGCTTCTGGTGCTTGAGAACCAGGGCGGCGAGAAATTCTTCGCGGAACCCGCGCTCGACATCAAGGACCTGATGCGCGTCACCAACGACGGGCGCGGCACCGTGTCGATCCTGGCGGCCGACAAGCTGATGCAGAGCCCGCGCCTCTACGCCACCTTCCTGCTGTGGCTGATGTCGGAGCTGTTCGAGCAGCTTCCCGAGGTGGGCGACCCGGCCAAGCCCAAGGCGGTGTTCTTCTTCGACGAGGCCCATCTCCTGTTCAACGAGGCCTCGCCGGCGCTGCTGGAAAAGATCGAGCAGGTGGTGCGGCTGATCCGCTCCAAGGGCGTCGGCATCTATTTCGTGACGCAGAACCCCATCGACGTGCCGGATACCGTGGCGGCCCAGCTCGGCAACCGCATCCAGCACGCGCTGCGCGCCTACACCCCGCGCGAGCAGAAGGCGGTGAAGGCCGCGGCGCAGACCTTCCGGCCCAACCCCGCCTTCAAGACCGAGGAGGCCATCACCCAGCTCGTCGTCGGCGAGGCGCTGGTCTCGGTGCTGGAGATCAAGGGCGCGCCCTCCATGGTCGAACGCACGCTGGTGCGCCCGCCTTCGGCCAAGCTCGGCCCGATCAGCCTTCAGGATCGCCAGGCCCTGATGGCGGCAAGCCCCGTCTCGGGACATTACGACGAGGTGGTCGACCGGGAGTCGGCCTATGAGCTTCTCACCAAACGGGCCGGGGAAGCGACCGTCGCGGCCCAGCAGGAAGAGGCTGCGGCGACCGGCGGCATCGGCGGCTGGATCGGCACGATTTTCGGCACCGCCCGCAAGCGCGGCGAACGCCTGACCGCGACACAGACCATTGCCCGCGATGTGACGCGCACCATCGTCAACCGCACGGCGGGCCAGGTCGCGGCGAATGTCGGCAAGCAGCTCGGCGGTTCGGTCGGCGGTTCGGTCGGTCGCGCCATCGTGCGCGGCGTCCTGGGGAGCATGTTGCGGCGGTGAGTGTCTTCTTGTTCAGTTGGCGGCGTTTCCTCGTCCTGGCCGGACTTGTCCTGATCCCGGTCGTTTTCACCCCTCCCACGGTCCTTGCCCAGGAGCGTGGCCAGGTGGTCGACGTCCAGCCCTGGGACACGCTCAACCTCCGGGCCGAGCCGAAGAGCGATGCCCCGATCCTGCGCGCCCTGCCGGCTTACGCCTCCAACATCGAGATCATGGAGCGTCGCGACGACTGGGTGAAGGTCCGCTATTACGACAAGGAGGGGTGGGTTTCCGCCCGGCACATCGGCGCCCCCCTGACCTACGCGGGCAATGAACCGCCGACGCCGCTGGAATGCCGGGGCACCGAGCCGTTCTGGTCGCTGGTGTTCGACAAGAAAACCGCGCTCTACCGCGAGATCGGAACCGAGATCGACGAGCGCATACCGATCTTCGACGCGCGCGCCAGCCGCAACGACCTGACCACATGGGTCATGAGCTTCGCGGGCGGCACGGTCCAACGGGCGGTGCTGGCCACCGACCGGCTCTGTTCGGACGGCATGTCGGACACGAGCTTCCTGTTCGGCGTCGTACTGATCCGCCGCGATGGCGAGGTGCGTTCGGGCTGCTGCAACCCGCCGCGATGACGACCACACCCGCCTGACGCATGTCGCGGCGCTGACGGCCGAGGCCGTGGCGATAATCATCTTCAGATTATCGTCCCATACCTTGCGCAAGCGCCCATCTTTTGTCATTTTTCTTGTAAACAATACACATTGCGTCATGAAATTGATATTATTTGAAACAAATATACTTCTGAAAAATGAAATATTAACCATGCTATACGGTAGCTAATATTACTGTTATAGGCCTCCGCCTGGATCGATACGCAGCAATGCGTGAGTCAGATCGGACCGGGACCAATCCGAGGCTTATCATGAGAGTGACAGAAGGCGCGCAGCTGCCTGATCTTCCCCTGCCTGATGAAGATATACCGGGCCTCCAGTTCGGCGCCGTGCTGAGCGCGAAGCGGGAGGAACCTCACAGGGCGCTCACTTCCGCCATACTCAATGGCGATGTCGAAGCGGTCAAAGCCTTCCTGAAGAAGCCTCCGGCGGGTTTTGATTTCAACGCCCGCTCCTATCGCGGGCTCAACAGCCCGGTTCCTCTGCTGCATCTCGCCATCGGGTCCGAGACTCCCAACAAGAACAAAATTCTGCAGTTGCTGCTCAACGACCCTCGGATCCATCTCACGACGGTGACGCCCGACAACGTGACCAGCTTCGGGGAGAAGCTCGTCAGCGCGCTCGATGAAGCGCGGCTGGTGGACAAGTATCGCCGGACACCGGCCACCACGGAAGCGATCAAGCTGGTTGAGAAAGCGCTGAGCCAGGAACTTCATGTCGCGGTTTTCAACGGCGACGAGAAACAGACGAAGGCCTTGATCAAGGCCGGTGCGGACCCTGCCACCAACCACGGCAATCTTTCGCTTCTCGCCTTCGCCGCGGGTCATTCCAAACCAAAGGTGCTGCAGGCACTCGTCGACGCCATCCCGGCGGGCAAACTGAAGCCGCTTCTGAAAGCCTACGCGCCGAACGGGTTCACTCCCATTCAGAACGCGGCCTGGGCGGGCGACAAGGATTCTTATGAAATCCTGCGAAAGGCCGGAGCCGACGAGAACCAATTGGATGCATCGGGACAATACACGGCCAAGAAAATCCTGAACGCCGTGCGCCCACGCGGGTCCGGCGACCGCAACAAGCCCGGCGCGGCGGGACACAACATCCTCGCGGAAGCGGCCCGCTTCGTCTGGGGGTTGACGATCTTCAGCGGCGTGGGACGCTTTGGCCTGGTCGATCTCAGCGAGGATCCCAACCAGCCTCCGCCGGCCATGACGGGTGAAGAGGCCTATGTCCTCTCAATGGAAGCCTCGATCCAGGACTATCTTGGCCGCCTGAACAGGATGCTCGGTACAAACCACGATGTGTCGAGTTTCCTGGCTCAGGGCCAGCCGCAATGGGCGCAGATCGGCGCCCTGCGCATCGAAGGCCTTGCCGGATGGTCGACGCTGCGGCAGAGGGAATTCATAAACGGCCGTCTGTTCGATCTCATAACCATGGCCGGCACCGAGACCGGCCGGACAGTGCTTCACAGGCTGTTTGATGGCGGCGATGATCCGGTCAGGATCCTGCCCTCCGCGGCCAATCGCGATCGCCCGAACCAGGACACCACATATGGATACACGGCTGACGGCGAGATCCGGATTTTCCTGACGGGCCGCTCGGGGATTGACGGGGTGCCGGGCTCACCGGAATGGGCGAATGAGGAGAACACGCCCACGGATGTCATCCTGCTGCATGAGTTGCTCCATGCCGCCGACTTCCGGGTCGGGCAGCGCTATCCGAACCTGACGGAAGCGGATGGAGAGGTGCGTATCCTGTTTGTGAATGGCGTGCAGGTTCCGGTCGATGAAGCCATGGCCGTCGGGCTGGGCCCTTGGGCCTACGCTCCATCGGAGAACACCTATCGCAACGAGCGCGGGTTGCTGAGGCGTACTTTCTACTCTAATCCGAATGAATTCAGAAACGGTCTGTGGGGCCAGCCGCACGATATGTGGAATTCGCCGGAGGCTTGGCGAGCAGATGACTTTTCGATGATTCCGGATTGGTCAGACCCTGAATTTTCCGCGATGGGCGAGCGGGGCCCTACATCCGACTTCTACATTATCGATGGCCCTCCACCACCTCTCACAGGGCTGGCGCCGCGCGATCTGGGTTCCGACGATCTGACCTTGCCCAGCGCGACCAAGCAGGACTACGAGGACGTGCTCAACGCGCTGGCCGTCACGATCGGCGAGAGCATGGACTTCGATGAGCTGACCATGGACCGGCTCACGGACCAGTCCATCGCGCCCCAGTTCCGCAGCCTCATCATCTATACCCTCAACAACAACGGCCTGAAGCTCAAGCCGGGGCAACAGATCGAAGAGAAGGTCATGTATCAGGCCTTCGACCACGTGATCACCGCCCTGAAGACACGTGTCTGGAACGTCTTCCGCAAGGATCCGGACAAGGCCAACCGCGCGGCCGGCATTTTCAACATCTACTGGAACAACAAGAAGGGCTCCGATGACGCCGACCTGGTGGTCCGGCAAGCCTGGCACGAATGGCTTGAGGCCAACGATGTCACCGCCATTCCCGACGCCTCCTCGCCCGATGCAACCGATAAGGACCGCAAGGCCACGCTCAAGGCCCTGATCGACCGCATCGTCAAGAGCATGGACTTCGGCAAGAAGACCGTAGCCTCACTGGCCGACGAGGACCTGGCAGGGCTGTTCCGCAGTCTCGTCACCTATGAGCTGAACCGGGCTGAGAAGAAGCTTGAAAAGGATTACGCGGGCACGGAGACCTACTGGAAGGTCTTCCACGCGGTGATGAACGCTTTCGACGAGGCGCTGCCGAAGGCCTTCAACGACAAGAAGAAGGCCAAAGCCGCCCAGGATATCTTCAGCGAGTACTGGCAGAACGGCGGCGCGGACGAGGCTGACGAACTGGTCCGGGAAGCCTGCGATGACTGGCTGAAGAACAATCGCAGATAACGGCGGGGCACGCCTCGCCTGATCGCGCAACGGCGGTTGCCAAGCAGCCGATTTCGCGGGAAGACAGCGTGACCGGCCGGCAGCGCGCCGGCCACAGCTCGTCACACCGTCCGGGAGCCGTCATGTCCCATCTTCCCGCCGTCCTGACCGCCATCGACGCCGGCCTCGACGCCAGCCTCGCGCGCCTCATGGACATCCTGCGCGTGCCGTCGATCTCGGCCGATCCGGCTTATGCGGACGACTGCCGCGCCGCCGCCGAATGGACCGCGAAACAGCTCCGCGACATCGGCTTCGAGGCGGGCCTCGTCGAGACCAGGGGCCATCCGGTGGTCGTCGGCCACCTCCGTCCCGAGGGCGCGACGCGGCATGTGCTGTTCTACGGCCATTACGACGTGCAGCCGCCGGATCCGCTGGACCTCTGGACCTCGCCGCCGTTCGAGCCGCAGGTGGTCGAGGGACCGCGCGGGCCACGGATCGTCGCGCGCGGCTCGTCCGACGACAAGGGCCAGTTCCTGACCTTCCTGGAGGCCGCGCGGGCGTGGATGGCGGTCGGTGGGTCGCTGCCGGTCGCCGTCACCGTCATGATCGAGGGCGAGGAGGAATGCGGCAGCCTCAGCCTGCCCGGCTTCTTCGAAAAGCACGGCGAGGAGATCAAGGCGGAGATCGCGCTGGTCTGCGACACCAACCAGTGGAACGAGACGACGCCCGGCATCACCACCACGCTGCGCGGCATGCTCTACGAGGAGGTGATCGTCCGGGCGGCCAGCCGCGACCTTCACTCCGGCCTCTACGGCGGCCCGGCGCTGAATCCGATCAACGCCTTAACGAAGGCTCTTGCCGCGCTGCATGATGACGAAAACCACGTCACCGTACCGGGCTTCTACGACGGCGTGCCGGAACTGTCCCCCGAGGTGAAGGCCAACTGGGACAGCCTCGACTTCGACGTCGCGGGCTTCCTCGGCGGCGTGGGCCTCGCGACGCCCGCGGGCGAGACCGACCGCACCGCGCTGGAGCAGCTCTGGTCGCGGCCGACCTGCGACATCAACGGCATCGTCGGCGGCTACACCGGCGAAGGCTCCAAGACCGTGATCGCGGCGCAGGCCAGCGCCAAGGTGTCGTTCCGCCTCGTGGGCACCCAGGACCCGGAGGCGATCCGCGACGGCTTCCGCGCCTTCATCCGCTCGAAACTGCCCGCCGACGCCAAGGTGGAATTCCGCAACTTCGCCTGCGCGCCCGCCCAGCAGCAGCCGCTGGACGGCAAGGACCTGAGGGCCTCCGCGCAGGCCCTGAAGGAGGAATGGGACGCGGAGACCGCGCTGATGGGCTGCGGCGCATCGATCCCCATCGTGGCGGATTTCAAGCGCGAGCTTGGTATGGACACCCTGCTGATCGGCTTCGCGCTGGAGGACGACGCGATCCATTCGCCCAACGAGAAGTATGAGCTGACCGCCTTCCACAAGGGTATCCGCTCCTGGGCGCGGATCCTGGAGGCATTGGCCCGCGCATGACCGGCCGCACCCTTCGCGCCGGGAGCCGTCTCATCCCCCTCACCCGCACGCTGGTGATGGGCGTCGTCAACGTCACGCCGGACAGTTTCTCCGACGGCGGGCGCTTCGTGACCCCCGATACGGCGGAGGCCCATGGCCTCATGCTGGCCGGCGAAGGCGCCGACATCCTCGACATCGGCGGGGAATCGACCCGGCCCGGCCACACGCCCGTCTCCGCCGACGAGGAAGCCGCGCGCGTCGTGCCGGTGATCGAGCGGCTGGCGGCGAAGACCGATGCGGTCATCTCCATCGACACGTGGAAAGCCTCCGTGGCCGACGCCGCGCTGACGGCGGGGGCCTCGATCGTCAACGACGTCTGGGGCTTCCAGCGCGATCCCGGCATTGCCCGCGCGGCGGCGGCCCATGGCGCGGGCGTCGTCCTGATGCACAACCGCGCCGAGGCCGATCCCGCCATCGACATCATGGCCGAGATCACCGCCTTCCTGTCGCGCTCCGTCGAGATCGCGCTGAAGGCCGGGATCGCGGAGGATTCCATCGTGCTCGACCCCGGCATCGGCTTCGGCAAGACGCTGGAGCAGAACCCCGTGGTCATCGCCCGGCTCGACGCGGTCGTGAAGCTCGGCTATCCGGTGCTGGTGGGTGCGTCGCGCAAGCGGTTCATCGGGCAGCTGACGGGCCGGACCGATCCGGGAGACCGATTGGCCGGCACGCTGGCGGCGCATATGGCCGCCGTGCTGGGCGGGGCATCCATCATACGCGCCCATGACGTGGCGGCGCATATCGACGCACTGGCCGTCGCCGGCGCGATCATTCGGGGAAGAGCATGACCGACCGCCTCGCCATCACCAACCTCGCGATCTTCGCGCATCACGGCGTCTACGGCGGCGAGAACGAGATCGGCCAGCGCTTCTACATCGACGTGGCGGTCGACACCGACACACGGGAGGCGGCGCGTACCCGCAGCCTCGCCAAGACCATCGACTACGCCAGGCTGGCGGAGGTGATCGCCTCCGCCTTCCTGGAGAAGAACGAGCAACTTCTGGAGACGGTCATCGAGCGCGTGGCCGACCGCGTTCTGGAAACCTTTGACCTCGCGCAGGCGGTCGACGTCACGATCCGCAAGCCGAGCGTGCCGATCGATGCTATCGTCGATCACGTCTCGATCTCGATCCGCAGGACACGTCATGGCTGAGGCCGCCATTGCTTTCGGTTCCAACCTGGGCGACCGCCAGCGTCACATCGCGCTGGCCATCGACCATCTGACCCGCGACGACAGGGTGGAGATCATCGGCCTGTCGCATTTCCACGAAACCGAGCCGTGGGGCGATCCTGACCAAGACCGCTACATCAACGCCTGCGCGCTTGTGACAACCGATCTCACACCGCAGGAGTTGCTGGCGCGCTGCCTTGAGGTGGAGGAAAGCCTCGGCCGCGTTCGCGATCCCGCCAACCGCTATGGCCCCCGTACCATCGACCTCGACATCATCTTCTATGACGACGTGAAGCTCGACGAGCCGGACCTGGTCCTGCCCCATCCCCGCCTGTTCGAGCGCGCCTTCGTGCTGGTGCCGCTGATCGAGGTCACGGGCGAGCGCATCATCGCGGGCCGCAGCCTCGACCAGGCCCTGTCCGGGCTGGACGCTTCGGGCGTGCGCCGGTTCGAGACGCTGGAGCCGTTGTAGCCCGTCTTGAGATTTTCAGGATTCTGGCCCATCTTGCGGGAGTGAGAGGCAAGCTTTCGCCCGCCTCTCCTTTGCTTAGAAGATCAGCCGGACCCGGAGTATAGCTTGCCAGCCGCTCCGGGTCTTTCTGATTTCAAGCGCAATCGTCGGCGGCATCGACATATTCTGTATTTCGATGTTTGTTTTGCCGCGTTTTCTTGACGCAAAACCGGCTTCCACTTTTGCTGAAAACGCTTGGGCCACATCGATCGCCTCCCGTTCGAAGGCGAGGCCGTCGCCTCGGTCGGGGCGACCCATCCTCCCCGAGCGCGCCGGCTGGCCCGGCGCTGGCTGCTTCCGCCCTCGAAACCGTCGCGACGCAACCATCGCAACCCGTGGCTTCATGCGCGTAAAACATGCACTCCATCCCGACATCCAGCGGCGGGAACAAAGCCATGTTGGCGGTTGCGTTCGGGCGTGGCATGGTCGCGAAGACAGTGCGTTTCGCAGGATTCCCGCCTCATGACCGACGCCTCTCTCGCAGCGGACTTTCCAAATGTCGACAGAAACACCTGGCGGCATCTGGTCGACAAGGTTCTGAAGGGGGCTCCCTATGACCGGAAGCTGATCGCGCGCACCCTCGACGGACTGGCGCTCGATGCCCTCGCGCCCCGCTCCAGGGACCGTGCGGCCGTCTCGTCGCGCCCCGGCGGAACGCCCTGGACCGTGACCGCGCGCGTCGACCTGCCCGATCCCGCCGCCGCCAACGTGCAAGCCCTGGACGATCTTGAAGGCGGCGCATCCGGCCTGGCGCTGGTGTTCGACGGTGCGGCCAGTGCGCGCGGATTCGGCCTGCGCGCGGACGGCCTCGACCGCGCCCTGGAAGGCATCCGCCTCGATCTGATCGAGACCCGCATCGAGGCCGCTCCCTTCGATCCGCACGCCGCCACGGCTGTCATGGAGCTTGCTCTGCGACGCGGCCTTGACGGAGGGAACGTCCATCTCGACGCCGGGGCCGACCCGATCGGCGACGCCGCCCTGCGGGGCGGTTTCCAGGACTCCTCGGAGACGATATCCGAGTCCCTCGCGGCACTTGTGCGCCGTTACCTCACACAGGGATTCAAGGGCGCGGCCCTGCGCGCCGATACACGCATCCACCACGAGGCGGGCGCGGGCGCGGCCCAGGAACTGGCGGCGGGCCTCGCCACCGCGGTGGACTATCTGCGCGCGCTGGACAGCCGCGGCATCGGCATCGAGGACGCCGCCCGGCGCATCGAGTTCACGATCGCCGTCGACGCGGACCAGTTCGAGACCATGGGCAAGCTGCGCGCGGCGCGCCTGTTGTGGGGCGCCCTTCTGCGCGAACTCGGCCTGACGCCTTCGCCGCTGCGCATCCACGCCGAAACCTCGTGGCGCATGGCGACGCGGCACGATCCGCATGTGAACCTGCTGCGCGCTTCCATCGCCGCCTTCGCCGCCGGTGCGGGCGGCGCCGACAGCATCGCCGTCATGCCCTTCACCCAGGCGCTCGGCCTGCCAGACGGCTTCGCCCGCCGCATGGCGCGCAACACGCAGGCGATCCTGATCGAGGAAGCCAATGCGCACCGCGTGGCCGACCCCGGCGCCGGGGCCGGGGCGGTGGAGCAGTTCACCGACGCCCTTGCCGGAAAGGCCTGGGATCTGTTCCGCGACATCGAGCGCCATGGCGGCCTGCCGGAAACGCTCGCCAGCGGATGGTGGCAGGATCATGTCGCGGTGGTGCGGGCGCAGCGCATGAAGGACATCGCATCCCGGAAAGCGCCGTTGACGGGCACCTCGGAATATCCGGCGCTGGACGAGAAGAAGGTCAGGGTGCTGAGGGGGCGTCCGGGCCAGGTCGCGGAGCCCGTGGCTGAAACCGCCTTCCCGCCCCTCGCCCCCCACCGTCTCTCCGAGCCCTACGAAGCGCTGCGCGACGCGGCCGAGGCCCATGCCGCCCACGCTGGAACGCGGCCGGCCGTGTTCCTGGCCACGCTCGGCAGCCTCGCCGCCTTCACGCCGCGCGCCAGCTTCGCGCGGAACCTCTTCGCCGCGGGCGGGCTCGACAGCCTCGGCGGGGCCCCCTATGCGGACACTGAAGCGCTGCTCGCAGCCTTCTCCGCCTCGGGCGCGCGGCTCGCCTGCCTGTGCGGCACGGACGAGGCCTATGACGAGGCCGCCGCCGCGACCGCGCGGGCCTTGACCGGCGCAGGGGCGACGGTCTGGCTTGCCGGGCATCTGACCGATCCCGAAGAGATGGCGCTGGCCGGTATCTCGCACACGATCTTCGCCGGATGCGATGCCGTGGCCGCACTCCGGGTCGCGCAGGCGATCACGCTTGGAGAGATGCCATGATGGACGCCGCCTCCACCATCACCGGCGGATGCCAGTGCGGCGCGGTGCGCTATGCCTTTTCGGGACCGTTCGAAGCCATGGTCTGCCATTGCCGCATGTGCCAGAGGGCGAGCGGCGGGCCTTACGTCGCCTTCGCCGTCCCCCAGTCGGGAACGCTCAAATGGACCAAGGGCAATCCCGGCCATTACCGCAGTTCCGATCGCGCCGAGCGGCTCTATTGCCGCGCCTGCGGCACGCCTCTGGCGTTTCGCAACCTGGCTTCGGGCAGCATCGACATGACGGCGGGCAGTCTCGACGACCCCGAACTCGCCCGGCCCACATGGGCGCTCGGCATTGAAAGCAAGCGCTCCTGGGTCAACCATGTGGGCGACCTGCCCGGCCGCACCACCATGGACTGGCTGGCGGAAAAGGGTGAGCCCACGCCGGTGCCGCTGGCGGGGAATGGAGGCGAGACATGACCTTCTCGTCGCCAACTCTTCGTCATGCCCAGCCCCGGGGCGGGCATGACGGATGGCGGAACAGCGGAGATATCCGCCCATGACCCGCATCCCCGATTTAGCGGACATCCCCTGGTCCCGCCCCGCCACGCCGGGCGCATCCGGCGGGACGGACTGGCTCACGCCCGAGGGCATCACGGTCAAGCCCGCCTATGGCGCAACCGACCTTGCCGGCCTCGATTTCCTCGACACCTTCCCCGGCATCGCGCCCTATCTGCGCGGACCATACCCCACCATGTATGCGACCCAGCCATGGACCATCCGGCAGTACGCCGGCTTCTCCACGGCGGAGGAATCCAACGCCTTCTACCGGCGCAACCTCGCCGCCGGGCAGAAGGGCCTGTCCATCGCCTTCGACCTCGCCACCCATCGCGGCTACGACTCCGATCATCCGCGCGTGGCGGGCGACGTCGGCATGGCGGGTGTGGCGATCGACAGTATCTACGACATGCGCACGCTGTTCGAGGGCATCCCGCTCGACCGCATGAGCGTGTCCATGACCATGAACGGCGCGGTGCTGCCGATCCTGGCGCTGTTCATCGTGGCGGGCGAGGAACAGGGCGTGCCGCCGGAAGCCCTGACCGGGACCATCCAGAACGACATCCTCAAGGAGTTCATGGTCCGCAACACCTACATCTACCCGCCCTCGCCCTCCATGCGGATCATCTCGGACATCTTCTCCTACACCTCCGAGAGGATGCCGAAGTTCAATTCCATCTCGATCTCCGGCTATCACATGCAGGAGGCCGGGGCGACGGCGGACCTGGAACTGGCCTACACGCTGGCCGACGGCGTCGACTATGTCCGCGCCGGGAAAGCCGCCGGGCTCGACATCGACCGCTTCGCGCCACGGCTGTCGTTCTTCTGGGCCATCGGCATGAATGTCTTCATGGAGATCGCCAAGATGAGGGCCGCGCGGCTTCTCTGGGCGAAGCTGATGAAGGTGGAGGGGGCGAGCGAGCCCAAATCGCTGGCGCTGCGCACCCATTGCCAGACCTCGGGCTGGAGCCTGACGGCGCAGGACGTGTTCAACAACGTCACCCGCACCTGCCTGGAGGCGATCGCCGCCACGCAGGGGGGCACCCAGTCGCTCCACACCAACGCCCTCGACGAGGCGCTGGCCCTGCCCACCGACTTCTCCGCGCGGATCGCCCGCAACACCCAGATCGTGCTCCAGCAGGAAAGCGGCGCGAACCGCTTCATCGATCCCTGGGGTGGCTCGTATTACGTCGAGCGGCTGACACACGACCTCGCCGCGAAGGCCTGGGCGCACATCGAGGAGGTGGAAGCGCTGGGCGGCATGGCGAAGGCCATCGAGGCCGGCGTGCCCAAGCTCCGCATCGAGGAAGCCGCCGCCAAGACGCAGGCGCGGATCGACAGCGGCGCGCAGACCGTGGTCGGGGTGAACAAATACCAGGCGGCGGAAGAGGACGAAATCGACGTCCTCAAGGTCGATAACGCGGAGGTCCGCAGCCGCCAGATCGACAAGCTCAGGCGGCTCCGGGCGGAACGGGATGAGGCTGTGGTTCAAGCTGCGGTCGGGGCGCTCGAAGGGGCGGCCCGCGGCGGCTCCGGCAACCTCCTCCAGCTTGCCGTCGAGGCCGCCCGCGCCAAGGCGACGGTGGGTGAAATCTCTGACGCCATGGAACGCGCCTTCGGCCGTCACCGCGCGGAAATACGTTCAATCTCAGGGGTTTACAAGCGCGAGGCGAGCGCCATGTCGGGCAAGGTCGAGCACATCCTGGCGCTCACGAAGGAATTCGAGGTCAACGACGGCCGCCGCCCCCGGATCTTGGTCGCGAAAGTGGGTCAGGATGGCCACGACCGGGGCCAGAAGGTGATCGCTTCAGCCTTTGCGGATCTTGGGTTTGATGTCGATATCGGCCCGCTGTTCGCCACCCCCGAGGAGGCCGCGCGGCAGGCGGTCGAAAACGACGTCCACATCGTCGGCGTGTCATCGCTGGCAGCAGGCCACCTGACGCTGGTCCCCGCCCTCAGGAAATCGCTGGAAGATCAGGGGCGCGGAGACATCATGATCGTCGTCGGCGGGGTGGTTCCCCCGCAGGATTATGACTTGCTGAGGGCTGCGGGAGCGGAGGCGATCTTCCCTCCCGGAACGGTCATCGCCGACGCGGCCTCCGGCCTGCTGGAAAGATTGAACGAGCGGCTCGGATACGCATTGCCACCCAAGAATAATTATTAATTCATAATGGCTTGGGCAAGGGTGTATTTCATGAGGGCCGTGGGGCAAGGCTTTGCCAGCCATTCGGATTCCGGAACCGCGAGCGCCCTCCGCCGTGTCGCCGCATCGCTTTCGGCGGACAGGAAGATGACCTTGACCCCGAGTTGAGAGGCGATTTCCTGGGCGGCGGCGATGCCATCCCGGTCACCGTTCAAGCGGATGTCCATCAGCACGACATCGGGATGTTCGTCACGCGCCAACTGGCATGCATCGTCGGCAGTGGCAGCTGGTCCAAGAACATCATACCCCAAGCCCTGAAGCGTATCGGCAAGATCAAGTGCGAGCACCGCTTCATTCTCGACAACAAGAATACTCGCCATGACACCCACCCCTCTACTGAACTTAGTGAAAAACCCTTATCTCCAAAGATTCTTCGCGCTCTTATAAAGCCCCATCATATCACTCCCGTTCCATCTTGAAGATAAACAAGATCAAACTGGATGTTTGTTTGGTTGATTTATACTTAACATTCGCAACCAATCGTCCTGCCATCGTCACCGGGCTCTTGACATCCGCTTCCTGCAAAGCGAACGAAACACTCACCCTTTGCCACGGATTGGAAGCATCATGCGCGTCGCCGTCGTTGGAACCGGATATGTCGGTCTTGTGTCCGGTGCCTGCTTCTCCGACTTCGGCCACGACGTCACCTGCGTCGACAAGGACGCCGGCAAGATAGAGCGGCTGAAGACCGGCATCATCCCGATTTTCGAACCGGGGCTTGAGGAACTGGTCGACCGCAACGTCAAGGCCGGCCGGCTTCGCTTCACGACGGACATGGGCCAGACCATCCGGCAGGCCGACGCGATCTTCATCGCCGTCGGGACACCGTCACGGCGCGGAGACGGTTTTGCGGATCTGACCTATGTCTTTGAAGCGGCACGCGAGATCGCAAGCCTCGTCGAGGGCTTCACCGTGATCGTGACCAAGTCGACGGTGCCCGTGGGCACGGGCGATGAGGTCGAGGCGCTCATCCGCGCGGCCCGGCCAGATGCCGATGTCGCGGTCGTCTCCAACCCGGAGTTCCTGCGCGAAGGCGCCGCGATCGAGGATTTCAAGCGGCCCGACCGCATCGTGGTCGGCACCGACGACGAACGGGCGCGCGGCGTCATGCGGGAGCTTTACCGCCCCTTGTTCATCAATGAGACGCCGATCGTCTTCACCGCGCGGCGCACCGCCGAACTCATCAAGTATGCCGCCAATGCCTTCCTTGCCACGAAGATCAGCTTCATCAACGAGATGGCCGATCTGTGCGAGGCGGTGGGCGCCAATGTCCAGGAGGTCGCGCGCGGGATCGGGCTGGACGGCCGGATCGGGTCGAAGTTCCTGCACGCCGGACCGGGATACGGCGGTTCCTGCTTTCCCAAGGATACCCTGGCGCTTGTCCAGACCGCGCGGGAGTTCGGCGCGCCGACCCGGATCGTGGAAACGGTCGTGGAGGTCAACGAGCGCCGGAAAGTCGCCATGGCGGGCAAGATCATCAAGGCCTGCGGCGGATCGGTTTCCGCCAAGACCATCGCCGTGCTCGGGCTGACGTTCAAGCCGAACACCGACGACATGCGGGAGGCGCCGAGCCTCGCGATCATCCCGAACCTGCAACGGGAGGGCGCCATTATCCGGGCCTACGACCCCGAAGGCATGACGGAAGCCCGCACGCTCCTTCAGGACGTCATCTATTCCGACGACCCCTACGCCTGCATCGACGGCGCGGACGCGATGATCATCCTGACGGAATGGGACGAATTCCGCGCTCTCGATCTTGCCCGCATCCGGCAGTCATTGCGGCAACCGGTCGTGGTCGATCTCCGCAACGTCTACAAGCCGCAGATGATGGCGGCGCATGGCTTCACCTATGTGTCCATCGGCAGACCCCAGGCTGAACCGCGCCTTGACCAAAGCGGTGAAGAGCTGGCTTAAGCCGCTTCCTCGCGTCTGGCCGCCAGCTTGCGCTCCCAGGCAAGCGCGTGCCCGACGATGGTGTCGAGGTCATCCAGCCGCGGCTTCCAGCCCAGTTGCGCCTTGATGCTCTCGGCTTTCGCCACCAGTTCCGCCGGATCGCCCCGGCGACGCTCCGCAAGGTGAACGGGAAAATCCGCACCGGACACCCGCTTCACGGATTCCGTGACTTCCTTCACGGAATAGCCACGTCCGTATCCGCAGTTGAGAACGAGGCTTTCTCCGCCCAGCTCAAGATGTTGAAGCGCCAGAAGATGAGCGTTCGCCAAGTCTGACACGTGAATGTAATCGCGCAGGCATGTGCCGTCAGGCGTGCCGTAGTCGTCGCCGTAGATGTCGAGATGCGAACGCTCGCCCAAAGCCGCCTGGCTCGCCACCTTTATCAGATGCGTCGCGCGCGGGCTGGATTGCCCCGAGCGCCCGAGCGGATCGGCTCCCGCCACGTTGAAATAGCGCAGGGCCACATAGTTCAGCGCATGGGCGTGGGAGGCATCACGCAGCATGAGTTCCGTCATCATCTTCGACGCACCATAGGGCGAGATCGGCGCAAGGGTCGAAGTCTCGCAGATCGGGCTGGACTTCGGTTCGCCATAGACCGCGGCGGTCGAGGAGAAAATGAAGCGCGGCACGTTCTGGGCGATGACGGTGGCGAGCAGCGCCCTCGACTTCACCGTGTTGTTTTCATAGTAGCCCAGCGGATCGGCCACCGAATCCGGCACCACGATGGAACCGGCGAAGTGGATCACGGCATCCACGCCGTGGCGGCTGATGACCTGCGTCACCAGTGCGGCATCGGCGATGTCGCCCTGATGGAACGGCACGTCGTCGGGAACCGCCCAGCGGAAGCCGGTGCGCAGGTCATCGAGCACCACGACATCGCGTCCGGCATCCTTCAGGGCCAGCACCATGTGGCTGCCGATGTAACCGGCCCCGCCGGTGACCAGTATCGTCATATCGTTCTCCTTGATGATCGTGGACCTATGCCCCTTCAGGCGAAGGTGACGTTGCCCTCGTTGAAATCGCTGAGTTCCGCGTCCCGGAACAGGACGGTCGACAGGACGCCGGGCTCGTAGAGTTCGAGCAGGACGCCGTCCTCGGTCTGGGTCGCCGCGCTAGCGAAATCCTCGTAGTCGTTGATGACCGAGAAGAGGTTCCACTGGAACAGGACCGCGTCGCCCTCGGCGGCGTCGAAGTCGGTCACGATGTCCTGGCCCTGGCTCCAGATACTCCGGAAAACGAAGGTGTCCGCGCCGTCGCCACCCGTGAGCGTGTCATCGCCGCCGCTGCCCCTGAGCCGGTCGTCGCCGTCGCCGCCGTCGAGGATGTCGTTGGCGGAACCGCCGGAAAGCTGGTCGTCGCCACCCCCCGCCTCGAAGCGGACCCTGCCCGAAGCGTCGGAAAAGGCCAGGGTGTCGGCGTTGTCGGTGCCGATGATGTCGTAGCTCGCGCGCGCGAAGCCCCCTGGGATGGTTTCGTAGAGGTGGATGCTCTCGATGCCGGTGAAGGTCGCGCCATTGGAGATGGTGCCCGCCTGGCCGTCGATCACATAGTGGCTGTTTTGTCCCTGCGGCGCGATCATCAGCGTGTCGAAGCCCTCGCCGCCGTCCAGGGAGGCGAAGCCCAGATCGTGGACGTGCAGCGTGTCGTCGCCCGCGCCGCCGATGTAGGTGTCGCGGCCCGCGCCGCCCTCCAGCCAGTCGTCGCCGTCCTCGCCGTCGAGCAGGTCGTCGCCCGCGCCGCCATAGAGCTTGTCGTCGTTGTAGCCGCCGCGCAGCGTGTCGTTTCCGCCGTTGCCGCGCAGGACATCGGCCGAGCGCCCGCCGGTCAGGGTGTCGTCGCCATGGGAGCCGAAGAGCTGGAAGCTCTCGATGTTGGTCACCCTGGACCCGACCTCGCCGAAGCTGCGGACGTCGAGCGTCACCGCGCCCTGCTCCGGCGTGGAGGAGATCACGGCGACGTCATAGCCGTCACCGCCGTCGATGGAGGCGACGTCGATGTTGGCGTGGATCACGTCGTTGCCC
>JBEBSP010000028.1:0-19988 GCA_040394255.1 Agaricicola taiwanensis | reverse complement strand
ATTCATAAGGCAATCATCCTCAATGCTCCACCTCCGCCACGCCCCTCTCCAGCGGTGACATGCCGGTCCATTTGACCTGCCGCTCGATGGTGCGGTGGACGCGCGGCGGGCCGTCGCCCGCATGCAGCTGGCGCAGGCCCTCGCCCACCACCGCGTCGGCATGGGTCATGCGGTGGTTGTGGCGGACATAGTCCAGCCAGGTCGCGACGCGGTAGCTCTCGTACCACAGATCCGGGTTCTCCAGGTCGCGCGCCAGCGTCCACTGGTGCGCGCCGTCGCGGCGGCGGATGCGGCGGCGCAGCAGCATCAGGTCGAGGAACTCGGCCGTGTCCTCCTCGCGGATGCAGTATTCGATGGAAATGACGATCGGCCCGCTGCGGGGGGTGACGTCCAGCGCCAGGCGCGGCTCCTGCCAGCGGTTGAGCGGATCGAGGTTGGTCATCTTCATGTCGGGCAGCCGAAGCCGGGTGAACCCGATCACCGCCCCCAGCAGCATCAGCCCCACGGCGATCAGCAGCGCGCTGGCGGTGCCGTGCTGGTCGGCGATAAGGCCCCAGACCCAGCTTCCCAGCGTCATGCCGCCGAACATGGCCGTCTGGTAGAGCGACAGGGCGCGGGCCAGCACCCAGCGCGGCGCCGAGAGCTGCACGGTGACGTTGAACAGGGATGTACCGAGCATCCATCCGCCGCCGCCGATCATCAGCGCGGCGCAGGTCAGCCAGGCATAGGGGCTGAAGGCCGAGACGGTGGCGCAGATGGCGAAGCCGGTGAAGCACAGCCGGATGCACCATTCCACCGGCAGCGCCTCGCGGATGGCCTTGCTGAACAGCGCGACGCAGACCGCCCCCACGCCGAAGGCGCCCAGCAGGATGCCGTAGAGCAGCGGGCCGCCCCCCAGCATGTCGCGCGCGATCAGCGGCAGCAGCGCCAGCACCACCACCGTGGAGCCGCCGAACAGGAAGGCGCGCAGCAGCACGCGGGTGATGTCGGGCGACATGGCGACGTAGCGCAGGCCCGCCGAGACCGCGAGGCCGATGGATTCGCGCGGCAGCGGGCTTTCCGGAAACTTCGGCCGCCAGCGCAGCAGCACGGCCATGAACGGCAGGTAGCTGAGCGTGTTGAAGGCGAAGGCCGCGATGCCGCCCCCGAGCGCGACGATGCCGCCGCCCAGCGCCGGCCCGACGCTGCGGGTCATGTTGAAACCCAGGCTGTTGAGCAGCACGGCGTCGGGCACCTCATCGCGCGGCACCATGTCGCCGATGGAGGCCTGCCAGGCCGGATTGTTGAGCGCCGTGCCGCAGCCGATCAGGAAGGTGAAGGCCAGCAGCAGCCATGGCGTGAGGCCGCCCAGCGCGGCCAGCAGCGTCAAAAGGGCCGAGGCGGTCAGCATGAAGACCTGCGCCACCAGCATCACACGGCGGCGGTTGAAGTTGTCGGCGATGGCGCCCGAGATCGCCGAGAACAGCATGATCGGCAGCGCCGTCGCCGACTGCACCAGCGCCACCATGTCGGCGGAGCCCGAGATCAGCGTCATCATCCAGGCCGCGCCCACGGTCTGGATCACGGTGCCGAAGTTGGAGGCGATGTTGGCGGTCCAGACGGCGCGGAACACCGTGTTCCGCAGAACGCCGACAGGCGATGAGATCCTGGTCACGTCGTGCTCTTCACCTCGGTCATGGGATCACCCTCCCCCCGGCGCCAGCACGCCGACCTGCGCCTTCGCCGGCTTCAGCTTCGCCGTCTTGATCTTCTTGCGCGCCGGGACCGGGCGGTAGACCTGCTTGCCCGCCTCCACGATGTGCAGCCCGGCGAAGGGGGCCCACATGCGCGCGCCGAAGCGCTCGATGCCCACCGCCGAGCGCAGCACCAGCCCGCGCTCCAGCGGCGGGAAGAACAGCGCCTCGCTCCAGCCGATCGGCGCGAAGCCGTTGTCGCGCAGGAGCCGCATGAGCTGGCCGCGGCTGTAGGGGCGGCCCTGGCCGAAGGGCGTCGTGTCGAACCGCGACCACAGGCCCCGGCGGTTGGGCACCGCCAGCATGACCCGCCCGCCCGGCGCCAGCGCGCGCCAGATTTCGCGCAGGAGATCGTCGGGCGTGTGCGCGGCCTCCAGCGCGTGGACGGCGAGGATGCGGTCGACCGCGCCGTCCGGCAGCGGCCACATGTCGGCCTCCACCAGCGCCGACGCGGTCGGGCGGCCGGTGGGCCAGTCGGTCACGCCCTGCTCGGCGGGCATGAAGGCGAGCAGCCGCTCGGCCTCTTCCCGGAACACGCCGAGGAAGGGCGCGGCATAGCCGAAGCCCAGCAGCCGCTGGCCGGAGACGTCGGCCCAGCGGGCGCGGAACTTGGCGCGCAGGATGCGCCGGACCACCTGCCCCATGGGCTGGCCATAGAAGTCCCTCAGTTCGATCACATCGAACATGCATGCCCCTTCGATTGCAGCATCAACTTGGCTCGCGCCGCGCCGCACGGCAACCCTTGGCGCTTGACCTGTTGGCACGGGGCACGGAAGATCACCCTTCCTGGTTGCGGCAATCCTTCATCGCATTGGGCAGCACCCGTGATTGCCTGAACTTGACGAGCCCCAGTGTCCGAAATGAATCTGTTCCGGAAGATCAAGCCTCTTTTCCTCACCACAAGCACCATGATGCCCGTCCTGAAAGGGGCTGGCGCACTCGCCAGTATTGCGATTCCACTGTATCTGACCATTCTCTACAGGCAGCAGGACGAGCAGCTGCGGCAGGACGCGGAAATTCGGCGTAGCGTGGAGGAAGCAGCCCGCATCGAGCGGGAAAAATCGCAGGCGGAAGCGCTGCTGGCCGAACAGCGCGCCATGCGGGCGGCCGCCGAGGAAACAGCCCGGCTCATGCGCGATGCCCGCGAAGCGGAGGCCGCACGAAAGGCCGATATGGAGATCGCGCGGCTCACGGAAGCGGAACGCTCGAAGCTTGCATCCGGCCAAGGCAACCCGCCACCAGATGCAGCGCCGGCGCTTGCCGGTGAAGTGGCATCTGAAGCGGCATCCCCAGAACCTGCGAATGGCTCAGAAGTGCAGTCATCCGCTGCGGTCGTTCCCGCCGCTGCCACTCCAGCCTCGCCGCATCGCACCTTCTCGGTGCTTGGATCGTCCCAGTTCTCGCTCTGCGGGCATGACAGCTTCGAGGTACAAGGTTCGTCGAACGGTGTCATGCTCACCAACAAGAACCGAAGCTTTTCCTTCCGCAAGGGCTTCGGCTTCTGGCAGAGCCATATCACCACTTCCGAGCCCGTTGAGCTTTTTCCCAAGTGCACGGTTTCGTTCACCCAAAGAAAATCACAAGGGGTAGACTACCTTGTCGTCTCTGAATACACACCCCCGCAGTGACAGTATTCCGACTGAACAGCGCTTGCTACAAACAGGAAATATGCAGAAATGAAGAAATTCTGGGCGGCACTTGCGATGATAACCGCGATCGGCATGGCGGATACGGCCACAGCCTGCGAGACATTCAAGACAATCGCCGCAAGCGAGATCAAGGAATACCGCGACAAGCTCGGCGAAGCGGACGCCGATCCCATTGACCGGCTTTTCGCCTATCAGGAACTCGCCTGTTCCGACCAGCCGGTGGTGCGCGCCTACGCCATACGCATCGGATTGGAAACCGCGCGCGATCCGATCCTGCGCCAGCAGATCGCCTTCGACGCCTTGATGCAGATGCCGCGCATCGACGTCCAGCTGTCGAGCGAGGGCGTGCAGGGAGAGGCAAAAAAATTCCTCTCAAAGAATGGCCTGGTTCTTTCCTACAACGTCGTGTTTCGGGACACCCAAAAAGGGTGCCTTTCATTCAACTGGACGAATGGGTGCGACGCCAATAATGTAATTAATGTAAAGGGTGACACGATACTATACAATATTAGAGGCGCAATAGGAACTTTAACATTATCAGAAACCGGGGAATATATTGGATCTCTTCGTTATGAGGGCAGCGCCATCCCAGCAAAGATCAAGATTTATTAATTCAGTAAGAATTGATAACCGTCCGAACTATTACAAATTTGCGACGCTAAGCTGGGAATGATTCGCAAGGTGCGTGTCAGATGCATGACTCGGGACCCTGAAATGAAGCGAAACTCCGCCTTCGCGTGGCTCGCTTCAGGCTCCGCCTTGCCCCCTCCCCCCACGCGCCCTAGCTTGGCCCGCAGCACGAGGAGACATCCATGACCGTCGAGACCCGCCTGATTCCCTGCCGCAACGACAATTACGCCGTGCTGGTCCACGATCCGGCCGACGGCGCCACCCTGCTGGTCGACGCGCCGGAGGAAGCCCCGATCCGCGAGGTCCTCGACGAGACCGGCTGGACGCTGACCCACATCCTCATCACCCACCACCACATCGACCATGTGGAGGCGCTCTTGCCGCTCAAGGAACGATACGGCGCGGAGGTCCACGGCCCCGCCGCCGAGGCGGACAAGATCAAGGGCCTCGACAGCCTGGTGCGCGGCGGCGACCGCCTGACGATCGGCCGGATGACGGCCGAGGTGATCGACACGCCGGGCCACACCAAGGGCCATGTCAGCTATCATTTCGCGGCGCAAAAGCTGTTGTTCGCGGCCGACACGCTGTTCGCGCTCGGCTGCGGCCGCCTGTTGGAGGACACGCCCGAGGCGATGTGGACCTCGCTCCTGAAGCTGCGCGCCCTGCCCGACGACACCGAGGTCTTCTGTGGGCACGAATACACCCTGTCCAACGCCCGCTTCGCGCTGACGGTCGATCCGGACAATGGTGAATTGAAGACCCGCGCCAAGGCGGTGGAACTGATGGCCGCGGCGGGCGAGCCGACCGTGCCCAGCCTGCTGGGCATCGAGAAGGCGACCAACCCCTTCCTGCGCGCCGACGCGCCCGAGGTGGCCGAGGCGGTCGGCCTCGCCGGGGCCGACCCCGTGGCGGTCTTTACGGAAGTAAGGGCGCGCAAGGACCGTTTCTAAGAGCCGCGATCGCAGGCGCGAAACTGTTCTGACAAATGGGTCAGGCCGAGGCGAAAACGGTGTTTCGCGAGCACCGAAGCGGAGCGTACTTCAGTACGTGAGCATCGGAGCGCAGAGAAACACCGTTTGCAGCCCGGCATCACCCATTTTCGAACAGTTTCTATTTCCAGCCGCCGCCGCCGGACATGTAGACCGTATCCGCCGTCATGAACTCGCAGGCGTCCGAACACATGAACAGCACCAGCTCGCCGACCTCGTCGGCCTCGGCGATGCGCTTCATCGGGATGTCCTTGGCGAAGGTCGCAGCCATCTCCGGCGTGGTGCCGGAGGCCGCCTGGAAGTTGGTGTTCACCGGTCCGGGCGAGATCGACAGGCAGCGGATGCCGCGATCGGCGAACTCGCGCGCCACGCCCAGCGTCATGGTGTGAACCGCGCCCTTGGCGGCGGCGTAATGCACCGATGTGCCCGGCCCGCCGCGCTTGTGCGCCATGGACGCGACGTTGACGATCACGCCCTTGCCGTTCGCGATCATGTGCGGCAGCAGTTCCTGGGTCGGATAGAAGGTGCCCTTGACGTTGAGGTCGAAGGACAGGTCCCAGAGCGCGTCGTCGGCTTCCAGGAAGGTGCAGCGCTTCAGCGCCGAGCCCGCCGAGTTGAACAGGAAGTCGATCTTTTTGAAGCGCTCGATGCCCTTGGCGATCAGGTTCTTGACCTGATCGCGCTTGGTCACGTCGGTGGCGACGAAGATCGCCTCGCTGCCCTCGGCCTCGACCGCCTGGATGGTTTCCCTGGCGCCGGCCTCGTTGATGTCGCCGATCACGACGCGCGCGCCCTCACGGGCGAAGATCACCGCCGTGGCGCGGCCAAGACCGCTGCCGCCGCCGGTGATGAGGATGGTCTTGCCTTTGAAATAGTCGGGCGTTCTCGCCATGATGTCACCTGAAGTGTGCTGGAAGTGGCGGCGCGAGCCAGAGCCCGCGCCGGAGGGATGTCAGCCTCGCGATGCCGTGGCGTGCTCGCCGGCGATCTTGCCGTAGACCGCGCTGCGCAGCACCGAGGTCGCGCCCGTGTAGCGGCCGTAGTAGATGCCCGTGACCTCGCCCGCGGCATAGAGACCGGGGATCGGCCGGCCGTCGTGGTCCACCACCTGCGCATTGGTGTTGTAGCGCAACCCGCCGAAGGTAAAGCAGCAGGCCGAGGCCACCGGCCAGGCGCGGTAAGGCCCCTTGTCGATGGGCCGCGCCCAGTTGGATTTCGGCGGGGTCAGGCCCACGGTGCCGAGACCGTCGACCTCGAGTGGCTTGTATTCGCCCTCTCGGGTCGCCGCGTTGAAGGTCTTCACCGTCTCTTCGAGCGCGTCGGCGGGCACGCCGATCTTGGCGGCCAGTTCGGCCAGCGTGTCGGCCGTGTAGGGCTTCTCGTCCGACCGCACCGTGCGCTGCCAGTTCGGCACTTCGTCCAGCTTGTCGTCGGTGACCATATAGGCGACGCCGCCCGGCAGGGCGTTGATGACGCGCGCCACATTCTCGTAGATCGCGTCCACCGCGTCGGAAGCCTCGTCGATGAAGCGCTTGCCGAACTTGTCGACCAGGATGCCGTAGGGGAAGGCGAAGACGATCGGCTCGGACACGCCCGAACGCGGGTCGATCGGCTCGGCGTGGTATTCGGTGAAGTCGCCGCTGGTCGCCGCGCCGAGCTTCAGGCCCATGCGGATGCCCTCGCCGCGGTTGTAATAGCCGCCACGCGCGATGGGGCGCACATATTTGGCGCGCGGGCCGATGTACTGGCCCATCATCTCGGAATTGCCCTGGTAGCCGCCGCTGGCGATCACCACCGTGCCCATCAGGCGCAGATTGCGGGTGCTGTCGTTGCTCGCCTTGACGCCGATCACCGTGCCGTTGTCGTCCTGGATGAGATCCTGCGCCGTGGTCTCGTAGAAGAACGTGACCCCGATCTTCTCGGCCTCATTGCTGAGGGCCTCCACGATGGCCCAGCCGCCGCCCACCGGGCTGATTCGGGTGGTCGACTGGGTGATGAGGTAGCTCGCCATGTCGGAATAGGTGACGCCGAACTGCTTGAGCCATTGCAGCGTCGGCCCGGCCTTGTCCACCAGCGTGCCGATGACCTCCGGGTCGGTGAAGGACAGCGCCTTCACGATGGCGGGCCATTCCTCGTAGGGACGCGCGGTTTCCTGCACCAGACTGGGGTCGAGGTGGTGCCCCCCGTTGGCCATGAAGTGATCCTCGAAGTCGTCGGAGACCTCGTGCTCGTTCTTCATGCGGATGAAGGCCTCGGTCCAGCGGGTGTTGCCGCCGCGCTCCTCGAAGGTGGCGCGCTCCAGCACGGCGACCTTCGCGCCCTTCTTCGTCGCCGCGACGGCGGCCGAAAGACCGGCGACGCCGCAGCCGATGACAACCAGATCGAATGTATGAGTCATGATTCAATACTCCGCAACGGGTCGCTTAATCCGCAATGCCCTGACCGGTTTCCCACTTGCCGAAACCAAGCTGGGACGGGTCGGGCCGCATGTCGGCGTTGGACTGGCGCTGCTTCAGCACCCAGCGGCCGTCCTCCTGGATCAGCGTGTCGGTGTAGGTGGTCTGGAGATAGAGCTGCGGCGCCTCGCCTTGTCTCACGCCGGCCAGCAGCACATAGACCGAGCCGGTGATGGTGCCGTCGGCGTTCTGGGTCAGCAGCACCTGGTTGTTCCAGTGGCGGGTCTGGATGCCCTTGTCGATCCAGCGCTTGTAGTGGTCCACGGCGAACACCGAGAGTTCGGGCCGTCCGTTGCACTCGCCGAAGGTCGAGGACAGATACTGGCCCCGTTCGGCGTAGCAGTTCGACCAGCCCGCCCCGTCGCCGCTGTCGATCGCGCGGGCATAGCGGGCATAGAGCTGCATGATCTTGATGTAGTCCTCGACGGACGGGTCCATGGCGGACCTCCCTGGCATTTTTTGAAAATGGTCGGTGTCATGGCCGGATGTCCGGCCATGACGGAAGGGTCAGCGAAAACCCGTCACACCTTGATGGCGAACGGATCGCGCTCCTGCTCGGAGAAGTCGATCATGACGTTCTTGACCTGCAGGAAGTCGTGCAAGGCATGGAGACCGCGCTCCTTGCCGTAGCCGCTATCCTTGTAGCCGCCGAACGGCGCCATGACCGAGGCCGCGCGGTAGGTGTTGACCCAGACCGTGCCGGCGTGGATGCCGCGCGACACGCGCAGCGCCCGCGCCAGGTTCGTGGTCCAGACGCCGGAGGCGAGGCCATACTTGGTGTCATTGCCGATGGCGATGGCTTCCTCTTCGGTGTCGAAGGGGATGATCGACAGGACCGGGCCGAACACTTCCTCCTGCGCCAGTTCCATCTTGTTGTTGACGTTGGTGAAGATGGTCGGCTCGATGAAGAAGCCGTTGGACAGGTTCTCGCCCTTGGCGGCCTTGCCGCCGGTGGCCAGCGTCGCGCCTTCCTTCTCGGCGTTCTGGATCGACTGCATGATGCGCTTGAACTGCGGCTCGTTGGCCGCCGTGCCCATCTCGGTCGTCTTGTCCAGCGGGTTGCCCAGCTTGATCTTCTTGGCGCGCTCCACGAGACGCGCGGCGACCTCGTCATGCACGCTGCGCTGCACCAGAAGGCGCGAGCCGGCGATGCAGGTCTGGCCAGTGGCCGCGAAGATGCCGGCGAGAGCGCCGACCACCGCCTGGTCGATGTTGGCGTCCTCGAAGATCATGTTGGGCGACTTGCCGCCCAGCTCCAGCGTGACCGGAAGCAGCAGCTTGCCGGCATCCGCGGCGATCTGGCGGCCGACGCCGGGGCTGCCGGTGAAGCTCACCTTGTCGACGCGGCCCGAGGTGGTCAGGGCCTGTCCGGTGCGGTAATCGCCCGTGACGACGTTGACGACGCCCGCCGGGAAGCCGGCCTGCTTCACGAACTCGGCGAATTCCAGCGTGGTGACGGACGCATGCTCCGACGGCTTGATGACCACGCAGTTGCCGGCGGCCAATGCCGGAGCGAGCTTGTTGGACAGGAGCCCCATGGGCGAGTTCCAGGCGGTGATCAGCACGACCACGCCCAGCGGCTCGGGGCGGGTGAAGTCGAACACGTCGCGCTGGTCGAGCGGGATCGTCTCGCCCTGGATCTTGTCGGCCGCGCCGGCGAAGAAGCGGTAGGCGCGGGCGGCGAAGTGCATCTGGGCGTGGGTTTCGCGGATGACCTTGCCGTTGTCGGTGGTCTCCAGGATGCCCATGCGCTCGGCGTTGGCTTCGAGGATCTCGGCCAGCTTGTTCAAAAGCTTGCCGCGCTCGTAGCCCGAGGTCTTGCTCCAGACACTGTCATAGGCCTTGCGCGCGGCGGACACCGCGTCCTTGACCTGATCGGCGCTGGCCTGCGGAACCTGGGCATGCTCCTCGCGGGTGTAGGGGTTGATCGCGGGGAAGTATTCCTGATTGGCGGACTTCACCCATTCGTTGTTGATGAAGAGTTCGTAGGTCTTGCCCATGATAGTCGCGTCCTTGTCTTTATTGATGCGGAATAGCCTGAATCTTGCGGGTCAGGCGGTGGGATCGAGATCGAGGCGAACGGCGTCGCCTTCGAGTGAACTGGAGACGGCGGGATAGCGCTTGAGCACCAGCGGATCGTGGCCGGGAACGAAGTGATCCGGGCTGTCGGCAAGGGCCATGCAGGTGTCCCAGCCCTTGAAGGTGTCGGGCAGATTGTGCAGCGCCGGAAACGGATTCCGCTCGTCTATGTTGGCGTAGTAATGGCTGGCGTCCGAGGCGAGCACGACCCAGCCGCGCTTGGTATGGACGCGCACCACCTGGAGCCCCGCCGAATGACCGCCGATCTCGTGCAGGGTCACGCCCGAAGCAAGCTCGGTGACGTTCTGGTGCAGGGTGACGCTGCCCTCGAACAGCTTCGTGACGACGGTCTTCACGTCGTCGATCAGGAAGAAGCTGTTGATCATCGCGTCGCCCATGCTCTGGCTGACGACGCTCTGCAGCTCGCGGTTCTGGATGTGGATCCGGGCGTTGGGGAACATGTCCATGTTCCCGGCATGGTCCCAGTGCAGATGGGTGATGACGACGTCGTCGACCTTGGCCGGATCGATGCCGATGGCCTTGATGCCGTCCGCCGGGTTGCGGATGAACTGATGCCCGCGCTGCTTGCATTTCCAGTCTTTGGAACCGGTGTCGACCAGGATCGTGCGGGTCTTGTTGCGCACCACCCAGACATAGAAATCCATCGGCTGAAGCGCGTTGAAATCATCGCCGGCATGGCAGAACAGGCAGTTCTGGACCCTCAGCCGATGCGGGCTTTCCGCGTAGCGGATCGCGTAAATCTCGTAGGTATCAGGAGCGCTCACCGGTCTTCCTCCACCAATTATCGCGTTTCGTCTTATGCAGGACGGAGGGTCTGCCGGAGCAGACCCTCCGGAGTGTCAGCCGCCCATCATGACCTTGGGCAGGTAGAGCGAGATCTGCGGGAAGGCCAGCAGCAGCCCCAGCGTGATGAGTTCCAGGCCCACGAAGGGGACCGCCCCCATGTAGACCTGCCGCGTCGTCACCAGGCCCTTGCCGGAACCCGCCACCACGAAGAGGTTGAGCCCGACCGGCGGCGTGATGCAGCCCAGCTCGATCAGCTTGACCATGATGATGGCGAACCAGATCGGGTCGTAGCCGAGGCCGGTGACGATCGGATGCACGATCGGCACGGTCATCACCATCATGGAGATCGGGTCCATCAGCATCCCGAGGATGATGTAGAGCCCGACGAGGGCCATCAGCAGCACCCAGGCGGGAAGCGCCATGGCCTCGATGGCGCCCAGCATGTCGCCGACGAAACCGGTGACCAGCAGCAGCCGCGAGAAGGCGAGGCCGCCGATGACGATGAAGAACATCACCGCCGTGATGGTGGCCGCTTCCGTCATGCTTTCCGTGATGGTCGACCGTGTCATCCGGCGCATCATGATGATGACCGTCAGCGCGCCGACCGCGCCGACCGCGCCCGCCGCCGAGGGTGAGACGAGGCCCGAATAGATGCCGCCCACCACGATGAAGGCGATCACGGCGATCGGCCAGACCGTGGTCAGGCTGCGGATGCGCTGCCCGAGCGGGAACTTGCGGTCGGACGGCGGCGCCCAGTGCGGCCAGATGCGCACGAAGATGGCGATGCCGATCAGATAGACGGCGGCGGTCAGCAGGCCCGGCAGGACGCCGGCGATCAGGATCTGGCCGATGGATTCATTCGTCAGAACCCCATAGAGCACCATGGTCAGCGACGGCGGGATCATGGCCGCGAAGGTGCCGGCGGCAGCGATGCAGCCGGCGGAAGCCGAACGGTCGTAGTTCAGCTTGATCATCTCCGGCAGCGCGATGCGGGTGAACAGCGCCGCGCCGACGATGGTGGAGCCGTTGATCGCGCCGAAGGCGGCGGAAGCCATGGTGGTGGCCATGAACAACCCGCCGCGCACGCGCGAGAGCCACATGTCGGCGGAGCGGTAGATGTCCGCCACGATGCCGGACGACCCGGCGATCGCGCCCATGGCGACGAACATCGGGATCGCCGCGAAGGTGTAGGAACTCGCCGTGGCGAACGGCAGGGTGCGGAAGGTGGTGAGTGTGAAGCCGGCGCCGACGGCGGCATACATGCCTACAGCGGAAACCGAGATCATGGCGACGGCGACGGGGATACCGACGGCCATCAGCCCGAGCATCGCGACGATGCTGACCGTGGCAATGGTGAAAGGGTCCATCAGGCTTCGTGCTCCAGGGATGCGGCTTCGGTGCTGGAGGCCCCTCGGTAGGCGAGCGCTTCCTTCGGCCAGAACAGGGTGAAGACGATCTGCCTCAGCGTTTCGAGCGCGGCGAGGATGAGGCCGATCGCGGCGAGGATCTTGGCGATCCAGACGGGCACCGGCACATAGCCCGCCGAAACTTCCCTCACGGCGATCGAGGCCTGGGCACCGTCTATGGACTGGTAGGCCAGCAGGCTGAAGGCCAGGAAGGTGGCGATCAGGGCGATGAAGAAAACGAATATCTGGGCCCGTATCGAGAACATCTGGACGATGATGTCGACCACGACGTTCTGGCCGTGCCGCTGGGCGTAGGGCATGGCGAGGAAGATGACGGTCGCCAGCAGGCTCTCGCTCATTTCCACCGCGCCGAGCATGGGGTTGTTGAAGAAGGCCCGCCCGACGGTGTCGACGGTGCCGATGACGATGATCGCGGCGACCGCGAGGCTTGAGGCCACGAGGGCGAGGAAGCACACCACGCGGGATATCTGGTCGATCTGAGCCGCCAGTCCCCGCGGCCCTTCGGCCGCGGGGGTGTTGGCGTTGTGCGAGGAATTCGCCATGATTACTTGGCCTTTTCCATGACTTTCTTGGTGTCGGCCACGACGCTCTTGGCATCGTCGCACAGGTTCTTGGCGCACATGGTCTCTTCCCAGGTCTTCAGCATGTCGGGGAAGGCGGCGTCGAGCTTGTCCTGCTCCTCGAAGTGGATCACCTTGGCGCCGGCCTTGTCGGCGTCGGCCAGATGCTTCTTCTCGGCGACCTCGAAGTTCTCCTTCTCCCAGGCGACGGCGACGTCGTAGGCTTCCTTGAAGATTTTCTTCAGGCTGTCGGGCATCGCCTCGTATTTGTCCTTGTTCATGAAGGACGAATAGGCCGCGATCGCGCCGAAGTTGATGTCGCTCCAGTTCTTGGCGACCTCATAGAGCTTCAGGAAGCCGGAGTTCTCGACCGGGTTGTAGCCGCAGTCGAGGCTGCCGCGCTGAAGGCTCTCGTAGATTTCGCCGAGCGGCACGTTCACCGGCACGGCGCCGATCTGCTTCATGACGTAGGGAGGCCAGTCGCCGAAGGTGCGGATGCGCTTGCCCTTCAGGTCTTCCATGGTCTTGATCGGCATGGTGCACTGCAGCCGGTAGGGCGGCAGGCCATGGATCAGGACGGCGGTGAGCTTGTTCTTGGCCAGCTCGTCCTGGATCGCCTTGTTGTTGGCGATCTGGTATTCCTGAATGTCCATGGCGAGCTTGGGGTCCTGCCAGGTCATGGGCAGGGAGTTGATGAGGCCCATCATCGGCCACTGCGCCGGATAATAGGTGGGCGGGAAGCTCGCGAAATCGACCGCGCCCGAGGACACCAGATCCATCAGCTCGCCCGGACCGCCGAGCGCGCCGGACCAGTAGAACTGGATCTTGACCTTGCCGTCGGTGCGCTTCTCGATCTCCTTGGCGAACATCTGCTCCGCCTGGGCCGAGCCCCACTGCGGCGGCGCGAAATGCGCCCAGCGCAGGTTCATGGCCTTGATGTCGTCCTGTGCCGACGCCCCGCCCGTGAAGGCCAGAGCGCCGAACGCCAGCGCCGCGGCGCCGGAAAGAATTCTGGAAAATCTCATGTCATCCTCCGCGATCCGTCGATCTGAGACTGTCGACAGTTAGCATTTTACCCTTAGCACCGGCTCTTTTCGGCTGCAACCGATCTGTGACCAGCATGATATGGGAGATGGTAACCTATTGAATTGTATTCTCTTTTTGCGTTCTGGCGCGCTTTTGAGAACGTGAATGGCGCGTTTGCTCACGCGCTCTCAACTCCCTGCCGACGAAGCTGGGAGCTTTAGGGACAACATTCAACCGATTATTCGGAACTCATCAGTGACAAAACATCATCGCTCAAGATATCGCCGCCTGAAGCCGTCCGCTGTCTCAGTCGAGCGGCCTATTCGGCAGCAATAGAAAGATCATTGCTGTCCCGCTGCTCGACATACTGATCGGCCTCCCGCATCAGCCAGTCGATAAAGACGCTGAGCGGCCATTGATCGTGTTTGTATTCAGGATAGACCAAGCAATAGCGCTTGCCCCCGGGCACGCGACAATTGGACGGGATGATGAGGCGGCCGTCCCGCAGTTCGTCCACGACGTAAAGCTTCGGAACCAATGCAAGGCCAAGACCTGCGACGGCGGCCTTGATGACCATCGAGAACATGTCGTAGCGCGTTCCCACGAGGGAATTGATGTCGGTCACGCCGATATGATCCCACCATTTCTTCCAGGCTTCGGGGCGGCCTCTCTTCTGGAGCAGCGGCAGCCGCTTCAGTTCGGCGGCCGTCAGGTCCGCCCGCCCGCCGGACAGCGCGGGACTGCACACCGGCACCAGTTCCTCGGCGAACAGGCTTTTCTGGATCATGCCGACCCAGGCCGGGTGGTCGTAGTGGATCGCCGCATCGAAGGGGCTGCTGGCGAACAGGAATGGCTCCGGCCTCTCGCTCATGTTCACGACGATGTCGGGATACTGGGCGTGGAAGCGGGGCAGCCGGGGTATCAGCCACACGTTGGTGAAGGTCGGGATGACGGCAAGCTCCAGCACCCCTCCGCCCGTCGGGCGGCCTTGCAGGTGGATCGTGTCGCTCTCGATCTTGTCGAGCCCCGCGACGATCTGTTCCCAGTAATGGCGGCCCGGGTCGGTCAGATGCACCCGGTTCTTGACGCGCATGAACAGCACGAGGCCGAGGAAATCCTCCAGCCGGGCGATCTGGCGGCTGACGGCTCCCTCGGTCAGGTTGAGTTCCTCGGCGGCGCGCGAGAAGCTTTCGTGCCGGCCTGCGGCCTCGAAGGCGATCAGGGCGGCGGTGCTTGGAATCTTGCGTCTCACGGGCGATGACCTCAAAAGCGCGCGGCCCTGCTCCGTCGCATGGCGCGAACCTCTCAGTCTGGCATTTTAGGTCCAAAAAAATCAACCAGAATGGCGGCGAGATCGGTTTCGCGCCCCTCCAGTGTCACCCCGTCACCGTCCTCATGTTCGATTTCGGCGAGTTTCGCGCCCGGGATGATATCGCGCACCGAGGCTCCCTGCCGGCCGATCACCCGGTCCTCGTCCGGCGTCACGATTTCGAGGACGAGCGTTTCGACCGGAATCCGGGCATAGCCCGCGCCGAGATCGTAGACGAGGTTGGCGCCGTAGAGCCGCGCCGATCCTTCCGATCCCTGGAGCGCATCCAGCACCAGCGCCTTGGCCAGCGCCTCGCCGCCCCTGGCTGATCCGCTGAGGATGCCGGGCTGCCACCAGGCGGCGGTGATGGTCCGGTAGGTCAGCGCCCATTTCTCGACGCGCATGAGCTGCGGATCGCGCGCCGCCGCCACATCCTGATAGGGCTTCACGAACTTGTGGATCGCCTCGTTGCGCTCGTCCTGGTCGGCGATGATGCTGTGGCTCTGCCCCGCGAGCACCAGGCGGGCGACACGGCCGGGGTGACGCCCGGCGAGCGCGGTCGCGACCTTGTTGCCGGAATGATGGCCGTAGACATGCGCCTTCTCGACGCCGAGAGCCTCGATCACATCGGCGCAGACATCCGCCAGTTGTTCGATGGTGGTGCCTTCCGGAAGCGGGTCGGAATGCCCGAAGCCGGGGAGATCGATGGCGACGACGCGGAAGGACGCGCCAAGCATGGGAACAAGATCCGCGAACATGCGCGACGACCGCCCGGACTGGTGGATCAGCAGCACCGGATCACCCGTCCCCGCCTCCACATAATGCACCTGGCCAAGACGGGTTTTCAGATATCCACGTTCCACAAGAGTTCTCCGGGTTTGCCGGGCCGCACTGTAGACAGTCGACTAAAATGGCGTCAACAGTACCGGAAGCCTGGCGCCGCCGGAAACCGGCAGCTTCTAGGAAACCACCGACAAAGAAGGAGAAACGCGCGATGAAGCTGACGATCCAGGAGGCCCGCGACCTCGTCCACCGCACCATGAAGGTCGTCGGACACAGCGACGACGAGGCGGCGGTCATCACGGATCATCTGATCGACTGCGAACTGCGCGGCCTCGACTTCGGCGGCCTCGCCAGGGCGCTGTCGGTGGTCGAACGGATCCGCAAGCGGCCCGAGGGGCGCAAACCCATCGCCGTCACCCGGGAAACGCCGGTTTCGGTGCTGCTCGACGGCGGCGACCAGGCCGGTTACCTGGTCGGCCACCGCGCCACGGTGCTGGGCATCGAGAAGGCCAAGGCGCAGGGCATCGGCATCGCCGGCATGTTCAACACCTGGTACACGGGCATGTTCGCCCACTATATGGAGATGGCCACCAAGGAGGGCCTGGTCGCCATGGCTGCCGGCAGCTCCGACTGGCGTGTCGCGCCCGCCGGCAGCAACGAAGCCTGCTTCGGAACCAATCCCATCGCCTTCGGCTTTCCCTCGCTCGACGATCCGATCATCGTCGACGCCGGCCTCTCCTCGATCATGATCAGCGAGGCCACCCTGGCGCGCCGGCTTGGCCGCGAGTTGAAGGAAGGCATCGCCTACGACGAGGACGGCGCGCCGACACGCGACCCCGCCGAAGGGCTTGCCGGCGCCTTCACCGTCTGGGGCGGGCACAAGGGATCGGCCTTCGGCATCGCCGTCCAGCTCTTCGGACTTCTGTGCAACGGCGCGCTGAAGCCGGACCCGCTGTCCGACTGCTGCCTGTTCCTGATGTTCATGCGGCCCGATCTGCTGGTCGACGAACAGGTGCTGCGCCGGCAGGTGACCAATTACGCCCACACCGTCCGCCACGCCCGCGCGATCGACGGCGAGAACCCGGTGCGCATGCCGTTCGACCGGTCGGCGGCGGAACGGCGGCAGCGCATCGCGGAAAACTCCATTGATGTTTCCGATGTCATCGTCGGGAAACTACAGGATATCGCAAACAAGACTGACGGATCGGCATAAACCGACAGTATTGCGCTCAAAATAAAAATTTACATGGGAAAACATCGCGGCGATGCACGTTTTGGCGCATCGCCGCGATGTTTCCGACGCGGATGACTTACATTTGTAATAATTCACATTAATTTCCATGAATACTGTATAATATAATTATATACAGATGATAAGATAGATATCCACACCTATGCTCTGATATCCGAGCCCTAAACCAATGTCTTATAGATGCGTCAAGGGCACAGATTTACGCTCTCATGATTGTGATCGAGTTGAAGTGACTCAGTGATTCTGGCCTCCCTGAACCGAGGGTGACCCGCACATAATCGAAAATCGCTTGATTATCTTGCCGTGACACGCGCCGGCAGGACCACCGAACAGAGAAGCGCCGCACGAACAGCGGACGCCGCAGAGAGGAAATTCTAATGAGCATCTCAACCGCTATAGGCGCGCATGATGCGACGCGCCCCATGACCAAGGAGGAGCGCAAGGTCATATTTGCGTCTTCACTTGGCACCGTCTTCGAATGGTACGATTTCTACCTCTATGGGTCACTGTCGGCCATCATCGCCGCCCAGTTCTTCTCGGGTGTCAATCCGACAGCCGCCTTCATCTTCGCGCTCATGGCCTTCGCCGCCGGCTTCGCGGTGCGCCCCTTCGGCGCCATCTTCTTCGGACGGATCGGCGATCTCGTCGGCCGCAAATACACCTTCCTGGTCACGATCCTGATTATGGGCATGTCGACCTTCCTGGTCGGCATACTGCCGTCCTACGCAAGCTGGGGCATGGCGGCGCCCATCATCCTGATCGTGTTGCGCCTGTTCCAGGGCCTCGCGCTCGGCGGCGAATACGGCGGTGCGGCCACCTATGTGGCCGAACATGCGCCGCGCAATCGTCGCGGTTTCTACACCTCCTGGATCCAGACCACGGCGACGCTTGGCCTGTTCCTGTCTCTGCTCGTCATCCTTGGCGTGCGCACGATCATGGGCGAGGAAGCCTTCGCGGCCTGGGGCTGGCGCATTCCCTTCCTGGTGTCGATCATCCTGCTCGGCATCTCGGTCTGGATTCGCCTCTCGCTGAGTGAATCCCCCGCCTTCAAGAAGATGAAGGAAGAGGGCAAGGGCTCCAAGTCTCCGCTGACCGAGGCCTTCGGCCGCTGGGAAAACGCCAAGGTCGCATTGCTCGCCCTGTTCGGCGGCACAGCCGGCCAGGCCGTGGTCTGGTATACGGGCCAGTTCTACGCTCTGTTCTTCCTGACCCAGACCCTCAAGGTGGACGCCGCGACCGCCAACATCCTGATCGCGGTCTCGCTGCTCATCGGCACGCCGTTCTTCATCTTCTTCGGCTGGCTGTCGGACAAGATCGGCCGCAAGCCGATCATCCTCGGCGGTTGCCTGGTCGCGGCGATCACCTACTTCCCGATCTTCGCCGCCATCACCCACTATGCCAACCCGGCGCTGGAACAGGCCCAGGCCAGCGCCCCGGTGACGGTCGTCGCCGATCCGAAGGAATGCTCCTTCCAGTTCAACCCGGTCGGCACCTCCAAGTTCGTGTCGTCCTGCGACATCGCCAAGTCCTTCCTGGCGCGCAACTCGGTGAACTACTCCAACGAAGCGGCCCCCGCCGGCACCGTCGCCAGCGTCAAGGTCGGCGACACGACCATCGCCTCCTTCAACGGCGCGGCCCTTCCCGCGGCGGACTTCAAGACCCAGTCCGACACCTTCACCGCGGCCATGACCTCGGCAATCCGCGGTCACGGTTATCCGGCCAAGGCCGATCCGGCGCAGATGAACACCACCATGGTGGTGATCCTTCTGACCGCGCTCGTCCTGCTGGTGACCATGGTCTACGGCCCGATCGCGGCGCAGCTGGTCGAACTGTTCCCGACCCGCATCCGCTACACCGCCATGTCGCTGCCCTATCACATCGGCAATGGCTGGTTCGGCGGTTTCCTGCCGACCACGGCCTTCGCCATGGTTGCCGCCACGGGCAATATCTACTACGGCCTGTGGTACCCGATCATCGTGGCGCTCATGACCTTCGTCATCGGTCTGTTCTTCATGCCCGAGACCAAGGACCGCGACATCTACGCCAACGACTGACGCTCCCCTTCCAGGAGAATGAAGCCGGAACACCCCGTCGCGCAGCGGCGGGGTGTTTTGTGATGTCAGCGGCATTTGCCCGCCCCGCTTAACCCGCGCTCAACCACCGGAGAGTTTTCCACAGGCTGGAAAATCCTTGCCCGAAACAGCAAGAAAGCATGTCTGCAATCGACGATTGCGGAGCTGTTCAGCCAAAATCAGCACATGCGCACCGGTTCACGTTCCCTAATATTCCCATGTCTTGGCATGTATAAATAAATCGAAACCCTGATCTGCATCCGCGACCGGATGGACTCGCTGCGACATTCTGTGCATCACTCCCGACCGCAACCTGTTCGACTTAAGTTTAACTGACAATCCTGGCTTTCATATTTCGCACCGGGGGGTTCGAATGACGGAATCGATTGCTTGGTCCTTGAACGCAGGTTCGCCGGGAGGCAGCGTCGACGCCTCCGGCTCCCTCGAGGTCGACGCCGTGACGATCGCCTCCACCACGCTCGATCCTCAGGCCAGCAAGGCCCTGACCCTTCAGCTCGCCGACATCGACAAGCTCGGTTTCCTGGCCGTCAAATCCAGCCTCTACGCCGAGAAGGTCAAGGTGAAGGGCGCGGGCGCGGGGGCCAAGGAGATCAAGCTCACCGGCCCGCTGGTGCTGTTCGGCGGGGCTGTCTCGCTTCTGGGCGCGTCGCTGGCGACGCTGACCATCACCAACGACGACGCGGCGGCCTCCGCCGACATCGAGATCCTGATCGGCCGCAAGCTCAGCTGAGCCGCGGCCCGTCGCGTCACATCACGTTCTCGCAGCCAAGCACGAAGGGGCGACCATGCCTGTTCAGCCGACCTATCCTGGCGTCTACATCACCGAGACCGCGAGCGGCGTGCGCACCGTCGCGGGCGTCTCGACCTCCGTCACCGCCTTCCTCGGCCGCTTCAGGCGCGGCCCGGTGAACGAGCCCGTCACCACCTTCAAGTTCGGCGAGTTCAGCCGCGGCTTCGGCGGTCTCTGGGCCAACGGCCCGGCCTCCTACGCGGTGGACGACTTCTACGCCAACGGCGGCTCGCAGGCGGTCGTGGTGCGGCTGTTCAAGCCCAACGGCGCGGCCGACAGCGGTATCGCGACGATCGCGGCGGGCAGCCTCCAGCTCACCGCCGCCAACCCCGGCGACTGGGGCAACAAGCTCGACGCCACCGTCACCCATCCGACCGATGCGAAAGCCGCCGCCGACGTCGCCGC
>JBEBSP010000027.1:0-20082 GCA_040394255.1 Agaricicola taiwanensis | reverse complement strand
GCCTGACCGCCTACCCCCTCCGTCCCACTGTTTTGGGACCGCCCATTATACGGCCGTGCCGTTTTGCCCGCCCCCTCCCTCCGGGCCGGCAACTCTCCGATGCCGTTCTTTCCCGTTCGGGACGAATCGCGACCGATGGCCCGAGGCCACGCAGCATCGCCCCGACCAGCAACAGCAATACCTTGTAGGAGCGACGTCAGTCGCGACCTAATTTCAGCCGCAACAACACCTCCGAAAGCACGCTTTACTCCCGGACGGGAAAAACCAGAAATCAGCGGGCACACCCGCAGACCAGCCCTCCGCCATCGACAGATGCCCGGCATCCACCCGACCGGGAGACGACGCCCCTGCGGATGCGAACCCGGGGCATGTCCGAATCCGAATAAGACGCATCCAGCCGCGCAGGCAGGAAAAGCTTCGCGACAGCAAGAGTCACTGGATGACCAACCCATCGCCTGTCGAAAAGCACTTCGACCGTTGAAGCCCATCTCATGGGAACGACGATGGTCTCGGTACCCGAAGCGGAAATGCTCCAGGCCTCCACTACTGCGATCCCCTTTCCCACATGGCTGCGAAGCACTTCAGGCCGCAGCAGCGCCGTATCGTGGACGCCAACCAAGGAGCCGCGCCGGCAGCATCAGGATCGCCTGCAGCAACGCGAACAGCGCGGAGAACGTGATGCCCACCAGACGGAACGGCAGGGAGAGCAGCCAGGCCACGGGCCACAGCAGCAATGCCAGAACCGCGAGCGGCCAGCACAGGACGAAGAGGATGCACCAGGCAACCACGGCGATGAGCGTCTTCAAGTCCAAACTCCTCCAGGCTTCATGGGGATGCCGAGCCTACCGGCAGGCTGCAGGCTGCCGGTAGGGGATGCCCCCGGCAACCCGCATGCGACGAACCGGCCGAAACGCGCGACCGGACCGTGCATCCGGCGACGGAAACGGCCGCAGGACGGCTTGGCGGACGCAGCCAAGACAGAACGCCGGACGATACCCGCAAGGCAGCGGATTGGAAGCTGCCACGGTCAGAAGGGATTGGTCGAACGACAGAGACTCCCCGCGACGTCCTTCGACCCCTGACGCCCCTTGCATCCGGCCACTGGCACGTCGGCCGGGCCACGGCAGGTTCCCGACGACGAGGCCCCATGGGCCAGGAAATGCGAAAGGCCCTTGCGGGCCTTTCGTCGTCCTCTTTCCGGGAAAAAGACTCTTCTCCCATTCAAGGGAGACAAGCGCACTCCCACGTCGCCTTGTTGCTGCTCGAAAAGCTCGCGACTGACGTCGCTCCTACCAATGGCAGGGAGCTTGCGGGAGCGGCGCTGCATGGCCACAAGCCATCAGTCGTGACCGATGAGACACCGACTGCCTGAGGCCCACGCAAAACCGGGCATCAGGCCACGCGCTCGGCGAGGCACAGCATCCCATGGCCGGCCAGCGTCGCGGCACGTCCATCCAGCGCTCCGTTGGCCTGTCCCGGCACCGCCAGCGGCGTCCAGTTGCCCTCCGGCACCTCCGCCCGCACGGTATCGCCGGAAAGGTTGAACACCATCAGCAGGCATTCCCCGCCATGGCGTCGGCGGAACATCAGCACCGGTTCGGGAGCATCGACGAACTCGATCGCACCCAACCGCAGTGCCGGCTGCGTGGCCCGCCACTGCATGAAGTGCCGGAACGACTGCAGCACCGAATCCGGCTCCGCCTGCTGCCCGGCGACCGACAACGCCCGGTGTTCCTCGGGGATCGGCAACCACGGCGCCGCCGGACTGAAGCCCGCCGTCCCGCTCCCGTCCCAAGGCATCGGCGTGCGACACCCGTCGCGCCCCTTGAAGTTGGGCCAGAAGGTGATGCCGTACGGATCCTGCAGCGCCTCGTAGGGCACCTCGGCCTCGGGCAGGCCGAGTTCCTCGCCCTGGTAGATGCAGACCGAACCGCGCAGGGAACACAGCATCGCGGTCAACAGCTTGGCCAACTGCGGCGACGCCGAGGCGCCGCCCCAGCGCGTCACCGCACGCCGGACGTCGTGGTTGGAGATCGCCCAGCACGGCCATCCCTCGGTCATCGTGGCCTCCAGCCGGGAGACCGTCTCGCGGATGTAGCCGGCGCTGAAATCGTCGACCAGCAGCTCGAAGCTGTAACCCATGTGCAGGCGGCCGCCGGAGGTGTATTCGGCCGTCGTGGCCAGCGAATCCTCCGAGGAGATTTCGCCCAGCGCCACCGCACCGGGATAGCGGTCCAGCAACGCACGTATCCGCTGCAGGAAGACCAGGTTCTCCGGCTGCGTATTGTTGTACCAGTGGTACTGGAACGCGTACGGATTGTCCGCGCTGAACCCCCGGCCGACCCGCTTTTCCGGCGGCTTGGCCGGGTTGTCGCGCAGCTGCGCGTCGTGGAAGCAGAAGTTGATCGAATCCAGCCGGAAACCGTCCACCCCGCGATCCAGCCAGAACTTCACGTAATCCAGCGTGGCCTGCTGCACCTCGGGATTGTGGAAATTGAGGTCGGGCTGCGAGCTGAGGAAGTTGTGCAGGTAGTACTGCCCGCGCCGCGGTTCCCAGCGCCACGCCACCCCGCCGAACAGCGACATCCAGTTGTTCGGCGGCGTCCCATCCTCGCGCGCGTCGGCCCATACGTACCAGTCGGCCTTCGGGTTGTCGCGGCTTTCCCGGCTCTCCTTGAACCACTCGTGCTCGTTGGAGGTATGGCTGAACACCTGGTCGATCATGACCTTCAGCCCCAGCGCATGCGCCTTGGCCAGCAGCCGGTCGAAGTCCTCCAGCGTGCCGAACAGCGGATCCACCTGGCGGTAGTCGGCGATGTCGTAGCCGAAATCGGCCATCGGCGACTTGAAGAACGGCGAGATCCAGATCGCATCGACCCCGAGCGAGGCGACATAATCCAGCCGCTCGATGATGCCGGGCAGGTCGCCCACCCCATCGCCGCTGGCATCGAGGAAACTGCGGGGATAGATCTGATAGATGACGGCGCCGCGCCACCACGGGTGTTGCGTCATGGAGTGCCCCCTCCGGGCATTGATGAGGCGTCCCCTATCGACGCCTGGCTGCCGCTAGCTTAGCGGCGCGCCCTTACTCCATGCCCTCCCTGCATACGTATTCACGCAAACTATGTGAGCAAATACGGCTCCTGACAGGATCTGTATCACCAGCCGCCTCTTTGAAGCAGTCTGCCCCATTGGCCACAAGACACTTCTCCAGCACCTAACTCGGCAGTATTCCGCAAGCACTTTCACAATCGGGATGGGTGATCCCGCGTTCGTCTCTATCGGCTATAGACCGCTCGATGTTCGCCCATCGCAGCTTTCTGACTACAGCCGCGACATATACCCACAAACAGACAAGGGCCGCACAACGAGCAACCCTTGAGAAAAGCACAAACATAATCAATGCGTGATCGGCTCATCCTCCGGATTCCCCTGACCCCTCTCACGGACCCAGGCCCCATCGTCATGCGCCCTTGGACAAATGGCCACGCGATTCTGATAATAATCATTATAATCCGCCATCGACCAAGGCTTGAAGCATACATAACCTATACAGCACTTCCCGGTCATTGGCCATGGACAGTATCCAGGCTGAGGAGTGTAACCAACACCCGCATAAGGTTTCCTCGGCTTCCAAGCCTTTGTCTCCTTGCACCCCTGTGTGCAATATACGAAAGGATCGTCCATGCGGCACACCTGCTTATATATAGCATTATCAGCATGCGTAACACCCGCGACCGACATCAACATCAGGAGAACAATCAAACGAAACATATGCCAACTCCCATAAGCACAAGAATACAATGGCAGAAGCTGTCCCAAGCACCTACGGCAACACATGCATTCCGGCAAGAAAGGACGGCCCGACAATCCTGGGCGCCATCAGAACTACATACTGTCTTGACCACCTTCTCAGCCTCATCCTTGTCTCTCCCATTCCTGGCAACACCCGACGAACCGGAAGCTTCGTCGTAATAAACAGCCCCCAGCGGTCCAGCCACTCCCTCGTGGGATAACGTATGGCTGACCGGGAAGGTTAATTCGCACTCGGCGCTGGACCGCATGCAGCTGATCCTGGCTGAACTCCCACAGGGCATGCGATCTGAGCCAACATCCAACTCGGCACAAGCGATAGAGAAAGGATTAAAAGCGAGTAACAAAAATGCATTACCCCCCCTCACTACCAAACCTACTACCCCGGCACCTTTACAGACGAACCACCCTTACCCGATACCCTTCAGATAGAGCAACACATCTGGACACTAGAACTTGTTGAAAACCTGCTCACTACATGCGCTATACCACACGTCACATTGCCCACCATAATTTTTCTTGCAGCCGTCAATCGCGACCTTCGATGCCTGCTTAACTTTCGGGCGCGTTGAAAAAAACAATCCAGCCCCAGCAGCCTGGCGCGCGACTGCTACACATGCATTTTTGTACGAGTTAAATATCCGGCAATTGGAGCCACCCGCATTTATACACCGTTGGGTTGCCACCAATTCCGCAACCTCCTTGCTCGATTCATCCCGAGAAACCCCCAAGGACTCCACATCCGAATCGTACGAGAACGCTCCCCATCGATCGAGCCATTCGCCCGTGGGGTAACGGGTTACTGGTGCAGCAGGTTGCTGTGGCTGAGATGAATTCGGAGCTGGACCACACACCATGGCCCCTGGCTGAGTTCCAACAGGACACGCCGTTTGAGCAAACGCAAGCTCAACCCCAAAGAAGGAAAAAAATAAAAACAGACTGCGCAATCCGTTCATCTATCCCCTCCCTTAGCCGCCAATCCACGTGCACCTGAAACATCAACAGTACTGCTGTCGTCAATCTTGGAATTATTGAATCCTGTTACCCGAGATCCCACCCCTGAATTTGGCACCGTGCTATCCGGCACTGCACTACTCGGCCCTTGACTTGGGCGGTAACCCTGCTGCTGATGATTCGGCGGCGCGGCATTACCATTCAACTGCGCCCCCATCATCGAGTAGGCGGTGAAGTTACCCAAGGTCCCCTGGAAGAACATGGCCGCCATGGGCGGGCAGGTCAGGATCAAGGTGGTCAGGATAAGACCGATCCCCCCCTGCTGCATCGCCATGCTGCTCACACCTTCGATGGCAGTGCCAGGATCGCTGAGCGCCAGCATGGCTGCGTATTGCACAGCGAATGCCGCCGCGGCAGCTGCCACCAGCTTCATGGATACGGCCACCATGAAACAAAGCACGGAAAACGAGAACATCGTTCCTATGCCATAGAACAGCCACTTGCTGAAGAATGATTTGGTCTGCTCGAACAACAGGGAAAGAATGAATAATGGCCCCAGACCCACGAACAGCGCCAGCGCGACCTTGTACAGCAGCATCATGGAGCCGGCCACGAGCGACGGTCCGGCGACACCCACTGTCGCCATGAGCTTGGCTTTGTCGGCATCTTCCTTCAACGTCATCATGCCGTTCACATTGAGCGCATCGAGCCCGGTGAGCGTGGCGCTCATCAATGCCAGATTGTCGTCAATCTTGTCGGCAGGCGGATCGTCGCTGTTGGTGACCAGTTTGTTGATCTCGGTCGGCAACGAATCGGTGAAAAAGCCATAAAGCGGCACACCCGATACCCCCATGGATGCGGCAACCGATACGATCAATGTCGCCCGCATCGAATTGACGACCAGTCCCATGGCCGACTCGCGCGAACGACCGGTCGCCACGAGATAACCCTGGAACAATATCCACAGAGTGAGCGCAACCAGGGCGACGGCCACTACCCATACCATCAGGTTTCCCATCAGGTTGTCGCGGAAAGTCGCTATCTCGTCATCAAGAAAATCGAATATCAGCTTGAAGAACGCAAAGCGATTTACATCATCTAGAATACCGTCAAACATGACCATGTCCCTGAAGTTTCCGGATTGTCCGGAGTCGAGGGCTGCGCGGAGCACCTCTTTGCCTCGTCCCGACGAGGATTCTCATATGCCGTCGCCATCCAGGCCGGCATTGCGATTACGGGTTGTACCGATTCTCCGTCTTCAACGCGTCAAGCGCCAATGCGAGCGTTGCCAAACCGGCGGCACGCCCTGCCAGATCGGCGCCAAACGACTTCTTGGCTCCCGGGTCCCCGCCGATTGTCTGCCGGGTGAGCTCCTCGACCGATTTGTTCAGGTAATGCAACCGGGCTGAATAGGCAGCCATGTAGGTATCGTGCTGCTGCTTGTCGATTTCCATCAACGTCAACAGCGCGAGCAGCTTGTTGGTGTTGTCGGCCAGTTTTCCGGCATCGTTCTCACCGATTTTCTCGCGTTCCTTCTGGATCCTGTCGAACGCCTCGTAACGCTTCTTGGTGTTCTCGTACACTTTCATCGAATAGGTGTACTGGGCGCGCTCGGTTTTCACGATCTCCTGGCAGAGGTTGTATTGCTGCCCCGCCACGCCCTCTTTCTTGTCCGGCTCCTTGCAGCGCTTGCTGACGTCAAGGTCCACCGTTTCACTCGGCCTGTCCTTGGGCAGGACCTCGTCATCCTTGGGCTCCTCCAGCTTCTCGCCCGCAGACTGATAGGCACCGATGCGGCGGAGACTGTCACGCTGCTCGTTCTCGGTCTTCCATTGATCCTTGCTGTCCTTGATCAGGGTTTCATCCTTGACCTTCCAATCCGCCTGGGCCGGACCGGCCCCACCCAACGCAACCAAGGCGACCGCCAGGCTGCCCCAAGGCAGCAGCTTCGACTTCCTCGACTTGAGCCAATGGATACGAATTTTCATATTAATTCCCTTGAATTTCCCGAATTCCCGTTCCCATAATCTACCCGGACGCATTGCATCCTTAGTTTCCACTGACAGCGTGAGGACCACGTAATCCACGCTCGGGCCGTGCCGACTTGCCCGACCCCTTGCGGTTCTCATAGAAATCCTGGAGCCATTGTTCCGGGGTAAGCGCATCCTCTGCGATACCCAGCTCGATCGAGCGCCGGTGAAGCACTTCGTGCATGATCTCGATGTTGTCCGTGGAAGCGGAGATGACCGAAAGCGCGTCGTCCAGACCCCGCAGGTTCAGCTGGCACACTGTCGAGGCATGCCCCTGCTTGACCAGGAAACAACGCGACCGTTCGTCGAGGCTGACCACGACCTGGTATTCGGACTCGGTAAGCTTCAGGCCATCCATGTAGTCCTGCTTGCTCGCATTCGGATTGGGCAACAGGATCATCGTGGCCGTCTGCTCCACCAATGCCGCGGAGATGTCGCTGGCCAGCGCATCCTCGGGACTCTGGGTGGCGAAAATGCCGAGACCGTTCTGCTTGCGGATGGTCTTCTGCTTGTTCTTGGCGAACTCCTTCAATCCCCCCTTGCCATCCAGGATCTTCCAGAACTCGTCCATCACATAGATCAGCCGCCGGCCGTCGATCAGCGCCTCGAGGCGGTGCAGCAGGTAATTGATGACCGGCACCCGGACTTCCGGATTGTCGATGATGTCCGTGTAGTCGAAGCCGATGATATTGGCTTTCTGCAAGTCGATCGTGTCTACCGGGTTGTCGAACACCCAGCCCAGCGCATTGCCCGCGGTCCAGCGCCGCATGCGTGCATACAGGCCGTCGTCGCCCATGTTGGGCAGACTCTTCTGGAAGTTCGTCATGTTGCGCAGGTGCGGCGGCGTGTCGAGCATGTTCTCCACCGCGCGGTAGATATCCTCCTCTTCACGTGCGCTATAGGCCGACTTGCCTGCCAGCACCTTGATCAACTCGGCAAGGAACTGGATATTGGCTTCGTTGCGCTCGCACTGGAACGGATTGAACCCCGTCGGCTGGCCGTTCTCCAGTGCGAGGTAATTGCCGCCACAGGCCCGGACGAAGATCTCCGCGCCGCGATCCTTGTCGAAGAAGAAGATCGTGGGCCCGGGATCGAGCTTTTGTACCTGGCTGAGCAGGAAGTTGATCAATGCGGTCTTGCCGGTACCCGACTTGCCGATCACCATGGTATTGGCGATGGCCTTCTCTCCCAGCGAGTTCTCGCCCGGATGGGTGGCGTGGAAATTGAAGAAATAGGGCTGCCCATTGGTCGTCTGCAGCGTGGTGACACAATCGCCCCACGGGTTATTGGACTTCTTGCCGCCGGCAAAGTTGTGCAGCGGGGACAATCCGAGGAAGTTCAGCGAACTGAGATTGGCCAGGCGTGTCCTGTACTTCCAGTTCGCGGGAATCTGCGAGTAGAAGGAAGCCGTGACGGCGATGTCTTCCTTCGCCGAAACAAAGCCCGCATTCGAAAGCTCGGCACGGGTCGCCGCGACCTGCTGCGACAGCTTGTCCTGGTTCTCCGCATAGATGCTGATGATGAAGTGGTACTCACCCAGCACGAAATTTCCCGAGGCGAGCTGGTCCATCGCGTAGTCCAGCTCCACGATCTGGCTGACCGCCTTGTCGCCAGAGGACACCATCATGCCCTTGGTCCGTTCCAGTACCTTCAGGGCATCGTGGCGCCCCATGGGACTGAACGAATGGGTGATCACATACTCGAAATCGAGGTACTTCAACCCGTTGAGGATGCCGGGATAGGTGGAGTCGGCATACTCCTTGACATTGAGAATCGCGCCGAACTGCTGGCCACCACTCGGCGTACTGACCACGAAGTCGCCGGTCTTGGTGGAGAACATATGCCGGCTGACCGGCAGATAGTCGTGCACGGGGGCAGCGAGTACCGGCACCGGTTCCTCGATACGGTTGATCAGGTAGCCGAAGAACTCGAGCGTCTCGGAAAACACGATACCGTTGGACGCCTCGTACATCCCCAGGCGGTAAGGCGAATATTCCTTCAGGACCGCCTCAACATTGCTGGCGAGCTCCATCAGCTTCGCAACCGCCTGGTCCTGCTCGGCCTGCAGCTTGCTGGTGTCGGCCGATTTCTCCACAAACCGCTTGCCGGTGACCACCGGGCGGTAAAGCATGGTCAGATAAAGGTCGTTCTGCATCAGCTTCTGCGCAGAAAGCGACGTGAAATAGGCGTCGGATAGTTCCTGGTTGAACTTCTGGTCGAACTTGTTGCGCGTATCGATGCGCCGGCGCCGACGGATATCGTGGACCCAGAACGCGACGTTGACGAAATCGGGGGCCCGCAGTGTCTGCAACAGACGATTGAACGTGTTGTGCCGGTGCTCGAGATCCCACTCCTCCCGGCCGACGAAAGGCAGCCCTTCCAGATGCCAGGTCAGCAGATAGTCGCCACCCGTGGTCTTCACCACCGATGGGGCTACATGGCTCGACAGCGGGATGAACTCGCTGATCGGCGTATCCGGCATGAATCTGGCATTGGGCATGGAATTGCGTTCTGCGAAATTGGATGGAACAAACCCGATGCCGGCCCCAAAGGGCCGGCACCTGGCCGGTTACTGCAAAGGTGGCTTTTGCCTATAGCTGTTTGGCGTGAGCACCCACATACCGTTGTGATCGCGGATGTTGCGCATGCGCAGCCGTACCTGCAGCTTCAGGCCGAGCAACCGGAAAATCATCTCGTCGCGCCGTGTCAGCTGGCGCATGATGAAAATGACCACCGGCATCAGCAGCAGGAAGAACAGGTTGGTGTACATCGACAGCAGCAGCACCCCACCCGCCCCCAGAAAGAAGGGAACATAGGGCACCCCCATGAACATAGGCGGGCGGGTGCAGCCGCGGAAGACCACGTTCTTATGCAAGGTACGGCGCCACGCTGTTGACGATCATCGCGCTGCATTCGCTGGCGCCGTCGCCCTTGCCGATGACCATCGAAGCGATCTGGCCCGCGGCGCCGATCAGGAGGCCACCGATCAGGATCGGGGATACGTCGCTGATGCGCTTGTGGGCGAAAGCGATCTGGTAACCGGCAAAGATGACGGCGATCGTCACGACCGCGATGGACGCCATGCTCAACAGGCCATTGATGTTGTCGAGGAAGCCACAGACCTTCTTGTCGGTATCCGCGAAGCCGCCATCAGCGAAAGCCGGAAGCGCGAACATGGCGGTGAGCGCCACCGCCTTCAGCAGGGTCTTGCTCACGGAAACAGCGTTGTCGACGATGGCCTTGCGGTTCTTCTGCTGGATGAGAGGATTGATTTCCATGGGGATCTCCTTGGTTTAGTGGTACCACTTTCTACGGGATGGAGGGGGGACCTCCAGGATTCGGCCGATCCGGGGGTCAGCCGTCAGAAAACGAAAGCACTGTCATGGTTGGGCGCCTGAACCCGTACCTGCGCCGATGGCGCTCCTGCCGCAGGCGCAATGGACGCCGGATGCGCGCCGGCGACACTAACGGTTGGAACTGCCGGTTGCATCCGCGGGTCATCGATGGCCGGTACCGGGACCGTCGCCTGAACTGCTGCGCCAGCGGGCCTGCTTGCTGGCACTGCACGAGCAGGTTCGTCATCATTACCGAACCCGACCATCGGCGTTTCCTGCGCACTGCTGTGTCGCTGGGGGCGGTCCACACCCATCCTGGACGTGACCACGTCCCTCCGCCCCTGGGCGGGGAAGGTGCTCGCCTCCACCTTCTTGCGCCCCGTATTCTCCACCACGGCAATGGGTGCGACATCGGATGCTGCGATTTCGGCGGCACCATTACTGATGGAGGCGTAGACCTTCTGGACATAACCATGGCGGAAGCCAGTGGTGAAGTTTCCAGAGTAGTAGCAGCTGAAGGACTTGCCCCAGTCGCCTCCCGCCCTTCCGTAGCATTCGGCCAGGATCCGGGAGCCAGCCACGAGATTGGGGCACACCTCGAACGCTTGCTCGTACGTGGCAAGACCATATCGTTGCAGGTTGTAGCGATTTACCTGCGCCAACCCCAGAGAGAAGTTGTAGCCCTTCTCTTCGAGCATCCGCACGGTAGAGAGCGCCTCCGGAAGATTGTCCGGCTGCCGCACCAGACGCCCGCCGACCACCCCGATCGCATAGGGATTGAAGGAGGACTCCACCTTCACGACATGCCGCATGACGTCCAGCGGAACCGCCAGATCGGTACAGGCTGCCAATTCCAGTCCAGGCAACATCAATGTGCCTCCTCTGAAGTGGCCCGGCAATGCCTTGATTCCTTGGAAGGCGATGACATTCCTATCATCTTCGTCACTCCGGGAACTCACGCATGGGATTGAAATCGATACCGGTTATGTAGCGGCGACCGGCATGAGCCTTTATGTGCACCAGGATATCGATGGTCATCATCAACAGGCGCTTGATGGTGTTGAACTCGAGCCCTGCCCCTTCGGCTGACGCTTTCACCATCAACGCCAGCTGGTCCCAGGTCTGCGCGGTGCTGCCAGCGTGGCAGCTGGTAATGGAGCCAGGGTGGCCGGAGGCGCAGTTGCGGATGAAGTAGAACGATTCGTCACCTCGCAATTCGGCCAGGATGATGCGATCGGGCTTCATGCGCAGGCAGGCCTCCATGCAGCTCTTCGCGGTCACGTTGCTGGTGCTCTGCCCACCCTTTGAATAAAGCAAATGGACGACGTTGGGCTGGGAGATGAAAAGCTCCCGTGCGTCCTCGATCGTCACCAATCGCTCTTCGGCGGGGATATGCTCCACCAGCGATTTCATGAATGTGGTCTTGCCACTGCCGGTGGCTCCCGCAACGACGATGTTCTTCTTGTAGTGGACTGCCTGACGGAAGAATTCGGCGTATTTGCGCTGCTGTCGCAGCTCCAGCAGTTCACGATCGTGGTCGGACAGGACGTTGCCAGCCTCCAGAATCTCGTCGAAAAAACCGTCCTGATCGTATTGGGCCAGGGTACGACTCTGCTTGGATGGCAGGCGGATGGTGATGGAGACCTTGCCGGCATCGCATGCTGGAGGAATAACGAACTGGGCACGCTGACCGGTCGGGAAGGTCAGCGAAACCACCGGGTCGGCGTCGGTGATGCGCTGCCCGGTGTTGCTTTCATTGACCACCGCGGTGCAGAACTGCCGCGCGCGCTCGAAAGTGAGCCCCGGCACCTCGACGCGCTGCCAGCCGCCGCGCGTCTCGAGGTAGAGCTCGCCCGGGCGGTTGATGCAGATCTCCGTGACCGAAGAATCGGACATGAATCCCTGGATACCCAGCACTTCGTACTGGTAATCAAGGAACACATTGGAGACCTGTGCCAGGGGCGCGTCGTCAATGTTCTCAGCGATATTCATCTCTGTGCTCAGTACAGGGACACGACACCCGAGAAGTCCACGTCACGCGACACGTAGACGTTGATGATGGTGCCTTGGTTGACAGTGACCGTTGGCCTGCGTTGCGCCATGCTCTCATCGATCGCCTGGTTCGCCATACGCTCCATGGTGCGTGCGGTGGCGCTCTCGTAGGGCTGTTCGACGACGATGTTGCCGCCGCCGTACGAGTACGAAGAAGGGCCATTCTCGGCGGCGGCATACTTGAAGCCATCGCTGATCATGCTGATCAACAACGCCGCGCCGATGCGACTACCCCAGTGTGCATCGTATTGGCCAGGTACGCCGGCACTACCCAGATTATCGACGCCGGGGCTGCTCATGCTCACGTCGATACCGGTCGGCGTGGTGATGCGATCCCATATCACCTCGATGCGAGCGCCCCTGTTCGCGCCGCCCTGGTAGGTCCCCAGGATCTTAGATCCCTTGGGCAACAGGAGGGTGCGGCCGTTGATCGAGTAAACCGGCTCGGTGACCATGCAGGACGTGAAGCCACCGAAATCGCTGATGATGCGACTCTCCAGAATGCAACGAATATAAGTGCCGCGCACCAGCAATGCGTTCGGCTTCTGGATGAAGCGGGCACTGGTCGCGCGCTCCACCTTTGCCTGCGCGGTACCCGGCATGCCAGGAATTCCACCAGCCATCTCAGCGCCTGCATCATGGCCGTGGCCGTACTCGCCGGCGTCACCTGCAGAACTTGCCAGGATGCGCCGCTCCAGCAACGACGGCCCACGCGACTCCGACGCGTCTTGCAGGTTCGCGGGCAATGGCATGGGATCCGGTGGTTGCGGCATGGGCGGCAGCTGCGGCTGCACCGGAATCGGTGGTGGCGCCTCCACGACAGGTGGCAACGGCCGAATGTCGGGCACGACCACGGTTTCCTCACGCTTCGGCCTTGGCTTCTCTTCCTTGCCGCCGATACCGCGCACGACGAGGAAGGCAAACATCATCAGGACCGCGGCAATGGCGGCCAGGAAGAAAAGCGCCTTGCGGTTCATCCGCTGCGACTCGGTGGTCCGCAGCTCGGGAGCGCCGGCATCGAGGTCCGGCTCCGCTTCACGTTCCTGTTGCCGGGCGTAATACGGATTGTTGCCGACTACGTCTTCTTCGTTGGCGCGAACTTCGTCACGCGGATCATGCGGCGGTTGCTGGCTCATTTGACGACGCTCCTACGAATCCCCACCACTTTGTTCCCGTGCCGAAGCACCAGGTACGGGTAGGTTCCATGTACGATCAAGGTATTTCCTTCCACCGTGGTGTTGACTACGAACTCATCGCCATCACGACTGCTTCGCCCGAACACAGCCGGGAAATTCGCAGTGGGGAAACCTGCGATATTGAGCTTTATGTACGTGAACTTGCCATCGTCATAGGCATTACTCGGAATCAGGAACGAGCGCTTGTCGCGCGACGCGAACTCATAGTTGAAGTAATAGGCCCGATTCTTGTCGATATCGACATCGAGCTCGGATGCCGGCTTGTCGGCCGCATCCGTCGTTTCCTTCTTGGCATTCGCGAACTGCACGTCGCCCGGATAGGCGAAGCGGATCTTGTACTGGACACCCGCGGCCTTGGCCTGCTCCAGGGTCCGCCAGTCGGTGGCAACCACCTTCAACTCGAAGATGTAGGAGTTGGTTGCCGTACGGATCATCATGTTGGTATCGACGTCCGTATTCCTGGGTTTCAGGTAAAACACGTTGTCGCGACGGGTCAGCTCCCAGCCACTGCTGAAACCGGTGCTGTAGTCGAGCACTTCTTCATAAGGACTCAGCTCGATCTGGGTGGTGATTCCCAACCCGGTCTTGACGGTATAGATCTTGTCCTGCTCATAGACATACTCGTCCACGATCTGGGCACCTGCCACCTCGGGATGGCCTACCCAGGCCAAGAAGGCCATCAGGATCGTCAGGCAAGATCGTTTGAACACTTTCATCCGTCGCTTGCTCCGTTAGCGTTGGGTCGCGGCAGGCTGCTGCGGCTGGACCGCCGGCATTTGCTGCTGCATGGAAGGATCAGTGGGATATGAGGGATAAGGTTGTATCTGGTCGGGCGCGACTTCCGCTGCCGCATCGGCTGTCGGAGGCTGTTGCATGGGCTGCTCTGGGCCAGCCGGAACAGTCGGTGCGGCACCCTGCAAGGAGCGCATCTCCTCCGCCGCCTGCTGCAGGGCCGAGTCCGAAGTCACGGGCGGGGTATCCGCGAAATCGCTGTCCACCCGGTACCCCGTCACCCGGAAGCCCAAAGGGTTGGCGATCCGGTCCGACTCGCTCATCTTGAGGTTCGAGTCGTAGATGAACGACATGGTCGCGATCTTGTTGTCCAGGAATTTGCTCGTTCCGGACGTCTTGTCGTAGAGACTGCGCTGGAAGCGGACCGTGGCACCGGTCGGCGTCCGTCCCTTGGCCCCCTGGAATACGATGCTGAGGATGCGCACGCGGATGGCACGAGACGTGCCGAGCCTGTTGTACGGGCTATCCGGGTTGTTCCTCGAGTGCAGCTGCGTATATCCCGAAGCCACCTGTGGCGCAGCCATCGTATAGACGGTCTTCCAGTCCCCCTGCGAAATCAGCGCGGCATCGTACGACTCGCGGGCCATGACGAAGTGACTGATGTTGCTTCGATTCAAGGCTTCGCTGGCGGTGATTCCGGTATCGCCGAAATTCCCCGTCAGACGGGCCATGCTCGCGGTGCCGGTGTAGGCGTCCGCCATCACCAGGTAAGGCACCTTTTCCTTCAAAGGCAGCATGTAGAAGTAGCCACCCGCCAGGATCAGCGACATGACGAGCGAACCACCCGCCACCATCCAGGCACGGCGTTCGCTGCGCTTGGCCAGGTCGGCGATGCTGACCTCGTAATTGACCGATTTGGCAACCGCGCTCTGAATCTTCGGGTTGCTGTCGTCCTTCTTGCGTCGCATGGGGTTCTGGTCGTTTCCCGATTGTTGTCAGGGAGAAGAGAGGCGCCAGCCCGGGCATCTGGAGCACGGGACCAGCATGTTGGTGAAGAGCGTTACCCGCAGGGCACGCCGGAATCAGCCCCCTTCGGCACTCGATGCACGCACCGAAATCTGCGAGACATCATTTGAAATCGATATCCCCTGGGCGGAATACGCCGAATTGAGTGCAGCCAATGCTTCGGAGAGATTGGTCGTGCTTACTTTCGCTACCGGGCTGAACAGCGTGTAGTCGGTATTGATGCCGTAGTCCAGCTTCACGCCCGTATCTTTCGCCCATCTCTCAAGCATGCGCTTGAGCGTGCCGTCCGAGGGCGAAGCCTGGAAGACATAGGACGAGTACAGGGGAATGGCCGTGGTGGACTCGGCGAATCGATTCACCGGCTTCCAACGCCCCCCGAAGTCCGGCGCAGGAGTGGTCCCGCAGCCCCCCAGAAGCGCCACAACAAGCAATACCGCAAGATATTTGAACTGCACTTGCCTCACGTTCCCCTCTCCGTGTCCTACAGGACTTCATCGGTGAAATGGATGCATTGGGCAACGCCGCGCCAGCCCTGTCGGCTGGCACGCGCTTGCCTGGTCAGATTGCAGGGATGCGCCCTGCCGCAACTTGCCACTGCCGCATGAAAGCGACATGACGGGTCATCGAACGAATGGTGCTGCCCCTGGCTCGAACCCCATCAACTGCTGCCTTGCACACTTGCCAAACTTCCATGTCCTGCCCCCTGATTCTGCGCGGGACCATCTGGTCTACCACGTCAGATTAAGACCTCTTACGTCAGCTACCGACGTGCGGCAAATTTGCCGAGGACTGCGTGAAACGTCAAGCGTTTGGCTTGAATTCAGCCAGATCCGGCACACCTTGTGCCGGTTTATTGACGGGCGTCACAATAAATCGCCATACGGGATCGCATCTTCACACCTTCACCAAGGGAACCTCGGCCTTCGGCAGCAATCGCGAAGTGAAGTGCCGATCCTTGTAGTAGCGGATCTTTTCGCACTTCACCGGATGCGGGATTCCCTCGTACAGGAATACCTCCCGCTCCTGCCCCATGGCCTTGAGCTCCTGCGGCAGCATCAGCGCGCGGCGCTCCTCGGAGAAGCTGTGCGAGGTCTCACGCCCCTTGGTGACGTTCTTCCGGCGGATGGTGGTGTAACCGAGCATCTCGGAGTAGTCGTTGGCGTCCTGCTGCTCGCGCGGGGCATACAGGATCTGCAGGGCGTGGTTGGTGATGATGGTGCGCGACACGTCCTTGCCGTAGGTGGCATCGAGCTGGGCCATGCTCTGGATGATCGGCAGCAGGCGCACGTTGTAGCCGGCCATGTAGGACACTGCCGAGGCGATGATGTCGACCCTGCCGATGGCGGTGAACTCGTCCATCAGCAGCAGGCACTGGTACTTCAGCTCCGGATTGCTGGCTGGCAGCTCGCGGGTGTTGAGGTTGATGATCTGGCTGAAGAAGAGATTGATGATCAGGCGGCTCTCGGCCAGCTTGTTGGGCTGGATGCCGATGTAGATCGTCATCTTCTTGCGGCGCAGGTCGGTGAGCCGGAAGTCGTTGGCACTGGTCGCCGCGTCCAGCACCGGGTTGATCCAGGGATTGAGAGGTTCCTTGAACGTACCCATGATCGAGGCAAAGGTCTCATCGGCCTGCGACAGCAGGTTGGCGAATGCCGAACGCGCATTGCTGCTGAGGAACTCCCTGGCCGACAGCGCCTTCAGATACTGGCGCAGATCGCTGCCATCGCCGGTGGACAACCGGTAGATCGCCCCCAGCGTCGGCTCGCCCATTCCCGGAAAGCCCGTCCTGCGCTCATCGTCGCGGTTCTCGAACAGGTACAGCGCGAAGGCCATGAAGGCATTGCGCGCCTGGCTGACCCAGAACTTCTGGTCGTCCGAGCCATCGGGATAGAGCATCGCCGCGATAGCCATCAGGTCGGAAATCCGGAACGCTGGGTCGTCGGAGACGTAGCTCAGCGGGTTCCAGCGATGGGTGCGCCGGTCCTCGGCGAACGGGTTGAACAGGAACACTTCCTGCCCCTGGCTGGCGCGCCAGCCGCTGGTCAGGTCGAAGTTCTCCTGCTTGATGTCCAGCACCACCACCGACTCCTGGTATTCGAGCAGGTTCGGAATGACGATGCCCACACCCTTGCCCGAGCGCGTAGGCGCGGCGAGGATCACGAATTGCTGCCCCGACAGCCGCACCAGCTTGCCGCCGAATTTCCCCACCACGATGCCATTGGAGGCGCGCTTGAACAGCCCGTGCTTGGACAGATCGGCCGCGGAGGCAAAACGCGCATCGCCATGCAGCGACTTCTTGCCGGGCTTGAACATCAGCGCCAGCCCGACCAGACACAGCAGGATCGGGATACCGAATCCGAGGAAACCGGCCAACTTGATCTTGCCGGCGAAGGGGGCCAGCTGCGGCAGGTCCAGTGCACGCAGGTAGCGATAATACGTGTCCACCCCCAGCAGGCCGGTATCCAGTTTCAGGAGCAGCAGCGTCAGGTAGCCGGACAACACGTAGCCCACCACCAACGCAAGAAGCACCATCCCCAACGCAACCGCAGGTTTGTTCCGGAACAAGCAACATCCTCCCTGACCGGCCGGCATACCTGCGCGGCCTCCACTGGATCATCGGCACCAACCGCACGGAAAATCGCCCGGCAACGCCCCCTTGTCCGGCGACCCTGGAGTGGCACTCAAGGCCGCTGCAACCGCGATCGGCCGCCGGAATCCGGACAATGGTGCCCGATCGCCCGGGTTTGGCAAGCGGCCGACAGGTGTTTCCGCGCCAAAAATGCGACGCAGCACTCAACTTTTTGACAGCACCGCCCTATCCGCCCCAAGCCGGCCAACGACTCGCGGCCGGCCATGGACGGGCAGTGCGCCGGATGGAGAAGCAAGCCACTCCCGCCTTCCGCACCCCGGCTATCGCCCCTCGGGATCGATAGCCACCGGATCATCGGCATGCGACTGCGGTACGCGATCTCGCGCGATGCGCCCCAGGCAGACAGGTGAGATGCCATGGCGACATCCTTTTCGCGCATTGGCACTGGCGGCTTCGGGATGGCCGGGCCATCGCGTGACCGGAACGCTTGGCAGCTGTGGAAAGTCCGGCCGTCTGCCCACTGAAACCTGCGGGGATGGCTCCCGGATGACCAATAAAGCGAACACCCCGGCGCCCTGCCTTCGCAGGTCCAGTCCGGGGTCAGCGCAAGATTATCTGGATAAAATCAATCCACTGAAACCGCGCTGCCGCCTGGGTTTCAAGTGGTGGGCGGTACAGGGTTCGAACCTGTGACCCCTACCATGTCAAGGTAGTGCTCTACCGCTGAGCTAACCGCCCTTTCCGCTACGAATTGCTCGTTGCGGGGCGCGTATTCTAGTCCAGCCCTTCGGGAAGGACAATAGATTTCCGAAAAATTCTGCCGGGGTCTTCAACCTACCCCAGACTGGCCTCCTTGAGCTGGCGGATCTGGTCCCGGATCCGTGCGGCGTCTTCGAATTCCAGATCCCGGGCGTGCTGGTACATCTGCTGTTCCAGCGTCTTCAACCGCGCGGCGAGCTGAGCCGGATCCAGGGCCCGGTAGTCGCCGGCTTCCTCGGCCACGCGCCGGCCACGCCCCTTGCCGGCCTTGCCCTCGTTCGCCGCTTCCGACCGCGCACCTTCCAGGATGTCGACGATCGGCCGTGCCACCGACTTGGGCACGATGCCGTGGGCCTCGTTGTACTCCACCTGCTTGGCGCGGCGGCGGTCGGTCTCGTCGATCGCCGCCTGCATCGAGCGGGTGATCCGGTCGGCATACAGGATCGCCTTGCCGCGCAGGTTGCGCGCGGCACGGCCGATGGTCTGGATGAGGGAGCCGGTCGAACGCAGGAAGCCTTCCTTGTCGGCATCGAGGATCGCCACCAGCGACACTTCGGGCATGTCCAGGCCCTCGCGCAGCAGGTTGATGCCGACCAGCACGTCGAACTTGCCCAGGCGCAGGTCGCGGATGATCTCCACCCGCTCCACCGTGTCCACGTCCGAGTGCAGGTAGCGCACGCGGATGCCGTGCTCGCCCAGGTACTCGGTGAGGTTCTCGGCCATGCGCTTGGTCAGCGTGGTGACCAGCACGCGGTCGCCCATCTTGATGCGCGCATTGCACTCGGACATCAGGTCATCGACCTGGGTGCCGACCGGGCGGATCTCCACCTGCGGATCGATCAGGCCGGTCGGGCGCACCACCAGCTCGGTGATCTCCTCGCCGGATTCGCGCAGCTCGTACGGGCCCGGCGTGGCCGACACGTAGATGCTGCGCGGCGAGCGCGCCTCCCATTCCTCGAACCGCAGCGGGCGGTTGTCCAGCGCCGAGGGCAGCCGGAAACCGAATTCCACCAGGGTTTCCTTGCGCGAGCGGTCGCCCTTGAACATCGCGCCGATCTGCGGAATGGTCACGTGCGATTCGTCGATCACCAGCAGCGCGTCGGCCGGCAGGTAATCGAACAGCGTCGGCGGAGGTTCGCCGGCGGCCTTGCCTGTGAGGTGCCGCGAGTAGTTCTCGATGCCGTTGCAGTAGCCCACCTCGGCCATCATCTCCAGGTCGAACTGCGTGCGCTGCGCCAGCCGTTGCGCCTCGACCAGCTTGTTCTGCGCATACAGCTGCTCCAGGCGTTCCTTCAGCTCGACCTTGATCGTCTCCACCGCGCCGAGCACACGTTCGCGCGTGGTCGCGTAGTGGGTCTTGGGATAGACGGTGAAGCGCATCAGGTTGCGCAGGGTCTCGCCGGTGAGCGGATCGAACATCGTGATCTTCTCGACCTCGCCATCGAACAATTCGATGCGCAGCGCTTCGCTGTCCGATTCGGCCGGGAACACGTCGATCACCTCGCCACGCACGCGGAAGGTGCCACGGTGCAGCTCGTATTCGTTGCGGGTGTACTGCAGCTGGGTCAGGTGGTTGATCAGGTCGCGCTGGTCGA
>JBEBSP010000026.1:0-20432 GCA_040394255.1 Agaricicola taiwanensis | reverse complement strand
ATGATCTGGACATGTCTTTCCACCCTTGTCTGTTTCTTGTGTTGAGGTCGAAACGCATAGGCACGGACGTGAACTTCTGAACGCAACAGCGGCGCTTCTCCGACGCTAATCCGGGATGAAGGCCGTGAATTCGCAGGATATCAGCGACGCCCCGCCGTCATGGTCGGCCAGGGCGTGGCGGGCGGGCCGGTTCGCCTCGTCGGGGAACATGGCGATCCATTCCCTGTTGAGCGCCTCGCGGTCGGAGCGATCCTTGAGCCATACGGTCATCTAGATGATGTGATCGGTGCTGCCCCCCGCCGCCTCGGCGATGGCGCGGACGTGATGGAACATATGGGCGCACTGCTCCGCGAGCGCGGCACCCAGCCGGCCCGTCGCGGGGTCCTTGCCCACGATCTTCCCTGTCATCAGCAAAGGCCCCACCCGCGCCGCCGCCGGCACCGGGTTGCCGTGCTCATGACCTGGAATATGGACAGTCCTCCGGTGCGACATGATCAGCCCTGGTAAATTGTCTTTCAAGCATATTGCCTTACAAGATGTGAGCATGTCAATATGCTCTCGAAGTCGGCCGCGCCACGAAAGCGCAGGACGCCAGCGCGTCGAAAACGGCAAGAAGACCTTGGAGGAATCGCAGTGAGTTCTTCAGCAGCACCATCGAGCGGCAGCGGCCAGCCGCGCTCCTACATCGAGGTCGACCGTGTGGCGAAGCGCTATCGCGCCCAGCACAGCACGCCCGTCGATGCGATCCGGGAGGTGAACCTGTCCATCGACAAGGGCGAGTTCGTCTCGATCGTCGGCCCCTCCGGCTGCGGCAAGAGCACCCTCCTCAAGATCATCGGCCGCCTGACCGCGCCCTCCTCCGGCAGCATCACCTATTACGACGGCGGCGCGCCCATCGAGCGGCCGCGCATCGGCATGGTCTTCCAGGACGCCGTCCTGCTGCCCTGGCGCACGGTGATGGACAACGTGATGCTGCCCGTGGAGGTCGCGGGCGTCGACATGGAGGTGGGCCGCCAGCGGGCGCTGGACCTGCTCGCGCTGGTCGGGCTCGCCGGGTTCGGCGACAAATACCCCCACGAACTGTCCGGCGGCATGCAGCAGCGAGCCTCCATCTCGCGCGCACTGGTGACCGATCCGGGCCTCCTGCTGATGGATGAGCCCTTCGGCGCGCTCGACGCCCTGACGCGCGAGCACATGGGCCTCGAACTTCAGCGCATCTGGTCCGAGAGCCGCAAGACCGTGATCTTCGTCACCCATTCCATCAGCGAGGCGGTGTTCCTGTCCGACCGGGTCATCGTCATGAGCGACCGGCCCTCCACCATCAGCATGGACGTGCGCATCGACCTGCCCCGCCCGCGCACCTTCGAGATGATGGCCACGCCGCAATTCGGCACCCAGGTCACTGAAATCAGGAACAAGCTCCTGGCGAAGACGGAGTTCTGACCATGACGAAAACCCCTGCCGGCTCCCGCCTGGCGCGCCTCGCCACCGACCCCGGGAACATACTGTCGCTCGTCTGCTTCGTCGCCCTCATGACCGTGTGGGAGCTGGGCACACGTTACGGCTACGTGGCGGCCTATCTGCTGCCCCCGCCGTCCGAGATCGTGGCGCAGATGGCGCGTGATCTCACCTCCCCCGTGGTGCAGCGCGACATCTTCACCACCATCTCCGAGATTCTGATCGGCCTGGCGCTGGGAGCCATGCTCGGTATTTCGCTCGGCGCGGCCATCGCGCTGTTCCCGCTCGTGGAGAAGGTGGTCTGGCCCTACATCGTCACCATGCAGACCATCCCGAAGATCGCCGTGGCGCCGCTCATCATCATCTGGGCCGGCTTCGGCATCCAGTCCAAGATCCTGATCGTCATGATGATCTGCTTCTTCCCCATCCTGGTGAACGCGGTGGCCGGCTTCAAGGGCACCGACAGTCGGCAGATCCTGCTGATGCAGATCATCGGCGCCAATGCCTGGCAGACCTTCGTGAAGGTCCGCCTGCCGCAGGCGGTCCCCTTTCTGATAGCCGGCTTCCGGATTGCCGTCGTCCTCTCGGTCATCGGGGCGGTGGTCGGTGAATTCCTGGGAGCGACCCATGGTGTCGGCTCGCTCATCATCCGCCGGCAGGCCGAGATGAAGGTGTCGGGCGTGTTCTCCGCCGTGTTCATCCTGTCCATGGTCGGCCTGACGCTGAACTTCGCCGTCAAGCTCGCCGCCCGCAAATACGCTTTCTGGGCGGAAACCAGCAACCAGCTGAACACCTGAACGAGACGCGAAATGACACAGATCCCCTTGCCCGACAGCGCCTTCCTGCGGAACCGCGACAAGCGGCTCCTGATCGACGGCACCTGGGTGGCTCCATCCGGCGGCGGCAGTTTCGGGGCCTTCAACCCGGCGACGGGAGAGCGCCTCGCCGATATCGCCAAGGCCACCACCGACGACGTCGACCGCGCCGTCGCGGCGGCCCGGCGCGCCTTCGAGGGGCCGTGGAGCCGCTTCACTCCCGCCGACCGGCAGGTACTGCTCCTGAAGATCGCCGATCTGGTCGAAAGCCATGCGGAGGAACTGGGCACCCTCGAAACCCTGGACATGGGCGCGCCGCTCGCCCGCACCTCGGTCAGCGTCAGGCGCGTCGCGAGCCGCCTGCGCTTCTACGCCGGCATGGCGGTGACGCTGCACGGCGAGACCATCGCCAACTCGCAAGGCGCCGACTATTTCTCCTACACGCTGAAGGAGCCCGTGGGCGTGGTCGGGGCCATCATCCCCTGGAACGCTCCGCTGTCCTCGGCGATCTGGAAGCTCGGGCCGGTGCTTGCCACCGGCTGCACGGTGGTGCTGAAACCCTCGGAAGAAGCCTCCCTGACCCCGCTACGGCTGGGCGAGCTGATGCAGGAAGCGGGCGTGCCCGACGGCGTGGTCAACATCCTGACCGGGCATGGGGCCGTGGGCGCCGCCATCGCGGCCCATATGGACGTGGACAAAGTGGCCTTCACCGGTTCGGAGGCCACCGGCCGCAGCATCATCCAGGCCTCGGCGGGCAACATCAAGCGGCTGTCGCTGGAGCTCGGCGGCAAGTCGGCCAACATCGTCTTCGCCGACGCCGACATGGAGGAGGCCGTGGCCGGCGCCGCCATGGCCTGCTTCTCCAATTCCGGACAGATTTGCAGCGCCGGGACCCGGCTCTTCATCGAGGACGCGGTGCACGACGAATTCGTCGACAGGCTCTGCGCCTTCACGCGCCGGCTCCGGGTCGGCAACGGGCTGGCCCCCGATACGCAGCTCGGCCCCCTGGTGTCGCAGCGGCAGTTGGACCAGGTCTGCCGCCACCTCGCATCGGGGCGCGAGGCCGGCGTGAATGTCATGTGCGGCGGCGAGCGCCTGGGCGGGGAGGCCTACGACAAGGGCTACTTCCTGAGCCCCACCGTGCTTACCGGCGTGGAGGATTCCATGGAGATCGCCCGTCGGGAAATCTTCGGCCCGGTGCTGTCGGTCATGCGGTTCGGTTCCCTCGACGAAGTGGCCGCCCGCGCCAACGGCACGACCTACGGCCTCGGCGGCGGCATCTGGAGCCGCGACGTGCGCAAGGTCCATGCGCTGGCCCGCAAGCTGCGGACCGGGACCGTCTGGGTCAACTGCTACCAGGTCATGGACGCCGCCGTGCCCTTCGGCGGCTACAAGATGAGCGGCTATGGCCGCGAATCCGGCATCCAGCAGATGGACGAATACCTCAACGTGAAGGCCGTCTGGATCAAATGACGGCGCATCAGCGTCCGCGGAAAACGGGCCGGCGCTTCTCCACGAAGGCTTTCGCCGCCTCGGCGTGGTCGGCGGTTCCCTCGCTGCGCACCTGGTGCACGGCTTCCATCTCCAGCACCGCGTCGAAGGACTGCGTCTCGGCGGCGAAGAGGTTGCGCTTCATATAGCCGTAGGCCACGCGCGGCCCCTCGGCGAAGCGCCGCGCCAGGGCCTTGGTCTCCGCTGCCAGCGTCTCGTCCTCGACCACGCGGTTGACGAGGCCAATGCGCAGGGCGGCGTCGGCGTCCAGCTTCTCGCCGGTGAGATACATCTCCCGCGCCCGCGCCGGGCCTACCAGCCGGGTCAGCGTCCAGGACCCGCCCCAGTCGCCGGACAGGCCGACGGAGGCGAAGGCCGTGCCGAAGGTGGCCGAGCGGGCCGCGACGCGCAGGTCGCAGGCCATGGCGAAGCCCAGCCCCGCGCCGAAGGCCGGGCCGTTGACCGCCGCGATGACCACCGTCCGCATGCCCCGCAGCAGGCGCGGGATCTGGTGCGCGCGGCGAATATGCTCATAACGTGCCTCCGATCCCGGAGCGGCCCGCCCGGCCATGGCCTTGACGTCGCCGCCGGCGCAGAAGCCACGCCCCGCGCCAGTGATGACGATGGCGCCGACATCGGGGTCCGCGTCGAGCCGGGGCAGAGCCTCGCGGAAGGCATCCAGCATCTCCGGCGACAGGGCGTTGAGGCGGTCGGGGCGGTTCAGCGTCAGCGTGGCGACGCCCCCGTCGAGGTCTTCCAGGAGAACGTCCGTCATGATGCGGCACCCGTTGGCGGATGGTTGCGCGGAGCCCGTTCCGCAGGCGTCACTCGTCCTCGGACAGCGTAACCCCGGCGATGCTTTCCGACCAGCGCGCCATGGCGGTGTGGTCCTGCCCCGGTCCGAGCGCGACCGCCGAGGCCGCCCACATCTCCCGGCAACAGGCCGCGAAGGGCGTGGCGGCGGAGGTTTCCTTGGCCAGCTCCACCGCGATGGACAGGTCCTTGACCATGAGGTCGAGCCCGAAGCCGGCATCGAACCGGCGCGACAGCACGAACTGGCGGAATTTCTTCTGCGTGGAATTGTTCATGCCGGTGGAGCTGTTGAGCACATCCACCATGACCTCCGGATCGAGCCCGAACTTGCGCCCGATCAGCATCGCCTCGATCCCGATCAGGAAGCCGCCCGCCGACACGAGGTTGTTGAGCGCCTTCATCGCATGCGCCGTGCCGACGCCGCCGGTGGGGGTGATGCTGGTGCCCATCAGTTTCAGCACCGGCTCGGCCCGGGCGATCGCCCCGGCGTCGCCGCCCACCATGATGGCTAGTTCGCCGGTGCGTGCGCGCGGGACGCCGCCCGACACCGGCGCGTCGACCAGCACGCCGCCGCGCTCCGCCACCATGCCCGCCAGCCGGCGCGTGATGCCCGGAACGCCCGAGCTCATCTCCAGCACGACGGTGCCCGGCGACAGGCGCGACAAGAGCCCGTCGGCACCGGTCATGACGCTCTCGACGATGGCGCTGCTGGGCAGGATGGTGATGACGATGTCGGAGGCCGCCGCGAGATCGGCGGCCGTGGCGGCCACGCTTGCCTCATGGTCGCGAGCGAAGGCTCCGGCATGAGCGGCGTTCGCGTCGAGAACCGTCAGTGCGTAGCCGCCGCCGGCGATGCGGGCCCCCATGGGCCAGCCCATGCTGCCGACGCCAACGAGGCCGATGCGCGGGAGAGCCGTCATTCCTTCGGCTTCCGCGCCGGCTCGGACGAAATCTCCCCAAGGTCCGTGAGCACCTCGTTGGCGACCTTGAAGGAATCCAGCGCGGCCGGGATGCCGCAGTAGATGCCGACCTGGATGAGAATCTCCTTGATCTCGTCCGGCGTCACACCGTTGGCGATGGCGCCCTTCACATGCAGACGCACCTCGGCGGCGCGGTTGAGCGCCGACAGCATGGCGAGGTTGATCATGGACCGGGTCTTGAGGTCGAGGCCAGGCCGGCCCCAGCCGTAGCCCCAACACCATTCCGTGGTCATATCCTGGAAGGCCATCATGAAGTCGTTGGCCTTGGCCAGCGAGCCGTCGACATAGTCCGCGCCGAGCACCTGCCGGCGCAGAGCCATGCCCCGCTCGTAGTGGGGAGAGTGTGTCATCGCTGCGCTCCTGTGCTGGCGTGTATCGGGAAAGACATGGGCATGCGCGCTCATTGTCCCTTGAACGTCGGCGCCCGGCGCTCGCGCCAGGCGTCATGGGCTTCGGTCTTGTCCTCGGTCATCTCGAGGATCATGAAGCGGTAGGAATCCACCAGGGAGGCATCCGCGATGTTGGGGATGTCGAGACCCCGGTTCATGGATTCCTTGACCATGCGCACGGCCAGCGGCGGCTGGGCGGCGATGTGCTCCGCGACCTCCATGGCCTGCTCCATCAGCTTTTCGTGCGGCACCAACCATTGCACCAGCCCGATCCGGTAGGCCTCCTCCGCCTTGAGCGGGAAGCCCATGCCCATGCGCATGGCGAACCCCTTGCCCACGATGCGCGCCAGCCGCGTCACGCCGCCGTAGTTGGGCAGGACGCCGAGCGCCACCTGCGGCAGCCGCCACTCGGCCTTCTCGGACGCCACCAGCAGGTCGCAGCAGAAGGTGGCGATGCAGCCGACGCCGATGGCATAACCGTTGATGGCTCCGACGATGGGCTTGGGGAAGTCGCTCAGCACGTTGGAGGGGAAATCCCGCGTCCGCGCCATGCGGTCGAGAAACGCCTTGGCGGAGGCCGTGTTGTGGGTCTTGTCGTCCTTGAGGTTGGCGCCCGCCGAGAAGGCCCCGCCAGCGTCGTCGCCCGTCAGCACCACGCAATGGATGCCGTCGTCGTCGCGGCATTCCGTCAGGCGGGCGATCAGGCCCTCGGCGAAATCCGGACCCCAGCAGTTGCGCGCCTCCGGGCGGCTCAAGGTGAGGATGGCGATGGAACCGCGTTTCTCGAACAGCACTGGCATGAAAGACTTCCTGAAGGGCAGCGATTGACAATGTCCGCATCACACATCTTATAATCTCGTCTGTCAATATGACAAAATGACAGAATGCCGATACGGCAGGATAACCCGCCCGAGTCATTCGCGCGCAAGAACAAGCGTTCCGCCGCCGAGGCGGAAGCCACCACACGGGATGAAACGCATGCCAAATCTCAATGCCCTGCTCCGGCCGAGGTCGATCGCCATCGTGGGCGCCTCGCCCGACCTCAAGATCATCCGTGGCAAGGTCCAGCATATGCTGGGCCTGCGCGCCTATGCGGGGCAGATCCATCCGGTCAGCCGCAGCCATGCCGAGGTCCAGGGCGTCAGGGCCTGTCCCTCGATCCTGGACCTGCCGCAAGGGATCGACCTCGCCATGATCGCCATCCCGGCGCGCGACGTGCCGCAGGCGCTGGAGGACTGCGCGGCCATGGGCATCAAGGCCGCCTACATCATCAGCTCCGGCTTCGCCGAGGAGGGCGCGGGCGAAGGCGCCGGCCTCCAGCAGCAGCTCCAGGACATCGCCGCCAAGCACGACATGGCGATCTGCGGCCCCAACGGCGAGGGCTTCTTCAACCGTCCGGACGACATCGTCGCCACCTTCAGCCCGGCATTCAGCGATCTGTCGCAGTCCCTGGCCCCGGAAACGGACCTGGGGCGCGCGATCTCCATAGCCTCGCAGAGCGGCGGCATCGGCTTCTCCTATTTCCATCGCGGGCGGCCACGCCAGTTGCGCTTCGACCACATCGTCAGCACGGGCAACGAGGCCGCGCTCGGCAGCTTCGATTTCGTCGACTGGTTCCTGGACGAGCAGGCGGACGTCATCTTGCTCTACATGGAGGGCATCCGCGACGCCGAGACCTTCCGTCGCGTCGCGGCCCGGGCGGCCGACATGGGCAAGCCCATCGTCGTGGCCAAGATGGGCCGTTCCGACGTCGGCGCCCGCGCCGTGGCCTCCCACACCGCCGCGCTCGCCGGCTCCGACGCCGTCTACGACGCGCTGTTCCGCCACTACGGCATCACCCGCGCCTACGACATCGACCAGCAGATCGACATCGCCAGCGCCTTCGCCTTCTGCAAGCTGCCCAAGGGCTTTCGCGTCGCCGTGCTGGCCGGCTCCGGCGGCTCGGGCGTCTGGATGGCCGACACGCTCGCCATGCACGGCCTGGAGGTGCCGCCCTTCGACGACGAGACCCGCAAAGCCATCGAGAAGCTCCTGCCCTCCTACGGCTCGGCCGGCAATCCGATCGACCTCACGGCGCAGGCCGTCCACCAGTACGGCTATGCCCATGTGCTGGAGATCCTCCAGCGTTCGCCTTCCATCGACGCCGTCGTCGTGGTCGGCTCGCTGGCCTACACCCACGTCCTGGAGCGGGACGCGGCGGAGTTCGGCCGGATCATCCGCGACGGTGATAAGCCCACGGTGTTCTGCACCTTTACCCTGACCCCGCAGAAGGCCTTCGACCTCGGCGGCAAGGCGGGCATGCCGATCTACACCAGCATGCCCAACTGCGCCGTCGCCATGCGGTCGCTGGCCGAATACGCCGCCTTTCAGGAGAGCTGGCGGGCGCGGGCGTCGTCGGCCCCGCCCCCGCCCTCCGGCCAGGAGCGCGAGGCGGCGCGGCGCGAGCTGGACCGCCATGCCGGCGTCATCGGCGAGCACGACGCCAAGACCGTGCTGCGCGCCTACGGCGTGGACTGCCCGCCCGAGGTCGTCGCGCGCACCGCGGACGAGGCGGTCGAGGCCGCGGGCCGGATCGGCTATCCGGTGGCGCTCAAGATTCACGCCGACGGCCTCGCCCACAAGACCGAGGTCGGCGGCATCGCCCTGAACCTCGCCGATGCGGATGCCGTGAGGGACGCCCATGCCGCCATGACGCGGCGTGTGGCCGAGCTGCGCCCCGACCTTGCGTGCGAGGGTGTGCTGGTCCAGCCCATGGCCCGGCGCGGGACGGAGATCGTGATCGGCGCGACCCGCGACCCGGTGTTCGGGCCGGTGCTCATGGTCGGCTTAGGGGGAATCCACATCGAGGTCCTGCGCGACGTGGTCTTCGCCCCCGTCCCCATGACGCCCGACGACGCCCGGCGTCTCGTAGGACGGCTGCGGGCCGCCAAGCTGCTGGAGGGCGTGCGCGGCGAGGCCCCGGCGGACATCGCCGCCCTGAGCGAGCTCATCGCCACGATTTCCCGCTTCGTCGCCGATTTCGGGGACGACATCCGCGAACTGGACCTCAATCCGGTGATCGTACATGGCGAAGGACAAGGCGTCACTCTGGTGGACGCGCTGATCGTCAAGGAACGGACATGACGGTCGCGCGGCATGAATGGGGTGCTCATATGCCTGTCGTATGGAAGGTTGACGTGCCCATGATGCCTGCCGAGCGTCCTTGCCGGCTTACCGATCGGGGGTTCCATGGCCTATTCTGACAAGGCGGGGCGCTTCCGTGACCGCGTCCACACTCCCGGATGCCGTCTGGCCGGGTGCTGGGTGACGCTGGACAGCACCACCAACGCGGAGATCATGGCCGTGGCAGGCCTCGATTTCCTGCTGGTGGACGGCGAGCACGGCATGCTTCCTGTGCCTGCGCTTCGCGATCTCATTCGGCGGCTGGCGACGCTCGAAACGGCGGTCCTGGTCCGCCTGCGCGACAAGCGGCCGGGCGAGATCGGCGCCATGCTGGACATGGGCGTGGACGGTTTCGTGTTTCCAAAAGTGGAAAGCCGCGAGGAAGCCGAGAGCCTTGTGGCTGCTACGCAATTCGCGCCGCGCGGCACGCGGGGGCTGGCGGTCTCCTCGGTCCCGGCCTCCCGCTACGGCTTCGACGCGGACGACTACCACCGCCACGCCGACGACGGCGTGACGATCTTCTGCCAGATCGAATCCCGTGCGGGCGTTGAGAAATCAGCGGCCATCGCCTCGGTGCCTCGGCTGGACGGGCTGTTCATCGGCCCCAACGACCTGTCGGCGGAGCTGGGGCATTTCCGCGATTATACGGCCCCCGCCTTCACCGACGCGGTCGCCCGCATCGAACAGGCCACACGTGAGGCCGGAAAGCTCCTGGCGGGGATTCCCCATGGCGCGACCGGTCTCAACGCTTTGCTGGACCGTGGCTATGCCCTGGTGCCGGCGTCCAGCGACCTGAAGTTCCTGCGCGACGGCGTGGCCTCCCTCATCACGACAATACGGACCAAGTGACATGCGGATCGCAAGTTTCCTAAAATATGGCCGGGCGAGCTACGGGGCGGTGACGGAAAGCGGCATCGTCGATCTTGCCCAACGCTTCGGCGCGACGGCCCCCACCGCCATCGACTTCATCGCCGCCGGCCTGCTCGCCGAGGCGAACGGCATCGTGGCAACGGCGGCGGCCGATCATGCCTTGGAGGATGTCGAACTGCTTCCGCCCGTGCCGGCCCCCCAGAAGATCTGGTGCATCGGCATGAACTATCCGGGCCGCGATCTCGAACCCACGGCGGCGCGGGAGAAGCCCAAGGGGCAGTACCCGAACCTGTTCTGCCGGGCCCCGACCTCCTTCGTGGGCCATGGCCAGCCGATCGAACGCCCGGCCGTCTCCGATCAGCTCGACTATGAAGGAGAGATCGTTATCGTCATCGGCAAGGCAGCCCGCCACGTGCGCCAGGAGAATGCGGCGGACCACATCTTCGGTCTGACGCTTTGCAACGAAGGCTCGGTCCGCGACTGGAGCCGCCACGGCACGCTCAACGTCACCCAGGGCAAGAACTTCGACCGCTCCGGCAGCCTCGGCCCCTGGATCGTCACCTCCGACGAACTGGACCCCTGCGATCCGCTGCGCATCACCACGCGGGTGAACTCCGAACTCCGGCAGGAGGACGACACTGCAAGACTGATCTTCAGCTTTCCCTTCCTGATCGCATATCTCTCGACCTTCGCCACATTGCTGCCGGGCGATCATATCGTCACCGGCACGCCCATCGGCAGCGCCAAAAGCTTCACGCCGCCGCGCTGGCTCGTGCCGGGCGATGTCGTGGAGGTCGAGGTCCCCCAGATCGGCATGCTGCGCAACGGCGTGGTGCAGGAAGATTGGGCACCCGCAACGGGAGGCAGCAACCATGCTTGACTCGGAAACCATCGCCGCCTCCGCCGGCATGCTGGAGGAGGCCCGCCGGCGCAAGGAGCGCATAAGGCCGCTCACCATCCTCAACCCGGACATGACGATCGACGACGCCTACGCCATCCAGAGCGCCTGGGTGGCGCGCAGGACGGCCGAGGGCCGGTCCGTCATCGGGCACAAGGTGGGCCTGACCTCGAAAGCCATGCAGCGCAGCTCCGGCCTCGACGAGCCGGACTACGGCACCCTGCTCGACGACACCATCCATGCCGACGGCTGCGAGCTTCCGGCCGACGCCTACATATCGCCGCGCGTGGAGATCGAACTCGCCTTCGTGCTCAAGAAGAACCTGCCCGGCCCCGGCTGCACCCTGTTCGACGTCATCAATGCCACGGATTTCGTGATTCCCGCCTTCGAGGTGCTGGATTCCCGCGTCCACCGCGTGGACGCCGCCACCGGCCAGAAGCGCTCCGTCCTCGACAACATAAGCGACAACGCTGGCTACAGCGGCATCGTTATGGGCGGCAATCCCTTCCGGCCCGACGACACCGACATGCGCTGGGTCTCCGCGCTCTGCTACCAGAACGGCCGCGTGGTGGAATCCGGCGTGGCCGCCGCCGTGATGAACCATCCGGCCCATGCCGTCGCCTGGCTCGCCAACAAGCTGGCCGCACACGGCACCATTCTGGCCGCCGGGCAAATCATCCTCAGCGGCTCGTTCATACGCATCCTGGACGCCGCCAAGGGCGACACCTTCAGCGCCGACTACGGGCCATACGGCCTCGTGTCCCTCCACTTCACATAGGCGGCGAATCATGGCTCATCACGGCGGCCCTATCAGGCAATATGAAAGCTTCCGCAAGGAGACGCGCCCGCCGCGCGTCGCACCCCCGCGCCAGGCCTGCGACAGCCAGTTCCATGTGTTCGGGCCGGCGGACCGCTATCCCATACGCGCCGAGGCCGCCTACTTCTCGCCCGAGGCGACCATCGGCGCCGCCTTGAAAATGCACTGTGCACTCGGCATCGAACGAGGGGTGATCGTCCAGGCGACAACCTACGGCACCGATTTCTCCGTCATGCTCGACGCACTGGCGGAGGCAGGACCTGGCTACCGGGGCTGCGCGGTCATCGATGACGAGATGCCGGACAAGGCCCTGGCGAAGCTGCACGACGCCGGCGTCCGTGGAGCCCGCTTCAACTTCGGCAGATATCTGAACCTGGTACCGAGCGACCGCACCTTCGAACGCTCCGTGGACCGGATCAGGGACCTCGGCTGGTACGTCAAGATCCACGCCCGCGGCGACGAACTGCTCAAGATCGCGCCCCTGCTGCACCGCCTGGACGTACCCGCCGTCTTCGATCATTTCGGCGTCGCCGACATATCCCTTGGACTGGATCAGCCGGTCATGCGGCTGATGCTGGATCTGTTGTCCAAGGGGAACTGGTGGGTGATGCTGTCCGTGGGCGAACGGCGCTCCAGGGAGGGCTATCCCTGGAACGACGTGCTGCCCTTCGCCCACAGGTTCATGGAGGCCGCCCCGGACCGGATGATCTGGGGGACCAACTGGCCGCATCCGCTGATCACGGACCCGGAAGCCATGCCCCATGAGGCCGACCAGCTGGAGCTGGCCTATCGTTACGCCGTGACCGAGGAGCGCATCCATGCTCTCCTCGTATCCAATCCCGCGACGCTCTTCGGATTTGACTGAACGCCGACCTTGCCGGAGGCCACATCATGGACGACGACCACATCACGATACCGACCAGGCTGAGCGGGGTGGACCCGGTCAACAAGCGCTTCGTCATTCGCGGGCACGACGGCCTGACACTGGCCGAAACCTCGTCCTATGAAGCCGCCGTCACTCTCCTGTGGGGCGATCTCGTCCCCGGCGGCTGCCCGCGTGAGGCGCTAGGCGCGGCGCGGCGTTCCGCCTTCGACACCCTGACCGCCTCACGGCCCCCTGCGGACATGCGTGAACCCGTGGAATTCATACGCTGGGCCATGGCCGGACAAGACCCGGCCGGGCTGGAATCCAACCCCATGGTCCTGCTGGCTTTTGTGGGTGTCGCAGCCATGGCGTGGAGGCCGGAGGACGTCATGCCCGTGCCGGACCCCTCCCTCGGCCACGCGGAGGATCTGCTGCGTATGGCCACCGGCCGCATGCCAGCTCCGGAAGAAATCGCGGCCTTTGAAACCTATCTCGTGGCCATGGTCGACCACGGCATTTCCCCGTCCACTTTCGTCGCGAGAATCGTCGCTTCCACGCGGGCGGGCCTGCTGTCCTCCTCGATCGCCGCGCTGTCCGCACTGCTCGGGCCGCTTCATGGCGGCGCCCCCTCGCAGGTCCTCAACATGCTGGATCAGGTGGGAGATGCACGGGCGGCGGAGAGTTATGTCCGCGAGGCATTCGAACGCCGCCGGCGATTGCCGGGCTTCGGCTCGCGCGCCTATGGAGGCCTCGACCCCAGATCGACCCTCTTCAAGAACCGCATTGCGGTGCTGCCCCAGGGCGGGAAGCGGCTCGACATCGCCGAGGCCATGGAAGCAGCCATGACACGGATCGGCACGGAACGGCATCCGGACCGGCCACCGCTTCAGGCCAATGTCGAGCTTTATGCTGCGATCCTTCTCGAAGCGGTCGGTCTGGACCGCAAGGGATTCACACCGGCCTTCGCTGCGGCACGGACAGCCGGCTGGATCGCCCATGCCTTGGAGCAATCGCATGAAGGACGGTTGATCCGACCTCATTCGCGATACACGAGCCCAGCCTGCAGCAGTCAATAACCCTGGCTCGGCTCAACTCCGTCGCATAGCGCTGAAGCCCACGTCTGCATGAGATCGCAGCAGCGGCAATGCCAAAAGCCAGCATGCGAAATGACTGACTGACATAATGATCGCTAAGCGCAATCTGTTGATTTTAGAAGCAAAGAATATTCTTGTCAGACAAGCTTATGGTATGCTGTACTGACTGCCTTGGGAGGATCATCATGCTAACGTCCGAAAAACACGGACAAGGGGCCACAGCCGGCACGCATCGGCAGCCGCTTATAGAATTCCGCAATGTCGCAAAGACGTTTTGGACCAAGGACGATGAGGTCCGGGCCGTCGAGAATGTCAATCTGGCGGTTCTCCCCGGCGAATTCATCTCGCTTGTTGGCCCGTCCGGCTGCGGCAAGTCGACGTTGCTCAATATGACGGCCGGGCTGTTTCAGCCGACCGAGGGCGAGGTCGTCTATGCCGGCTCCAAGGTCGTGTCTTTCAACTACAAGACCGGCTACATGACACAGAACGATCATCTGTTGCCGTGGCGCGACGTGGTCGGCAATATCTCCGTACCTCTGGAAGTTCGCGGACAGCGGAAGGGCGAGGCGCGCGAGCGCGTCCAGTCCCTGATCAAACTCGTTGGCCTGACCGGTTTCGAGAAGTCCTACCCATCGCAGCTCTCCGGCGGCATGCGCAAGCGCGCGGCGCTAGCGCGTCTGCTGGCCTATGATCCGGAGACCCTGCTGCTCGACGAGCCCTTCGCCGCGCTCGATGCGCAATTGCGCCTGAACATGCAGATCGAGTTGCGCAGTATCAGCCGCAGCCTGAACAAGACGATCATCTTCGTGACGCACGATCTGGACGAGGCAGTGGCGCTCGCCGACCGCGTCGCGGTGTTCGGGCCGCGGCCTGGCAGCATCATCCGCATGCTGGACTCGCCGCTGCCGGCGGATCGCGACCTGCTGCGACTGCGGCACGACCCCGACTATACGCGTCTGACCGCGGAACTTTGGGACATGCTGACACCAACTCTGACGGCCACGCGAGGAGAGGCACGATGACGGCGCGGGAGATGACAACAACGCTGGCTGCCGAGCAACAGCGGCGAAAATCCGCTCGCCAGACACGCGCATTGCGGTTGAATGCGGCACGGTTCGTATTCGTTGCTGTCTTTCTGCTTGCCTGGGAATTCGCCTCGGGCCGGCTGATCGCCGAATTCTTCATCAGCCGTCCAAGCGAGATCACCCGCACCATCTGGGAATGGGTGGCGGGTGGCGACCTCTTTTATCATGCCGGCATCACCGCCAGCGAAGCCTTTCTCGGCTACATCATCGGCGGAACGCTCGGCATGGGCTTCGGCGTGCTGCTGGGACGGGCGCGATTCCTGGCGGAGTTGCTGGATCCCTTCGTCATGGCTTTCTACAGCCTGCCGAAGGTGGCGCTCGCGCCGCTCTTCATCCTGTGGCTCGGCATCGGCTTCAGCATGAAGATCGCGCTGACCGCGACCATCGTCTTCTTCCTCGTCTTCCTGAACACCTACACCGGCGTTCGCAACGTCAGCCGTGAACTGGAGGCCATTCTGCGCCTCATGGGCGCACGCGAGCGTCACGTGCTGATGAAGGTGGTGTTGCCGTCCGCCGTGACATGGGTCTTCGCCGGTCTGCGCATATCCGCGCCCTATGCGCTCATCGGCGCCATCGTCGGCGAGATGATGGCCTCAAACCGGGGTCTGGGTTTTCTGCTGACCCGCAGCCAGGGGCAGTTTGATACGGCCGGCGTGTTCGCCGCGCTGATCGCGATCATGCTTCTGGCATTCGTGCTCAACACCGCGGTCAAATACACCGAAATCAAGGCGATGCCGTGGAAGACGGCGGAGTCTGATCGTGAAGTCACCATATAAAAATCGGGAGGAATGACATGAAAAACAGGGTGTCTCTAGTATGCGCGGGATTGGCGCTCGCGGGGTCCATGTCCTTGGCAGCCCCGGCAAGCGCCAATGACAAGGTCGAGGCCATCATCTCGAGCTATGGCTTTCAGGTCGCGCCACTGCTGGTCGGCAAGGAACTCGGATTTTTCAAGCAGGAAGGCATCGACCTGAACATCACCCGTGTCGGCGGCGGCGCCAAGGCGATGGCGGCCGTCATCGGCGGTAACGCTCAGGTCGTGCTGGCGGTGCCGTCATCGGCATTCCAGGCCAATTCCAAGGGCGCGGGCGTCGTGGCTTTCGGCGCGGTCTTCACCCAGATCGGCAGCAATTTCGTCATGTCGAAGAAATGGGCCGACCAGCAGGGCATAACCGAGGCGACCCCCTACAAGGACAAGCTCAAGGCGATGAAGGGCGCCACCATCGGCGTCAACACCGCCGGCAGCGGCGGCGACCAGGTGGCTCGGTTCCTCGCCCGGGACGCCGGGCTTGATCCTGATCGCGATCTGACGATTTCGGCGCTGGGCACCGGCGAGGTGATGACCGCCTCGCTGGAGCAGGGCGTCATCCATGGATTCCTCCAAGGCTCTCCGGTCGGTGAGAACGCCATCAAGAACCATGGCGCGATGATGTTCATAAACACGGTGAAGGGCGAAGCCCCGGCCCTCGACGGGTTCTTCTACATCGGCAGCGTTGCGACCCAATCCTGGCTGGAGAAAAATCCGGAAGTCGCGGTGCGCTACAGCAAGGCGATGCAGCAGGCGCTCGATGCCATTCATGATCCGGCGAAGACCGCTGAGGCGCGCGATGCGATCTACGCGGTTTATTACAAGGAGATCGACAAGGGACTGTTCGATTCCACCTGGGCAGACCACATCAACGCATTCCCAAAGACGCCTGAGATCACACAGAGCATGATTGACCAGGTCGTGTCCTTCTCCAGCAGGTTCGAGAAGCCGGTCGATCCGGCAGTCGTGAAGGCTAGCTGGACGAATGAACATGTCGAGAAGGCGAAGAGCAGATAAGCGCTCAACAACGGCGTGAACCGATCAGACCATCAGCTATGCGCCTCAGCAAGGCCTGATCGATTTTTCGCTTCTCATCGGCGACGACAAGATCGGGCACCCATACACGGGTGCCCGCCAGGGTCAGGCCAGGACGAGGCAGAGTTCCAGGGCTTTGCGATCTCGTTGAAGTTATCTAGGGTCAGGACCTGTTAATTTGGTTTGAGATGTGATTCAGGGTCTCCGTTGATGGAGGCCGTGATGGGTGATTTGTTTCTGCTGAGCGAGCGTCAGATGGCGCGGATATCGCCATATTTTCCGTTGTCGCATGGCGTACCGAGGGTGGATGATCGCCGCGTCGTGAGCGGCATCGTCTACGTCATCAAGCACGGCCTTCAGTGGAAGGACGCACCCAACGGCTATGGTCCACACAAGACGCTCTACAATCGCTTCATCCGCTGGAGCCGGCTTGGCGTGTTCGACCGTATCCTTGCGGCATTGGCTGGTGAAGGACCAAAGCCCGAGCGTATCATGATCGACGCCACGCATCTGAAGGCGCACCGCACGGCGGCGAGCCTGCTCAAAAAGGGGATGTTCCCCGTCGTATCGGGCGCACCAAGGGCGGACTGAACTCCAAGTTGCATGCCGTCTGCGACGGCGAAGGCCGGCCAATCGTCCTGCTGTTGTCGGAGGGTCAGATGAGCGACCACAAGGGCGCACGCCTCGTGTTCGACGCTTTGCCTCCCGCCGAGAGCCCGATCGCCGATCGCGGCTATGACAGCGCATGGTTCCGCGACGAACTCGAAGCCAGAGGCATTGAGCCCTGCATCCCCTCGAGCCGCAGCCGTAAAGTCCCCTACACTTACGACAGGGCTCTCTATCGCCAGCGGCACAAGGTTGAGAACCTATTCGCCAAGCTCAAGGACTGGCGCCGCATCGCAACCAGATACGACCGCTGCGCTCACACATTCTTCTCCCCAATCTGCATCGCTGCAGCCGTCATCTTCTGGCTCTGATCAATGAGTCCTGACCCTAGGCTTCGCGCAATCGAGATCGAATTAAGAGGCCCTCCGCCTTAGAGACGCTGGCTAGGACCAAACCGTGCCAACAACCAATCCGCCAGACCGTTCCGCATCTTTTGCAGGAGCATGCCCAACAGCGGGCAGTCGGCACCGCGCTACACATCCTTGACGCATTGAGGGGTTATCCCTATCGCGAGAACTGGGCAGCCCCCGTTCCTGCCTGCGTCCAAACGGTAAAGCAGCTTTCCCATCCATGTCGTGGAAGCGCCGAATTTCTTGTAGACCTCGTCCGTGCCTTCTGTCCGGTCTTTCTTCAACACCTTACCGAGGGACTTAAAGAATTTGTTGTCCAAGCTGGAGCCTCGTGTGAGCAAGACGCCTACGTCGATGGCCCCAGCCTCATGGAAGGCCGAGAAGGCATATAGGTCGCGGTCGTAAGTCTGATCCTTGGAGTTCCATTCCAGATCGACCGCCACTTTCCCATTGAGAAAGTCGATGCGGTGACCGTCAAGGAAGCCTTCGCGAACGTATTCGCCGAGCAGGGTGTTCTTCTTGGCGTGGTGCAGCTTCACCTGCAAGTCCGCTGAAATCCGGGTTTCCTGCCAATCCGCGCTGAATAGCGTGTCCACGTATTTCGCGATCGGACCTTTGCTGCCGCCGGGCGTTCGGATCATCGTCTTGGTGATTTCGAGGTGCGTCAGGGCGTCGATGATCTGGGCGAACTGCGCCGGAAAGCTTTGCGCCAAGACGGCGGCCGCGCCCCGGTAGCTGTAGATCTCAAACTTGTCGCGGATCGCTTTCGGAATCAGGCCGCTGTAGAGCGTCGGATTGTCCGCAACCTTTCCATGTGACACGTCATCTTTGACGACATCGAGGTCATCATCGTCATCATCGTCGTCGTTGGACAAGGAATCACCCCACAGCTGCTACCGCCGAATTGTAGCTGTACGTCTTCCAAGTCGGTTTGTAATCATCACCCGCCTGATTCCCCCAAACAGACCAATTCTTCCGCATCCCGCGTCCGAAAAGCTCAAGGTACGGACCTGGCGAACAGCCCTCGATCAAGTCGTATTGTTCGTCAGGCTTTCGGGAATGCTCACGCTTCCGGGTGGCGATCAAGTTCACCTGCGTCCGGCCCAGATCAAGGGTTCGAGCATTCTTCCCGCGCGTCCCGAACAACAGCAGCTCGGTGACATTTCGGAAATAGAACCCAACCCCACGGCCATCGGACCCGCCATCTTTGCGGATTTTATGCCAGACGATGTTCGACTTGTATTCGAAGCCCCACGCCTTCAGGACCGTCAGGCCTTCCGGCAAGAGGGCGTTCGGCACCCACAGATAGCAATGGGCCGTCCGTTCAAGGCAATCTACCACCGGCAAGGCGCAGATTTGTTCAACAGTCATTGTGGGGTAGCGGGCCAGCCGCTTGTGTTCTGGCGCGACTTTCCCGGTGCGGTTGATGAACCGCCACGGAGGATCGGCCATAACCGTCGCGAATTTGTCCTTGCCCAAGAACTGGCGCAGATCGTCTGCAGCAGAAGGCCCTTCTCGTTCGCTCATGGCAACCCGATAACCTTTTTGGACGGCTGCGGGCCGCCTTCCGAATCGAACGCCAGCATATGGCCACCGCTCGCTTGCTCTATCAGACGATCCACCGCGCGGCGAACAAGCCATGCGACTGTTACATCGTTTCTTTTCGCCAAGCTTTCCAACTCGACGTGTTGCTGCCGTGTGAGCGTTGTGGTCACGCGCATCGAATCGGCGGCTTGCTTACCCATGACTTCTCCCGCAGTGAACCGCTGCGTATCGCTGCGTATCGCTGCGTATCGCTGCGACTGTAGCATGCCCACGAATGGCCGGGGAGGCAATGCGTGGGCGCAGCTTCGACGGAGGATGGCATCTTCTTCCTGACCGAAAAAATCCATCAACCTTGAGGTATGCGGAGCTATCTTCCGCCTGCACTTGTGGCAGCTTCGTTCATACGCCGCCGAGATGGCCATGCCCGCATTGTCCCGTGATGCTGGTCCTCAAGCCGGAAAAGCGTATTGAAATATACGAAATACCATGCTTGCGCCGCGCCTAAAACGCTGGGAAAATAGGTTGCGGACCCCTTGTATTTTCAGTGTCTTGTCTATCTCTAGATGGCTTTATTCGGCCACTTGATACCATGACCGAGCCGGAAGCTCGGTCATGGTATCGGCGATATTTTCAATCGCACGACATCCCGATACCATCAAAAATACCATTGATGATGCAGGACAAGTGGTTATTTGACTAAATTTTATCTATTAAAATCAATTACTTAGATTTCAGGATCACTCCCACTCGATGGTGCCGGGCGGCTTCGACGTTACATCGTAGACCACACGGTTGATGCCGCGCACCTCATTGATGATGCGCGTCGCGGCACGGCCGAGGAATGCCATGTCGTAGGGATAGAAATCCGCCGTCATGCCGTCGACCGATGTGACGGCGCGCAGTGCCAGCACGTGGTCGTAGGTGCGGCCGTCGCCCATGACGCCCACCGTCTTGACCGGCAGGATGACCGCGAAGGCCTGCCAGATGACGTCATAGAGTCCCGCCTTGCGGATTTCGTCGAGGTAGATGGCGTCGGCATGGCGGAGGATGTCGAGTTTCTCGCGGGTTATGACGCCGGGGCAGCGGATGGCGAGGCCGGGACCGGGGAACGGATGGCGGCCGACGAAGGCCTCCGGCAGGCCGAGCTCGCGGCCGAGTGCCCTCACCTCGTCCTTGAACAGCTCGCGCAGTGGCTCCACCAGCGCCATGTTCATGCGCTCCGGCAGGCCGCCGACATTGTGGTGGCTCTTGATGGTGACCGAGGGTCCGCCCGTGAAGGACACGCTCTCGA
>JBEBSP010000025.1:0-20466 GCA_040394255.1 Agaricicola taiwanensis | reverse complement strand
ACGCTGCAAGGTAAATTATCCTATTTTGGGCATCATGAGCCCGGAGGTCGCCTCACCCTTCGCCTCACGGCGTGGACGCCCCGCCGCGCCCCGCGCCAGCCCAGCTCCAGCATACGGGCGACATCGAACAACGGATCGGCGGGCTTCAGTTCGACCAGCCAGTCGGCGATGGGCAGACGTCCGCGCCAGAGATGGTCGATCATCGGGTGGTCGGCATCCGCCACGCTGTCCACGTCCACCAGCCGGGGATCGGCCAGGAACATGCCCGTCAGCGCCAGCGACAGAAGCACGCCCGGCGAATAGCGCGCCGCCTCCTCGTCATAGGCGGTCTTGAAATAGAACGCCCGCCCGCTTTGGCGCACCACCAGCGCGCCCGCCACGTCCTTGTCGCCGACGCGCATCAGCACCACCTCGGCCCGGCCGCGCGGCGCCAGCTTGCCGAAGGCCTCGCGCACGAAGGCGGCCCTGCCCTCCGCGCTCGCCAGCGCCGTGCCGCGCTTGCCCTTCCAGCCGGCCGCCTCCAACGCCAGAAAGCGCTCCAGCGCCGCGCCGACGCCCGCCGGATCGGTGGCGGTCTCGATCTCGATCCGGCCCGTCTCCTCAAGCCGGCGGCGCAAACGCGCCAGCTCCTTTGCCTTCTTCGGCGAGATCGTGTCGCGCACCCGTTCCGCCGGATCGCCGCCAATCTGCAGCAACGCGCGAACATGCGGCTCGATTCGGCTGAACCTGCGGCCGCGTGCGGCCAGATGGGCGGTCGCGAGCAGGCTTGCGGTGCCCCCTTCGGAGAAGCGCGGCATCAGCAGCGCCCGCGCCCCGCTTTGCGCCAGATGGTCAAGAACCGCACCGAAGACATCGCTTCCTTTGTCCCGGTCCAGCAGCGGCGTGCCCAGCGGGGCATAGGCCGGCCAGACCTCGGCCAGCGGAAACGGAACGAGATAGCGCCGCCGCCCCCGGATGATGGGCACCATTCCAAGAAGATCAGCGCCTCCCCACACCATGACGAAACGCACGCGATCCCGCTCGGGCAGGTTCCGCGCCGTCGCGAGGGCGAAGTCGGGATCATAGAAACCGTTGGGTTCCGCCGCCCTGACCACCAGGTCCCGCCAGGCGGCGAGATGGGCGGACGCGGCTTCGACATCCAGTTCATCGATGCGGAAACTGCTTGGAATATCAGGCATCGACGCAGGTTTGACATGCCCGCCGAACGCGAAGGAATGAAGACCGAGCCGCTTCCTGGCGATCACGAACAGCAGGACGGATTCCAGCATGAGCGCCATGGCGGTCGACCAGGCCGAGCCGATCATGCCCAAGCGCGGCACCAGGATGAGATTGAGCAGGAGATTGAACAGGAACACCCCGCCATAGACCAGCGCCGCGCGGTTCTGCTCACCCAGCATCGACAGGAGCCGCTCGCACGGCCCGACCGAAGCCCTCGCGAGGATACCGAGGCCAAGAATCGGCAAGAGGATGTAGCCTTGGGTGAAGGCCGGACCGAACAGCCACAGGAAAGGTTTGCCCATGACCACCAGGCCCGTGACCATGACCAGCGTGGGCCAGAAGGTCCAGCGCGCGGCATCCCGGACGAAGGCCGCCAGCTTGTCGCGATCTCCGGCGGCGGCATATTCGGTGAAGCGGTGCGCCGTCGCCGCCGACACCGCAAAATAGATCAGCGCCGCCAGTGCCATGACCTTGGTCGCGGCGTAATAGACGGCGACCTCCTCCGGGCTGGCGAAGGCCTGCAGCACGAGCACGTCGGTGTAGGTCAGGAACAGGTAGAAGCCATCGATCATGAAGACCGGCAGCGCAACTTTCAGCCATTGACGTGGTTCGTAGCGGCGTGGTCCGGGCTCGATCCTCGGCCACAACCGCCGCACGAGGCTGAAGGTCTGCCCAAGGGAGATCAGCGCGATGGCCAGCACGCTCGCGCCCACCACCCAGACCGCCGTCGGCGGCAGGCCCGACAGCGCGATCAACGCGACGAAGACGATGATGAGCACCGGGCGGACCACATAGACCGGCACCAGCGCGATATCGATCCAGTTGTAGGACCGCGCGATGCCGTCCTGCACGTCGGCCAGCACGAAGACCGGCAGGCACAGGAGGCCGATGGCGAGAACCACCGTCGATACATCGGCGCCCGGCGATCCAAAAACCGCAAGCAGGCCGAGGCCGAACAGCGCCAGCAGCGTGGCTGCGCCCGTCACCATCAATGGCGCGCCGATCAGATAGCCGCGCAGGCCGTCCTGATCCCGCCGTTCGGTGTATTCGGGAATGAAGCGCTGGGTCGTGGAAGCGATGCCGAGGCTGGCGAGGCCGCCCAGCAGCAACACCCAGACCCAGACATAGGCGTAGATGCCATATTCGAACTCACCCATCCACCGCGCGAAGAGAATCTGGGTCATGAAGCCGAGACCGGCGTTGAACACCCGGATGGCGAAGGCGCTGCCGGCAACGCGCTGGGCGATGGCGCGATCGCTGGTGTCGCGCCTCCAGAGCGCCGCGCGCGCACGCCATCCGCCCGGCGGCGGTTCCGCTTTCAGTGCGTCATTGGGGTCCGCCATGGAGGTATGCGCTGCTTCCGACCGGTCTCGATGGGCGGTTTTATCAAGCCGCTCTTAAGGAAGCGTTGGTAATACCGGAAAGTTCATCCGCGGAATCCACCGTCGGCCAGAAATTGCGCCTCCTCCTCGGTTGTCTCACGCCCGAGCACCTCATTGCGATGAGGAAAGCGGCCGAAGCGCGCGATGATGTCGCGATGGACTTCCGCCCAATGCAGGCCGCCGGCATCACCCATGGCGGCGTAGAGCACGCAGCAGCGCTCCTGGTCGGCGAGGTCCTCCGAGTGCATGAGAGGCAGGTAGAAGAACCCACGCAGGACGCGCGGCACACGTTGATCCCAGCCACCTGCGATCGCCTTCTCCGCGACCCGGCGGGCCTGCGCATCCGTCGCAAAGGCGCGGGGGCTTCCCCGGAACATGTTGCGCGGTGCCTGGTCGAGTACGAGAAGGAGGGCGAGTGCTTCCAGCGGATGCGCGATCCGCTCATCGAGAACGCCGGTCGCGGCAAGCTCATGGGCCGGGCCGAGATGCTCCCGAACCGCTTCGTCGAAACCCGGATCGGACGTGAACCAGCGCTCGGGACCGGCCTGCCGCCAGAAGGCGATGATGGCGCGCGGATCGAAGGCGGTCACACCCGGACCTCCCCGGACTGGATGCGCCCGTAAAGCGCAGGATCGAGCGGCTCGAATACCTTCGTCACCGGGTTGTTGAACCAGATCGGCTCGGTGATGGCCGACGGATCGAAGCCCTCCTTCACGAGGTCGACCTTCTTCTGCTTAAAGGTTCCGGTCACCTCGATCTCCTTCTGGACCCGCAGGAACAGGGGCCGGGCATAGTCGGGAAGATGCGTGTCGAGATAGGCCCGGAAGGCGACAAGATCCAGCGCGCCATCCTCGGTCGTCACGGCCGCCATCCCGGCGCGGCCGTCCCGGCCATCGAGCTTCACGCCATAAACATTGGCCTCCTTGATACCCGGAAACACCGTGATGGCCTCGGCCACCTCGGAGGTGGCGACGTTCTCGCCCTTCCAGCGGAAGGTGTCGCCGATCCGGTCAATGAAGAAGAAGTAGCCATGCTCGTCCTTCTTCATGAGATCGCCGGTGCGGAACCAGGCATCTCCCTGTTTGAAGGCGTTGCGCAGGATTTTCTTCTCGGTCGCGGCCTTGTCGGCATAGCCCTCGAAGCGGTTCGCAGGCTTCGAGGAGTCGTTCAGGATTTCCCCGACCACCTCGCCGATCTCACCGGGCTCGCACTCGATGCACAACCCGTCCGCCCCCCGCACCGGCTGTTCGGTTTCGATGTCGAAGCGCACGACCTTCACCACGAAGCGCTTCTCCGCCCATTTCGCGATGCGGCCGACCGCGCCTTCGGTGCCGTCGAAATTCAGGATCGCCACATTGCCTTCGGTGGCTGCATACCATTCCAGGATTTCCGGCACCCGGAACCGGCGCTTGAACTCGCCCCAGACATCGGGCCTGAGCCCGTTGCCGCAGAACGCCCGGACCCGGTGCTTGGCCTCCGAGGGGCTGACCGGCGTGTTGACGAGATAGCGGCACAGCTCGCCAATGTAGAACACCAGCGTGCAATCCCAGCGCACCACGTCGTCCCAGAACTCCCGCGCCGAGAATTTCTCGCGGATGACGACCGTCGCCCCGCCCACCAGCGGCGCGCCGATCGCCAGCACGCCGCCATTGGAATGGTACATCGGCAGGCAATCGTACATCCGGTCCGACGGCTTGACGTTCATGACGCCGCAGTAGCCGTGGGTCATGGCCATCAGGCGGTAGTGGTTGATGTTGGCGGCCTTGGGCAGGCCCGTGGTGCCGCTGGTGTAGATGAACAGCGCCTTGTCCTCGATCGTCAGGGCGGGCCGTTCATGCACCGGCAGAGCCGAACCGTCGAACTCCTCGATCAGCGTGTCGAGGCGCGGATCGGAGCCCGGCGCGTCACCATGCGCCCAGATGCCGGGGGTGCCCGTCAGCATGGCGCGGGCCGTATCAAAGCCGGCAAAGAGTTCGCGGGCGACGATGACGGCCTTCGGCGTGACAATGTTGATGCAATGGGCCAGCGAAGCGCCGGTCAGATTGGTGTTGAGCAGGGCGACGGCGCCGCCGGTGCGCGTGACGCCCAGCCAGATCGCGACGTATTCGGCGCGGTTGGGCATGTGGAGCGCCACGACGTCGCCCTTGCCGATGCCCTGCGCCCGCGCCCAGCGGGCGTAGCGGTTGGCGCGCTGGTCAAGCTCGCGGTAGGTGAAGCGCTCGCGGTCGGACACCAGCGCCTCGTGGCTGCCGTGGCGTTTGGCGATCTCCTCGAACACATAGGGAAACACCCGCGTCGGATTCTTCGCGATTGGCGTAATCATCCGGAGCGTCCGGAGCGATCCGCGTATGCCCACGATCTCCTTGCTCAACCGATCCCAGAAGCCCATGTGTCCATCCCCCACGCGAAGCCGGTCGCGGCGCGCCGGTTTTGATCGCTTTATCGCAGTGAAGCGGTCCGCGCGCGATCATGCAAGCCGGGCTGTGCGGTCGGGGTCCCTTCAGCGTCAGGTTTTCTCCGCCAACCACGCCTGAACCGACAGTTCAGGCGAAGAAACCGCCCCGGCGAGGAGCAAGCGGGCTGTCCGACAGGGCGGCCGTATCGGCGGTGTCGACGACGGGGATACCCGCGAAGGCATCGTAGAGACGCGCCAGGAGATCGGGATCAAGGTCGCGCGCGATGACGACGAGGCGTGAGCGATGATCGTCGTCGGGCCAGGCGTCGAGACGCCGGGGCTGTTCGAACACATGCTGGACGCCATGCACGACCACCGGCCGGGATGGATCATCCGCGAGGGCCAGCAGACCCTTGAGCCTCAAAATGCGTGCTCCATAGGTGGACGCCAGCAGTTCGGTGAACAGGGGCAGCGCGCCCGGCGGCAAAGGCTTGTCATGCCACAGCACGGCGCTGCGGATGCCGCTGCCGTGCTCCTCCGGAGCAGCCGCCATTTCGAGCCAGCGACGCGCGCGCGTCTGCGCGCTTTCCGAACCCAGCGGCGCGAGATCGAACAGTTGATCCGGTCCCACATCTTCCGCGGCAATGATCGGAGCCGCGGCGTTGATCCGGCGCACCGCTTCGTGCGCCGCATCGATCAAAACCGGGTTCTGCTCCCCCTTGGACAACACGATGCGATCGGCGAACAGCACCTGCCGTCGCGCTTCATCGCTGTCCCGCAGCAGTTCGGATGCCCCACGGGCGGCAACCACCGTAACGAGACCATCGATAGCGTACCGCATGCCGAGATAGGGGTGCTGGCTGGCCGCCTGCAGGACGGGAGCGGGATCGGCCATACCGGTGGTTTCGATAATGACGCGCCGGAACGGCGTGATCCGGCTGTTGTCGCGGCGACGGATCAGGTCTTCCAGAACCGCCAGGAGGTCATCGCTCACCACGCAGCAGAGGCACCCGCCCGGCAGGGGAATGACGTCCCCCTCCACCGCTTCGATCAGCAGATGATCGAGGGCGATTTCGCCGAACTCGTTCACCAGCACCACGGTATCGGCGAGGGCGGGATCGCGCAGGAGCCTGTTGAGCAGGGTCGTCTTGCCCGCGCCGAGGAAGCCGGTGATCACGGTTATGGGGATCGGCGCCGGCGCTTCCATCTGCGCGGGCACCGGACTGTCAGGACTTTGGTCGGGCATGGGGCATGGGGACGGAGGGGGTCGGATGCTGTGCGGGCATGATGGGCGTCGTGGCGGCCGCTCCCGCCGACAGGTTCTGGCGCGGCTCGCCCGGCATGCGCCGCGCGATCGATCCGCCAGCCACCGCGCGGCGCACCTCGCGGACGATCTCGGCGGGATCCAGCGTGCCGGAGCGGCTGTCCGTGATGGGGCGCGGCGATGGGACCGGAGAGGTCAAGGCCATGACCCCCTCGCCCGCGGGCGCTGTTTCAGGACCATCCGGTTTCGAGCCGATGAACACCGGAACGGCGACAATCGGCGCATCCACCGCCGCCAGCACGGCGCGTGGCTCGGTCTTTTGGCCATCGCCGGAGTCGAGCCCATCACTTTCGCCGGCCGCCTTGGCCGTAACGGGACGCTTGAGACAGATTTCCTCGCGAATGTCGGCAGGCAGGCCGAGACGGGATTCAAGCTGGCCGATGAAGCCGTCGCTGCTGGCATCGGTGCCGTGAGTGAATCCGTCCTCGAGCAATCTGGCCGCCGTCTCGGCACGGGCGCGGCCCGACGTCGAGCCGAGGACGACCACGATCAGCCGCCGCCCGCCGCGCGAAGCGCTGGCGACCAGGTTGAACCCGGACGAACAGATGAAGCCGGTTTTCATGCCGTCGGCGCCGTCATAGCGCGCCAGCAGGAGGTTGTAGGCGCGCAGCGTGCGCTTGCCGAACTTGATCGCGCCGATCTTGAAGTATCCCGTATGCTGCGGGAAATCCCGATAGATCGCCTGCGCGAGCAGACCCATGTCGCGCGCCGTGGTGACCTGCCCTTCCCCCGGAAGCCCGTTCGGGTTGACGAAGCGCGAGCCGGTCATGCCGAGCCGGACGGCCATATTGTTCATCCGGTCGACGAATCCGGCGACACCGGATGAACCGCCGAGGTTCTCGGCGATCATGACGGCGATGTCGTTGGCCGAACGCACGATCAGCATCTTCAGCGCATTGTCGACGGTGATGATCGTTCCCGGCTTGAAACCCATCTTGGCCGGCGGCTCGGCCGCGGCCAGGGCGGAATAGGTCAGCGGGGTATCGAGGGTGACCTCGCCGTTGCGGATCGCATCGAACACGACATAGGCGGTAATCAGCTTGGTGAGCGACGCGGGATACCAGGATTGGCTGACGGCTTCGGAGTGAAGAACGCGGCCGGTCGCGGCATCGATCATGATCGAGGGGCGCCCATCGATCGCCCATGCCGGAACCGCCGCCGAGACGGCGATCAAAAGCCCCGCGATAATCCCCCGGAGTCCCTGCATGACATTCTGATACCCCGTCGGACGCGCCAAAGCCAGCCGCTCCCTTGTCACCGCCCGCCCGGCCTGTGGGGTTTGGCCACCACCATCGCCCAGTAGACGCGGTACTTGGAGCCGGGAGCCTGCGCCACGGCGATGCCCATATGGGTCGCTTCGGCCATCAGCATGTTCCGGCGGTGCCCGCTGGAATCACGCCATCCGGAGAAGGCCTCGCCCAGCGAATGGTAGCCCGCCGCGACGTTCTCGGCGATGTTGTCGAAGGCATATCCTGCCCGTCCGGCCCGGACGTCGAGTGCGCCGATACCGACATCATGGCCTACCTTCTGGCGGGCGGCCATGGCCCTGGCCTGCTCCAACGCCATCGCCTGCAGCACGGGATCGACCGCAAGCGGGCCGCGTCCGTTCAGCGCGCGGTATTCGGAGAACATGCTGGCGGCGGCTCCGGCATCCACCTGCGCGCCCGCCGGCACCAGGCTGCGCGTCAGGGGCGGCTCCTGCGACGGCTGATAGACCGTGCCGCAGGCGGCAAGGCCGAGCGCCACGATGAGCGCTCCGGCGAAAAGGGAGATACGCATGAACTCAACTCTCCTTGCGGGACGGCGATGTCCCTTGGGTGGCAGGTAAAAGGCTGGCGAGACGTTCGGCAAGCCCGTCTATGGCCTTTGCCACATCCTTGATGCTTTCCGCCTGGGCGTCCGGTGCCGCTACGGGAATGACGATGCCTTCCGCACGGAAGACCTTCGTGATGGCGAAGTGAAGATCGCTCTTGACGGCGGAAACCCTTCGCGGGGTCGCCACATAGGCGTAGAAGGTCAGTTCGACCGTCACCGAGCCGATCTCGCCCAGCACGACCGAGGGCGCGGGCTCCTTGAGCACCTCGGCATGCACGGCGGCGGCGTCGAGCATGACGCCGCGCACCCGGTCCAGGTCAGCATCCGCCGCGACCTTGAGCACGATCTTGATGCGTCCGAGCGGGCTGGCGTGGGTCTTGTTGATGACCTTCTGGGAGATCAGCTCGGAATTGGGCACGATCAGCGTCGACCGGTCGAACAGCTCGATCTCAGTCGCCCGCACGCTGATCTTGCGGATGTTGCCCTCGGTCGTGCCGATGGCCACCCAGTCACCCACCTTCACGGGCCGTTCGGCCAGAAGGATCAGTCCCGAGACGAAATTATTGACGATGGACTGGAGGCCAAAACCGATACCGACCGACAGGGCGCCGGCGACGATGGCGACATTCTGGAGGTTGAGCCCGACCGTGCCGAGGGCGAAGATGGCGGCAAGGATCACGCCGAGATAGCCGATACCCGTGCCGATGGAGTTCTGCAGGCCGGGTTCAATCCGGGTCTTGGGCAGGAATTGCGTCGCCAGCCATTTCTGCACGGACCGTGTGATGAGGATGCCGATCGCCAGGATGGCGACGGCCAGCAGGATCGCCGAGATCGACACCCGGAAGCCGCCGATCGAGAAACCGAAGGCCAGCGCCCTCAACCAGCCGAAGGCGTCATAGGAACCGATGCCCCATGGCGCCAGCAGGGCAAGCGCCGCCATGCCGTAGAGCACGATGCGGAAGAAGCCCGACAGCAGAATGCCGATCTGCTCCACGGAACTGCGCCGCAGGCCGACGACATATCGCAGCCAGCGGGAGGCGGGTCCATCGCCCGTGAAGCCGATGGTGAAGAGATCGTCGATCAGGGCGGCGAACAGATAGAGCAGCGCGCCGACGATGCTGATCCAGATCACCTGATGGGCCAGGAACTTGGCGAAGGTGATGTAGCCGACCGTCACGGAAATGATGATGGCGGCAATGGCAATCCACACGAAAAGGCGGAAAAGGCCCAGGACGGGATTGATGTCAGGCGCGGCATCGTCACCCTCGGCGGACTGGGCGATCCGCAGAACCTTCAAGGCGATGGCGAAGGTCAATGCGTTGGCCAGCGCGAACAGCCCGCCGGTGACGAGAGTGGCCTCCGCCCGCGTGACGACCACGAGATTGAGAGAGGATACGATCAGACCCAGGGCATAGACCGTGGACACGACGCCGGCCTGGACGCGGATGCCGTGCGCCAGTTCGTCCGGCATATCGGGCAGCCGCCAAGACGCCTTGTCGGGAGACAGGATGCCTTTGGCAAGGCCATCCATGAAGGCGATGAAGGCCACCGCGAAGACGATGGTCACCGCGAGCGGCTCCAGCCTCGGCGTCAGCATGCCCGAAAGGCGCAGACCATGGAGCAGCACCAGGGCCGCAAGCGTGGGCGCGATCGCGGTCACGACCAGCACCCAGAGCGCATGCCCCGATCGGCGCAGCCGGTGTGGCGGCACTTGCTGGACCGCGAAGCGCTGGCCCAGTCTGTTGGCCCAGACACGGCCGGGCCCCCACAAGACGACCGCGAGCAGAAGCGCGACCGCGAGAATGGTGATGTTGGTCGTCGTCAGGCGGTTGCCCAGCCGCTCCGCCGCGTCTTTCAGAATGGTCGAGAGGCTGGAGATATCCTTGGGGAATCCCGCCGCGGTCGCCACCCACAGATCCGGGTTGAGGAGCGAGGGCTGGCTTTGGAACAGCTCTTCCGCAAATTGGGCGCGTCGCCGTTCCGCTGCGGTGTCCGCGACCTGGGTCGCTTGCACCAGAAGTGCCCGGGCGCGACGCATCACGTCGTCGATACCCTGAAAACTTGCTTTCTGGGTTTCCCGTTCACGAACGACGTCTTCGCCTTCGGGAGGCATGCCCTCCTTGGGCGGATCGCCCAGCTCGGCCAGTCGGCGGGTGATGATGTCGAGTTTCGGCTGAAGAACGTTGACTGCATTTTCGAGCTGAACCCGCAATGGCTCGACGCGATTGCGTATTTCCATCAGTTCGTCGTCCGACAGGTTTTCACGCGAAAGACCGGCCTCGATGGGAAGGAGCGTCGCCCGAATCCGGTCCAGCTCATTGCTGGTTTCGGCCACGATCGGTGCTTTGGGCGTGGGAGCGGCATTCTGCGCATGGGAAACACCCACGGCCATTACGGCGAGCGCGAGGATAAGACCCAGGGTCAACGGACGAAGATATGACGGCATCAGCATGAGGGAAAACCTGCGGAACGACAGCGCCATGGGAGAAAAATACGGCATGGCGGAGGCAAGAGGCGTCTTCGACGGGGATAAATTCCGAACTTCGCGGAAGCTCTCAACCCTAGATATATAATTCGAACTCAACCCATACGGGCGTTGGCACAACCTCAAGGGGCTCGTAAAATACTGAATGGGCGCGGCGAATCAGTCGTTAGCTTACTATTTTTGTTTAAATGCAGAGGAAAGGTACGGGCATTCATTAAGCAGTTTAGATTAGACCTCTACGTGTGTTGCGTCTTCGACTTGCCGCCAGGTGCGCATCGGACCGCGTAAATTTGTGTTGGTAAACAAAATCGTCGATTGTGTTCCCGACGATCAAGGAATGGTGTCAGCGTATGTCGCTCATCGTAATCCTCGACGACCGAAGCACGAACCGCAATATTTTTGCTCAGCTCGCCTCATCGATAGAGGATGGGGCGGTGGTGAGGACATTCGGCGATCCCATCGAAGCGCTGGACTGGATCGACGGCAACACGCCGGACCTCGTCATCACCGATTACAAGATGCCGACGATGGACGGAGCAGCCTTCACCAGCCGCTTCCGTGAAAAGGCCGATTGCATCGACGTTCCGGTGGTCGTCATCACGGTTTACGAGGAACGCAGCTTTCGCCTCCAGGCGCTCGAGGCGGGCGCGACCGACTTTCTGCAAAGTCCGGTCGACCATCATGAATTCGTCACGAGAGCGCGCAACCTGCTGAAGCTGCGCAAGCAGCAACTGATCATCAAGAGCCGGGCGACCAGCCTTGAACTCGAACTCCTGAACAGCGAGCGTTCACGGGAGGCGATGCTCCGCGACAGCCGGGAAAAGCTGGCGCAGGTGATCGACACGGTGCCGGCCCTGGTCTGCGCCACCGACCGCAAGGGCCGCTGCATGTTCATGAACGCCCACAAGGCGGCGCTTCATGGCGTGGATTCGACCAGCGTCGTCAACCGCAACATGGCCGACATCGTCGGCAGCGAGCGGGCCGAGCGCGGCCTGGCGCTGGACCAGCTGGTGTTCCGGAGCGGCAAGCCGATCCCCAGCTTCGAGGAGGAGATCGTCGACCGCGCGGGCGAGACCCGGGTCTATCTCACCACCAAATCCCCATTGCGCGACGGCGCGGGCCGCGTCGTCAACGTGCTGACGAGTTCGCTCGACATCTCCGATCGCAAGCGCGCCGAAAGCCATCTGATGCATCTGGCGCATCATGATCCCCTGACCGACCTGCCGAACCGGGTCCTGCTTCAGGACAGGCTCCGCCGCGAACTGGCGCGCACCCGCCGGGGAGATCGGCCATTCGCGTTGCATCTGCTCGATCTCGACCATTTCAAGGGCATCAACGATGCCCTCGGCCACCACATCGGCGACCGCCTGCTGAAGACCGTTGCCGAACGGTTGTGCGGGGCCGTCCGGGACAGCGACACCGTGGCGCGCCTGGGAGGCGACGAATTCGCCGTTCTGCAGACCCATGTGATGCGGCCCTCCGAAGCCACCGATCTCGCCACCCGCATTCTGGAGATCATGTCCGAGCCGTTCATCTTCAACGACCAGGAGATCACCACCAGCGCCAGCATCGGCATCACCATGCATCCGTCCGACGGTTCGGATGTGGACGTTCTGCTCAAGAACGCCGATGTGGCGATGTACAAGGCCAAGGCGGAAGGGCGGAACGGGTTCCGGCTGTTCGCCGCCGACATGAACGAGCATGCGCGCGAGCGGATCGTCCTTGAGACCGACCTGCGCCGAGGCCTCCAGCGCGGCGAATTCATCCTGCACTACCAACCTCAGCTTGAGCTTGCGAGCGAGCGCATTGTCGGCGCCGAAGCGCTTCTGCGCTGGCAGCACCCCGAAAGCGGCATGGTCGCGCCCGGCAACTTCCTGCCGCTTGCAGAGGAAAACGGCCTCATTCTTCCAATCAACGAATGGGTGCTGCGCGAAGCCTGCGGGAAAGCGGCGGAATGGACGCGTTCCGGCCATCCCCCCATGCGCGTCGCCGTCAATCTGTCACCCGTCCAGTTCCGCAAGCAGGATGTTCGCCAGCTCGTCATCGACATCCTGAACAGCACCAAACTCAATCCCGCCCAGCTCGAACTGGAGCTGACGGAAAGCATTCTCATGCAGAACACCGCCGTGGTGGCCAATGATCTGCTGAAGCTGAAGGAGATCGGTGTCTCCTTCTCGATCGATGATTTCGGCACCGGCTACTCATCGCTGTCCTACATCCGCAGCTTCCCGGTCGACCGGCTCAAGATCGACCAGTGCTTCATCCGCAACCTGGAAAACAATCCGAGCGATGCCGCCATAGTGCGTGCCATCATCAGCCTGGGTCATAGCCTCAATCTTCGTATCACGGCCGAAGGCGTTGAAACGGCCGAGCAGGCCGCCATCCTTCGCGCCGAGGGCTGCGACGAGGTTCAGGGTTACTATTTCAGCCGCCCGGTTCCGCTGGCTGATTTCCTTGCGCAGGTCGAGGAGCAGACACCGCGGGCACGCAGGGCCTGACAGTGACCAAGGACAATTGACATCATGGAGGCGCTCCGGGACGGATCAGATCGACAGCCATCGCTGATGCACAGGGTGCGCGCCCTGCTGCGGACCTGCCCCGACAAGGAATATGAAATGGGGATCAACCGTCTGGTGATCTCCTTCGCTGTCATGGCCTATCTGCTGGGCGCCTTCGTGCTGGGTGTCGAAAGCGCCGGCAACATCCTGGTCGGCCCGATCGTTTACTTCGGCCTTTATTTCATGGCGGCCGTGCTGTTCCTTGGCGATCTTCTGTTGCGCCGGAACAGCTCCCAGATCCGGCGCATCCTCGCCATGGTCTGTGACCATGGCATCATCTCCTATGGACTGTATACCGGCGGCGAACTGACCTCGCTTCTGTATCCGATCTATTTGTGGGTCATTCTCGGCAACGGCTTTCGTTACGGCATCACCGATCTCACGCTTGCCGCCGGCATTGGCGTCATGGGGTTCGGCGCTGTTCTGGCGACGACACACTATTGGCAGGCCAACCCCCATCTGGCGCTTGGACTGTTGTTCGGCCTTGTCATCATCCCGCTCTATGCCGGCACGCTGATCCGCAAGCTGCATGAGGCCAAACGTCAGGCTGAGAACGCCAGCCGCGCCAAAAGCCTCTTCCTGGCGAGTGTCAGCCATGAATTGCGGACACCGCTCAACGCCATCATCGGCATGAGCGATCTCATGAAGGACACACCGCTCGACACCGAGCAGCAGGACATGAACCTGACCGTCAAGACCTCGGCTGGCCTGCTTCTGGGTTTGATCGATGATCTGCTGGATTTCTCCCGCCTCGAGGCTGGGCGCATGCCGAGCAGCATCGTGGACTTCGATCTTCATGCCGTTCTTCAGGAAGTGCGGAGTCTCGTCACCGCCCAGGCGCGCGCCAAGGGACTGCGGCTGAACGTCCATACCGTTCCGGATGTGCCCTACGCCCTGCGCGGTGATTTGCGGCACCTCAAGGAAATCCTGATCAATCTGGCGGGCAACGCCGTCAAGTTCACCAGCGATGGATCCGTGACGATCCTCGTGGAGGCAGCCGCCCTCGCCCACAATCATGTCCGGCTGCGCTTCGAGGTCATCGATACGGGAATAGGCATCGCCCCCGAAGCCAGGGACCGTGTGTTCGAAAGCTTCACCCAGGCCGACGAGACGATCCTCGACAGCCATGGCGGCACCGGACTGGGACTTTCGATCTGCAAACAGCTGGTGGAGCTTCAGGGCGGCAGCATCGGCGTACAAAGCACTCCCGGCGCCGGCAGCACCTTCTGGTTCGAGATCGGATTCGACCTGGCTGCCGAGGCGGCGCTGGAAACCCCGCCTTCCAAGCCCGTTTTCGTATTGGCCGCCGATGCGGTTCGACGTCAGGATATACTCGCAAGGCTCGAGCGGCAGGGAGTGGCCGCCAAGGCGCTCGGGTCGGCAAATGAGGTTTCCACCATGGAAGGCCTATCCCGTCCGGTCATCCTGGTGGATGAAACGATGCTGGCGGACCCATCCGGGTTGAACGCCGTTCAGGCGGTGCTTCCGCCCTTGAGCTCCCTCGTTCTGGTCAGAAGCACGGTCCCTCTCATCCCGGATGCGGAAGTGCGCAGGGGATGCGCGGCATCGCTGCCCGCGGACTTCAACGAAGAAAATTGCCGTGTGGCCCTCCGCTTTGTCTCGGCCCTGCGGACGGAGCAAAACGACCGGCAGAACGCCGATGAAGATCCGTTCGGCACCCAGCCGTCACGCCCCCTGTCGATCCTGGTCGGCGAGGACAACCGCACCAATCAGAAGGTGATTGCGAAGATACTGCAACGCGCGGGTCACGTCGCCACCATTGTCGAGAACGGAGAGGAAGTTCTGGATGCCTTGGCCGAGGTGTCATTCGACATGGTGCTGCTCGACGTCAACATGCCGGTCATGAATGGCATCGAGGCCACCAAGCTGCACCGGTTTGCGGCTTTGGGCCGGCCGCGAACACCCATCGTTGCCCTGACGGCGGACGCCACGCCGGAGATGCAGGTCCGTTGCCGCGACGCCGGCATGGACGACTGCCTGACGAAGCCGATCGATCCATCGCATCTCATCTCCGTCATCAATCGCCTTGTGATGGGAGTGGAGCCGGCGCCCGCCGACGCCGGCACGCCCCAGGACACCGTTGCGCACATCGCATCCCATCCCCGCTTCCGGCCCGGCCCGCGCGACGCGCTCGATGAACGCACCCTCAAGGATCTCGAGGCTCTTGGAGGCGAGGACTTCGTACAGGATGTGCTCACGCAGTTTCTGAATGACGCATCCAGCGTGATCGACGACCTCGCCGCCGCAGCCAGGGCCCTCGATATCATTGACTTCCGCGAGCAGGCCCATGCGCTGCGGAGCAGCGCCGCCAACGTCGGGGCGAAGGCTGTCTTCGATCTTTGTCTGGCATGGCGCGACATCAGCCGCACGGACCTCGAGAAAAACGCCGAGGATCACCTCGCCCGTCTTGAAGCCGAGTTCGAATATGTGCGGCAGGCCGTCAAGAGACGGTACGATGCGCAGCCCGGCATACGCTCAGAAGTATAGACGGACTATTTGGAAAGACCGCGGGTGGATGATCTTTTCTCCTGGGCCGCGACCAGCCGCTCCATCTTGCGAAGATCGCTTTCTCCAAGCCGAAGTGCCGCCTCGACCCAGATTTCGGTGACATCGAACAGCTCTTGATAATCGAGCGGCGCGACGCGCCGTCTGGTCTGATAGGTGGCGACCTCGGCGTTGTAGCGCCGCCGGTTCCGGTTGACATACTCCCGGACGGCATCTTCACCCTGACCGTCCTCTGCGAGGACATCCACGATGCCCATGGCATGCAGTTCTTCCGCGTCATAAAGCTTGCCGCTGAGGATGAGGCGCTCGGCGCGGACGGCGTCCAGCCGGCGCGACAGGAAACTGTACGCCCCCATGCCGGGGAACAGGTTGAACAGCACTTCCGGAAGGCCGAACTTCGCGCCGCGCTCCGCCACGATCAGGTCGCAGGAAAGGGCCGATTCGAAGCCCCCGCCAAGAGTGTCGCCCTGGATCAGCGCAACGGTGATGAGCGGCAGTTCGAAATCGATGAAGCTGTCGTAGAGCACATCGATGCAGGCCCTGGCATAGCGCTGAAGACTGTCGCGATCCTGCGCCCTGATGCAGCGCGTCAACAGTCTGAGGTCGCCGCCCAGATTGAATATCCCCGGTATGCGCGACCCTCCGACGACGTAGCGGATGGGGGCCAGCCCTTCGGACCTGCGCTGTTGGAACACCCGCCTTACATCGTTCTGAAGTGTCAGAAGATCTTCAAGCAGATGGGGAGTGTAGCTTCCGTGCGCGTCCGGCTTTGTGAAGAACCAGTATACTCCGGCGCTTTCTTCGAACGAGACATCCAGAACCTTGTAATGCCCCGGAAAAATCGCGGAAGGTGTCAGCGACGGATCCGACGCGATGGCCTCTTCGTGGCCGACAGCCATATGCGACGTCACATAAGACATCATCTCGGCCCCACCCTGCCTTCTGTTAACGCTTTAGTCACCATACATGAAGATACAACTTTGTGCAGCCCTTGCGTGCTATGGCCGTTCGGAACATTTATATTTGGTTAATGTTTACATTTCTCAATTGAAACAATGACATCGGAAAATCGTTTGATCTTCAAGAACTCCCATCCAAACACCCGGTGACATGCCGGAAAACGGCATGCTCGCTATGGTCGTATCCGCAATGCATTCCCTTGCAACGATTCATACTCTTATTCCTTGGTCTAGTGATGGAACCAGGACACAGCGGCGCGCATTATGCTGTTATCCCAAAAGTGTGGCTTGACGATCAGCCCATGAATTCGTGACAGTCGATCCCAAGAATAACGGGGTGGACATGCGAATTCGTGCGGGCTTTTGCGCGCTCATGAGCGCGTTCATATGGGCTGGCGGGGCATCATCGGCTCAGGCCGTGACCATGGACAAGGACGGCAGGCTCACCCTTGCCGACTTCGCCATTCGCCAGGGTGAAAACCCCAGCGTCACCGAGCGCCGCTTCAGCGCGACGGGGATCGTCACCTGCGGCAACACGCATTCGACCGCCCAGCTCACCTTGAGATCCGACATCATCACCACCGCCGCGCACGCCTTCTACACACCGTCAGGCCAGTTGCGCACGGACCCGTCATCCTGCGTGTTTGAAATCAAGAACGGAGCGCAGACGCACTCCTTTGCCGTGATCGGAACCACGCTTCGCGTCGGCAGCAAGCGACCCTACACCGAACCCGGCGTCAAGGACTGGGCGGTCGCCCGGCTGGCAAGTCCGGTGGAGGATGCAACCCCCTACCAGCTCGCCGATGCGTCGTCCGCCGGCAGCATCCTGCTGGTGGCCAACCGCCATCAGGGCTGGATTCACGATGGCCAGAGGGCCATCGAGAGTTGCGCCATCCGCACCGCTGTCCAGACCATCAGCGGCGCTCCGCGCGAACTGGCCATCGATTGTTCCACGGGTCAGGGCGCTTCGGGCAGCGCGCTTATGCTGCCGGGCGCCCCCGGTGTCATGATCGGCATATATGTCGGCTGGAGAAGCGCCCACCCGAAGCTTGCCGGCCCCTATGCCGCCAATCACCTGAACTACGGCCTGGCCATCGAGGGACCGTTCCGGGCGGCCATCCAGGCCGCGGCCCAGTAGGCCATCATTCCGCCATACCTCCTGCCCCAACTGTGGCGATGAAGTTGCGCCCGTCATTCCTGTTGTGCCTCGTGGCGCTGGTCGTATCACTCGCCGCGGCAAGCCTTCCCTGGCACGCGGCCGCGCAGGACGGCCGCCACGCGAATCACGCCAGCCATCATGAACCCGGCGATGCAGCCCCCGTCCCCCATCAGGATAAGGGTATGGCCGCGGTGGCGATCTGCGCCATGGCTTGCGCGTGCTGCCCCTCGGATCGGCCGGAACTGCCGTCGACGCACAGGGAACTGCGCGTGACGCTGTCCTTTGCCGAAACCGAGCGATCATGGCATGTCCGGGCCGAATCCATCGATCATCCGCCACGCCTCGTCTGATCGCCGCCAGCCGCAAGAATTCATATCAGACAAGGACAATGAGATGACCTTCAGGACAATCCTCATCGCGGGCATCGTCGCGCTCGCCAGCACCTGCGCCTATGCCATGCAGCATGACCACACGGATCATCATGCCGGACATGGGTCCGCGCAAACATCCGACAGTCCGTCGACGCAAGCCTACAAGGCGGCCAACGACGACATGCACAAGGACATGGACATCACCTACACCGGCGATGCGGACGTCGACTTCATCCAGGGCATGATCCCCCATCACCAGGGGGCGGTCGACATGGCGAAGATCGTCCTCGAACATGGCAAGGACCCCGAAACCCGCAAGCTCGCGCAGCAGATCATCGCGGCGCAGGAAAGGGAAATCGCCTGGATGAAGGACTGGCTGGCCAGGAACGCCAGGTAGCACTGACCGCCATGAGGCTCCACCGCCTCATGGCGTGCCCCATACGAGGGACGGCATGATGCCAGCCGGAGACCTCCAGCCACGCGGCGCCAAACCGGAGCCATTGCAAAAATGGCCGCTTGAGAAGCGGCCATTTCACACCGGTCGAACCGGATATCAGTTCATTGTCAGGGACATGCCAAGTTCCGATGCCTTGGCGTGAACCGAAGTTTCAGGGCGTTTCAGCTTGAGGCTGATGATCGGCGCCGGCACTTTCTCCCGCGCCAGTTCCTTGAGCTGCTGGACGGATTCGATGGTCCAGGGGCGATCCTGAAAGGTTTCCTGCATCGTACGGTCCTCCCTTGGTTGCAAGGATGGATGATAAGGCACAACGCAGTACGGCGCAAAACGATCCGGAAACTTAAAGCTGCCGCTCGATCATCATCTTCTTGATCTCCGCGATCGCCTTGGCCGGGTTGAGGCCCTTGGGGCAGGTCTGCGCGCAGTTCATGATGGTGTGGCAGCGATAGAGCCGGAACGGATCCTCCAGATTGTCGAGGCGCTCGCCCTTGGCTTCGTCGCGGGAATCGATCAGCCAGCGATAGGCCTGCAACAGCACGGCCGGGCCGAGGTAGCGGTCGCCGTTCCACCAGTAGCTCGGGCAGGAGGTCGAGCAGCAGGCGCACAGGATGCACTCATAGAGCCCATCGAGCTTGGCGCGGTCCTCGCGGCTCTGCTTCCATTCCTTCTCGGGGTTCGGCGTGACGGTCTGGAGGTAGGGCTGGATCGAGGCATGCTGGGCATAGAAATGCGTCAGGTCGGGCACGAGGTCCTTGACGACCTCCATGTGCGGCAGCGGATAGATCTTCACCGCGCCGCCGATCTCGTCCATGCCCTTGGTGCAGGCCAGCGTGTTGGCTCCGTCGATGTTCATGGCGCAGGAGCCGCAGATGCCCTCGCGGCAGGAACGGCGGAAGGTCAGCGTGGCGTCGACCTTGTTCTTGATCCAGATCAGCCCGTCGAGCACCATCGGCCCGCAGTCGTCGCGATCCACGTAATAGGTGTCGACGCGCGGGTTCTCGCCGGTATCGGGGTCCCACCGATAGATGCGATACTCGGTGAGGTTCGTGGCGCCCTCTGGTTTGTCCCAGACCTTGCCCTGCTTGATCTGCGAATTCTTCGGAAGCGTGAGCTGAACCATATCCGTGTGCTCTCAGTACACCCGAGCCTTGGGCTCGATGTAGGCGATGTCGTTGCTCATGGTGTAGGTATGCACCGGGCGATAGTCGATCTTGACCGACCGGGCGCTGTCATCCGCCCAGACCAGCGTGTGCTTCATCCAGTTGACGTCGTCGCGGTCGGCGAAATCCTCACGGGCATGCGCGCCGCGGCTTTCCTGCCGGTGGGCGGCGCTGGCCATGGTGACGACCGCCTGGGCGAGCAGGTTGTCGTATTCCAGCGTCTCGATCAGGTCGGAGTTCCAGATCAGCGAGCGGTCGGTGACGCGCACGTCCTCGGTGCCCTTCCAGACCTCGTGGATCAGTCCCTTGCCCTCTTCCAGCACCTCGCCGGTGCGGAACACGGCGCAGTTGGCCTGCATCACGCGCTGCATCCGGCCGCGCAGTTCGGCGGTCGACGTGCCGCCCCGGGCGTTGCGGAAGCGGTCAAGCCGCGACAGGGCCAGATCGGACGCGCCGGCGGGCAGGGGGCGCTGCGGCGCACCCGGCGTGACCGTCTCGGCGCAGCGCAGTCCCGCCGCGCGGCCGAACACCACGAGGTCGATCAGTGAATTGGAGCCGAGCCGGTTGGCGCCATGCACGGACACGCAGGCCGCCTCGCCCACCGCCATCAGGCCCGGCACCACCGTATCCGGATCGCCGCCGACCTTGGTCAGCACC
>JBEBSP010000024.1:0-20491 GCA_040394255.1 Agaricicola taiwanensis | reverse complement strand
CGTACCATTGGTCAAGCCGGTCGAATTGAGGGTATGACGCCGGCCGCACTTATTCTCTTGATCGGGCATGCGAAAAAATGGGAACAGCGGAACAGCGCGTGACCCAAACCGATCGCCTTGATGCCGAGCAACTTTGCGCTGTTTCATGTGAAACGTGGGACAGACTGGAAGTTATGGTTGATCTGCTGAAGCGATGGCAGAAAACAATCAACCTGGTGGCGCCTTCGTCATTGAGCACTATCTGGACGCGGCATGTGGCTGACAGCCTTCAGCTTCTCAAGCACTACGAAGGCAAGTCGCGCTGGGTTGATCTTGGATCGGGAGCCGGTTTTCCCGGACTTGTCATCGCCATCGCATCGGCTGGCACTCCCGGAAAGCACATCGACTTGATCGAGAGCGATACGCGTAAATGCGCCTTTCTGCGCGAGGTCATTCGGGTGACCGGAGCCCCGGCTTCTGTCCACAACAATCGAATAGAGAAATGCCTAGCTGATTGGCCTGAGACCGTGGATATCGTTGCGGCGCGAGCGCTGGCCCCCTTGGATCAACTGTTGCGGCTTTCGTTTCCGCTGTTGAAAAAGGGTGCGTATGGACTCTTTCCCAAGGGACAAGATGTGGAGTTGGAATTGACCCAAGCCTCTAAATCTTGGATTATCGACGCTGATTTGGAGCAAAGCGTGACTGAGTCGTCCGCTCGCATCGTGGTGGTGAGGCGGCTCCAGCCGCGCGATTAGGGCCTTTCAGGTCTCAGGATGCCACACATGACTGCACCCATCCGACCTTCACGTACCATTGTCCTTGCAAATCAAAAGGGTGGTGTTGGCAAGACGACGACAGCCATCAATCTCGGTACGGCGCTTGCGGCGATCGGGGAGCGCGTTCTGATCGTGGATCTGGACCCTCAAGGCAATGCCTCGACAGGCCTTGGCATCGATCGCAAGAGCCGGACAAAATCCACTTACGATGTTCTCGTCGGAGACGAGGCGCTTGCCGATGTCATCCTGCGGACGGCTGTGCCCAATATGGATGTTGCACCGTCAACCCTCGATCTCCTCGGAGTCGAACTGGAAATCTCGTCCGCAAAAGATCGGGCCTATCGTTTGCGTGACGCCATCACCGTGCTTCAGGGGCGCGCGCAGAACGAGGGCTACAGCTATATCCTGATTGACTGCCCACCCTCATTGAATCTTCTCACAATCAATGCGCTGTCTGCATCCGATGCGGTTCTGGTCCCCCTTCAGTGCGAGTTCTTCGCCCTGGAGGGCCTGTCGCAACTTCTAAAGACGGTCGAACAGGTGAAGGCGGCGCTGAACCCGCGCCTGACCATTCATGGGATTGTCCTGACGATGTATGATGCCAGAAACAATCTGTCGGGTCAGGTTGTTGCCGATGTCCGGCAGTTCATGGGCGACAAGGTGTATGATACCATCATACCACGAAACGTTCGCGTGTCCGAAGCGCCATCCTACGGCAAGCCTGTGCTGCTGTATGATCTGAAATGTGTTGGCAGCCAAGCCTATCTGAAACTTGCGTCCGAAGTCATACAGCGTGAGCGCGTGCTGCGCGCCGCCTGATCCGTTACGCTAGAGAAACAATTTCGAGGAAGTCATGTCGGACGAAAATTCCCGATCCCGTCTCGGCCGCGGCTTGGCGGCATTGATCGGTGATGTCGACGATGAGAACACGGTTCTGGACCGGGCGCGGGGAGCCCGCAGGGTGCCGGTCGAATCACTGCGTCCCAGTCCAAACAATCCCCGCAAGTCCTTTGCCGAGTCCGATCTCGAGGATCTGTCCAATTCCGTTCGCGAGAAGGGTATCGTCCAGCCGATACTGGTGCGGCCGGTCGAAGGCGCCCTGGAAAGCTACGAGATCATCGCTGGCGAACGGCGCTGGCGCGCGGCCCAGCGCGCCGGACTGCACGAGGTTCCCATCCTCGTGCTCGAAGTCGGGGAAAGGGAAGCACTGGAGCTTGCCATCATCGAGAATGTGCAGCGATCGGACCTCAACGCCCTGGAAGAAGCCATGGGATACGAGGCTCTGATTTCGCAGCACAATTACAATCAGACCGATGTGGCGCGCATCGTTGGAAAAAGCCGCAGCCATGTGGCGAACACGATGCGGCTTCTGAAATTACCGGAACCTGTTCAGGAATCCGTGCGAAGCGGTGAACTGACCGCTGGCCATGCTCGCGCCCTTATCAATCTTCCCAATGCGGAGGCCGCCGCGCGACGGATTATTGAGCGTGGGCTGAATGTCCGTCAAACCGAGGCGCTGGCGCAGCAGGATGCGGAAACGCCTTCCGTCAAACGTCCCCGGTCCTCCCGCTCCAAGGACGAGGATACCTTGGCGCTGGAGAAGGCCTTGAGCGACGCCCTTGGATTGTCCGTCGCGGTGGAGCATGGCGGTCCTGGCGGAGAGATTCGGATCCGTTACGGTTCCTTGGAGCAACTGGACGCGGTTTGCCGTCGCCTCAGGGGGTGATCTATTTCCTCGTGCGTGCCTCCGCCGCGAGGGATGCGAGCATCCTTGCGGCAATGACGTTGCCAAATGCGCCCGCCTTCCGGCTTTCGAGTACGGCATCCGATAAGCGTGCAATGGCTCGTTCGAGACGCTGGCTGCGCCAGTTTTCCAGCGCCTTCTCGACGGTAGCCTTGCGGCGGAAGTGAAGACCGTACCATCCGCGCTCGAGGACGGAGCTTGCCGGCATCCCGTTCTCGACATCGAGTCGAAGCTTGTGCAGCTGCTGAGCGTGCCGCAGGGCCGAGCCGAGCGTCACGCTGATCGGTGTGCCGGCGGCCGCAAAGCCGGTGAGGATGCGATCAAGGTCGGCGGCATTGCCGGCAAAAGCCGCGTCGACGGCTTCATCCAGCAAGTTCTCCGCTGAATCAGCGATCAGGAAGGCAACATCGTCCAGATCGATCCGGCCTCTGTCGAGGCAATAGAGGCACAATTTCTCGATTTCATTCCGCGATCCAAGGCGATCGGCACCCAAAAGACCGATGAGATGCCGCCGGGCGTCCGGAGAGATGGTAAGGCCAAGGCGGGCGGTCTCCGTGTCGACCAGCTTGCCGATCGCCGCATCTCCGTCGGTATAGCAAGGCAGCGCGGCCGCACGCGCATGCCTCTCGCAGAATGTTCGGAGAGGCGCATTCTTTTTCAAATCACCGGCTTCGATCACGACGCGCGCTGTCGGTTCGGGCCCCTTCAGCAGCGCTTCCACGGCCGGAGCGATCGATCGTGATCCGAGACGTATCCAGACAGCGCGCGAGCCTCCGAACAGTGCGGATGTCGTGGCCTCGTCGATCAGGCGGCCCGGATCGCTGGCAATGACGTCGCCGTCCAGCTTGACCAGTGCAAAGGGATCATCGGTATTGTCCAAGCCGCTCTTGGCCAGCGCCTCGGACCGTTCATGGACCAGCCCCGTATCGGGGCCGTAAACCAGTATGCAGATCGCAGCCGGGTCTGGCCTCGCCAGGAAGCTGTCGACCGCCGATGCCTTGATCGCGACCAAGGTAGCCTCGCCTCTAGCGCCGGGTCGCGAACAGACCGCCCAGTTGGGTCGTGATCTGCTGTGCAACGACATCCGCCGCCCGATCCTCCGCGTCACGGCGGGCCCGGAGGCTTGCGAAGCGCTGCCGTGAGCGGTCGTAGCTGGCGCGGCCAAAGGCGCGGCCAGTGAAGATGTTCTTGCCGCCGGGACCCATCTCCGTCAGCGTGAAGGTCGTGTTGAGGGCGTATGTCTCGGTCGTCGGACGGCTGGTGAAGGGATCGACGACGGCGGACTGTACGCTTTCGCTGGCGGATATCTTCAGGCGGTACATTGGAGCCGGCGCGGCCCCTCCACCGGTGAAGGCGAAGATCAGACTGTTGCGCAGCTGTTGATCGACACGGTTGGTTGCCGGTTCGATCTCGATCGCCGCGAGCGAGGCCGCCACGGGGCTCACACCGCCGGTTGCCCCTCTTTGCCCGTAGAGCGGCTGAATGCAGGCGCCGCCAAGCAGGGCGACGGCGGCGGCCATGGCAATACGGGGAGAACGGTCAAACCACGACATTGATGATCCTCTGGGGAACGATGATGACCTTGCGTACGGGCTTGCCTTCGATGCTGCGTGCTACCCCCTCGAGACCAAGCGCGGCGGCTTCGATGGTGGCGGCATCGGCATCGGCCGCGATGATGAGTTCGTCCCGTTTCTTGCCGTTGACCTGAACCGGCAAGGTGATGGTGTCGGCGACCAGCAGATCGGCTTCGGCCTGCGGCCAGGCGGCTTCCGCCACGAGGGAGGAGTGGCCGAGCTTGTCCCAGCAGGCTTCGGCCAGATGCGGCATCATGGGCGCCGTTATGCGCACCAGTATCTCCAAAGCCTCGCGGAACGCCCAGGCCGAGGATGGGTCGCTGACCGCGATCTCCGGCCAGCGCACCTGTGCGCTTGCGCTCGAGATGGCGTTGACGAGCTCATAGATGCGGGCCACGGCGACGTTGAAGCGCAGCCCCTCGATGCTCTCCCCCACGGCGGCAAGGGAGCGATGCGATGCGCGGCGGATGTCCAATGCAGCGGGGCTGAAGCTTGTTGGTCTTTCAGCCGATGACTCCGGCAGCCGTTCGGCAAGCTCCGCCACCAGACGCCAGAGGCGTTGGGCGAAACGGCCAGCGCCTTCGACACCCGCTTCGGTCCAGATGACATCGCGCTCGGGAGGACTGTCGGAGAGCATGAACCAGCGCGCCGTATCGGCTCCGTAGGTCTCGATGATGTCGGTCGGATCGACGGTGTTCTTCTTGGATTTTGACATCTTCTCGATGGAGCCGATGACGATTGGCTCACCGGATGTGGCGTGGACCGCCTGTCGCCGCCCGTCATTCTCGGTCACCACGATCTCCGCGGGTGAGATCCATTGGCCATCGGGAGTCTTGTAGGTCTCGTGAACCACCATGCCCTGCGTGAACAATCCTGCGAAAGGCTCGCTCATGCCAGCATGGCCGGTGGCCTTCATGGCGCGGGTGAAGAAACGCGAATAGAGGAGATGGAGGACGGCATGCTCGATGCCGCCGATATACTGGTCGACCGGAAGCCACGAGTCCACGGCGCTCCGGTCCGTGGGCTGCGCGCAGTCCGGTGCCGTGAAGCGTGCGAAGTACCAGGACGAATCGACGAAGGTGTCCATGGTATCGGTTTCGCGCCGTGCGGGCGCCCCACAGGAGGGGCAGGCCACATTCTTCCATGACGGATGATGCTCCAGCGGGTTGCCCGGCCGGTCGAAGGTGACGTCCTCCGGCAACTGGACCGGAAGCTGGTCGTCCGGTACGGGCACGGGTCCGCAGGATGCGCAATGGATGATCGGGATCGGGCAGCCCCAATAGCGTTGCCGTGAAATTCCCCAGTCGCGCAGGCGCACATTTACCTTGCGCTTACCTTGCGGGCGATCACCCAGTTTCTGCGATTCCAGGCGGCCGCTGACGGCTTCCTTCGCTTCCGGCACGGCAAGGCCGTCGAGGACGTCCGAATGAACCAGGGTTCCGTCGCCGTCATAGGCGGTGTCCCCGATGACGAAGGTTGCCACATCAAGCCCTGTCGGCAGGACAACAGGAGTTACAGGCAGATCGTATTTGCGCGCGAAATCAAGGTCGCGCTGGTCGTGGGCCGGGCAGCCGAAGATCGCACCCGTGCCGTAATCCATGAGGATGAAGTTGGCGACATAGACCGGCAGGGTCCGTGAAGGGTCCAACGGGTGCCTGACGGTGACGCCGGTATCGTAGCCCTGCTTTTCAGCGGTCTCGATGGCGGCGACGCTGGTGCCGGTCTTGCGGCACTCCTCGGCGAAGGCCGCGAGCGCGGGATCACGGCGGGCGGCTTCCAGCGCCAGGGGATGATCGGGAGCTATGCCGATGAACGACGCGCCGAACAGGGTATCGGGTCGGGTGGTGTAGACCTCGATCTCTGAGAATTCAGGCGCAGCGGCTTTTGATTCGAGCGCGAAACGAACCAGCATGCCTTCCGATCGGCCGATCCAATTGCGCTGCATGGTGCGCACCTTCTCGGGCCAGCGGTCGAGGCCGTCCAGCGCATCGATCAGCTCGTCCGCGAAATCGGTGATCTTGAAGAACCACTGGGTCAGCTCGCGCAGTTCGACTTCCGCACCCGATCTCCAGCCGCGCCCGTCGATCACCTGCTCGTTGGCCAGAACGGTCTGGTCGACAGGGTCCCAATTGACCTTGGATTTCTTGCGGTAGACGAGACCCGCCTTGAGGAAGTCGAGGAACAGTTTCTGCTGGTGCCGGTAATAACTGGGATCGCAGGTGGCGATCTCGCGGCTCCAGTCGATCGACAGGCCCATGGACTTGAGCTGGCCGCGCATGGTGGCGATGTTCTCGTAGGTCCAGCCCTTGGGATGCACCTTGTTCGCCATGGCCGCATTCTCGGCGGGCAGTCCGAAGGCATCCCAGCCCATGGGATGCAGGACGTTGAAGCCCTTGGCGCGCTTGTAGCGGGCGACGACGTCGCCCATGGCGTAGTTGCGCACATGCCCCATGTGGATGCGCCCCGAGGGGTAGGGGAACATCTCCAGCACATAGTATTTTGGCCGTGGGTCGGCGTTGTCCGTCCGGAATATGTCGTGCTTGTTCCAGGCGTCGCGCCACCGGGGTTCCGCCTCGCGTGCGTTGTAACGCTCCGTCATGATCAATCAGTCATCTTTCAGTGGTCTATGGCGTCAGATGACGCCTTGAAGTCGGCGGCGACCTTGGCGCGAAGTTTCTGTCCGGTCAACGAAAAGCCGCTCCGACTTGCGACACGGGCCACCTTGGGTACACTCCGCGCCACATGACACATCACCCTCTCAGCGCCGAGACACGTCTGCGGCACGTTCAGGCTTCGATCGACGCGGCGGAGAAAGCGGCCGGGCGCGATCCTGGCAGCGTCAGGCTGATCGTGGTGTCCAAGACATTCGCGATGGATGACATAGAGCCGGTCCTTGCGGCCGGTCATCGCAGATTCGGTGAAAACCGGGTCCAGGAGGCTTACGCCAAATGGCTTCCCGTCCGGGCGTCCATGACGGATCTGGAACTGCATCTGATCGGGCCGCTGCAATCCAACAAGGTGGCTGACGCGGTTGCCCTATTCGATGTCATACACACCGTCGACCGCTCCAAGATCGCGGCTGGTCTTGCCCGGGAAATGATCCGCCAGAACCGACGGCCGCGCCTGCTGGTGCAGGTGAACATCGGTTCAGAACCGCAGAAGGCCGGTGTGTTGCCGGATGAGGTCGAAGCCTTCCTTGCCGAGTGCCGCGACGTCCATGACCTCACCATCGACGGTCTGATGTGCATCCCGCCTCACGAGGATGATCCCGCGCCCCATTTTGCCCGGCTCGCGGAAATGGCGGGCCGCAACGAACTGCCGATGCTGTCCATGGGCATGAGCGGCGACTACGTGGCCGCCATCGCCTGTGGAGCAACCCATGTCCGGGTCGGCTCCGCGATCTTCGGCAGCCGGGATTGAAAGGTTGCTTGCGAATGAGCAATGCCGGGCTGCAACCGGGGTTTTGACCGATTCATTCTCAAGCGGCCGCGGGCTAACTAACCCATGACTCGCAGAAGGGTTTTCGGCGTAAGTCGCGCAAGTATCTTGCGGGCATCGGCCTTGCTCAGTGCCACGCAGCCCTCGGTCGGCTTGAGGCCGTCGCGGGCAATGTGCATGAAGATCGCGCTGCCATGCCCCTGGCGCCTGGGGTGATCATTCCATCCCAGTTCCACCACCAGGTCATAGAGGACGTCGGTTCTGAACATGTCCTCGTGCGAGGCGGGATAGGGCAGATCGACCCGTCTGTTGTAGTTGCGGTCACCTACCGCATCGCACCAGCCGTCATTGTTGCGAATGGCGCGAATCGGCAATTTGCTGATCGGCCTCGAAATTCGATCCTGACGCCACAGGATGCGCCGTAACGGAAAGGTGAAAACAGGCGTCGCGCCGTCGCCTTCACGCTTGCGACGGGTCGTTCCGGAGCGCCCCAGGGCACAGGCGAAGCGCTGCGTTCCCATGATGAGCCATCCTTTCTGGCGGTCGAGAACGGACGGGTGGACGACCACCAGGGCCGAATTGCCTCGTTTTGCCACGGAATGGTGGACTTTCAGCCGCTTGTCTCTAACCATAAGGGTGATCTAATTCGAAGCCCGCTCCATATAATAGTCAGCGTAACCCTCAGGAGGCAGAATGGCGACGACCCGAAAAATTCTCGTCGTGGATGACGATGATGCTCTCCGGGATGCTCTTTGCGAACAACTGGCCCTGCATGACGAATTCGAGACCTTCTCCGCAGACACCGCGGCGGCGGGGCTTGCCTGCGCGCGCACGGACCACGTCGATCTCATCATCATGGACGTCGGCCTGCCCGACATGGATGGGCGCGAGGCCGTCAAGCTTCTGAGGAATGAAGGCTTCCGTAGCCCGATCATCATGCTTACGGGTCATGATTCCGACTCCGACGCGGTGCAAGGGCTCGATGCCGGGGCGAACGACTACGTCATCAAACCGTTCCGTTTCGCGGTTCTCCTGGCGCGCGTGAGGGCCCAGCTTCGCAGCCACGAGGCGAGCGAGGACGCCATCTTCAGCGTTGGCCCGTACACCTTCAAGCCGGGTTCGAAGATACTGCTTACGGACAAGGGCTCGAAAATCCGCCTGACGGAAAAGGAGACCGCGATCCTGCGCTATCTCTATCGCTCGGGTGACAAGATCGTGCCGCGCGATACATTGCTGTCCGAGGTGTGGGGCTACAATGCCAATGTCACCACGCATACGCTTGAAACGCATGTCTACCGGCTGAGACAGAAAATCGAAAAAGATCCTTCCAACGCCACCCTGCTCGTCACCGATGCCGGCGGCTACAAGCTCGTTCCCTGATGGCCCTCGACGACGACATCCGCATATTGGAACGCGCGCCCATGATCGGCGAGATCGGGCACGATCCTTTGAGGTTGCTGGCCTTTTCGGCTGAGCGCCGGACGATGAGGACCAACGAGGTCCTGTTCCGCAAGGGAGACCGTGCGGATGGTGGCTTCGTCATCGCCAGCGGTACCGTGCGGCTTGGTGGCGACGGGGAGCCGATCCGCCGTGCCGGCGGCGTGAGCCTCATCGGCGAGATCGCCCTGCTGTGCCCGGTGATACGGCCAGTGGGCGCGGTGGCCGAGACACCGGTCAAGGCGCTGTTCATCTCCAGGGCGTTGTTCCGGCGCGTGCTCACCGAGTTTCCGGGGATCGCGATCATGCTGCGGGAGCGCTTGCTTGGAAAGCTTGAAGCCGAGAACGATGCCCTGACGAAGGTGCGGGTGGCATTGGACGGTCTGGACAGTTGAAGCGTCAGCCGAATTCAGCCAGGACCGGGACATGATCGGATGGCTTATCCCAGCCCCGCGCATCCTTAAGGACGTGGATGTTCCGCACAGAGCCACCCAAGTCCGGACTGATCCATATGTGATCGAGCCGACGACCCCTGTCGGCAACCTGCCAATCCGCGGACCGATAGCTCCACCATGTGTAAAGATTTCTCTCCGGCGGGACGATCAGGCGCATAGCGTCAACCCATCCTCCTGAAGATTGGACCGCTTCGAGCTTTTCAATCTCGATGGGCGTGTGGCTGACGATCTTCAGCATCTTGCGATGATCCCAGACGTCCGTGGGAAGCGGCGCTATGTTTAAGTCTCCAACCATGATCTCCGCCCTGCGCAGGCGTGTTCGTCCCCAGACGGTCAGATCATCGAGATACAGGAGTTTGTGCGCGAATTTGGCGTTGAGCTCCGGGTCGGGAATATCGCCTCCCGCAGGGACGTAAAAATTATGGATCAGAAGTCCTTCATGTGGGCCTGACATGAGGCGGACGGCAATATGACGCGCGTGATCCTGTCCGCCCAGAATGAGGGATTCAACCCTTTCGATGGGCAGCCGGGAAACGGTTGCGACGCCGTGATACCCTTTCTGGCCGTGCATGACCGAATATCGGTAGCCAAACTCTTCGAAGGCCTTAAGTGGGAAAAGGTCGTTGATGCACTTGGTTTCCTGGAGACAGATGACATCCGGGGCATGCTCGTCGATGTAGCGGCGAATGAGATCCATTCTGATGCGGACGGAATTGATGTTCCAAGTAACAAGTCGCAGCGGCATGTAACGGACCTCATCCTCGATTGGAGGCGCACATTAAGGGCTGGTTCTCGTTGCTCAAGCGGATTCACAAATGAAAAGCGTCCGGCGCGGGGGAGCCGGACGCTTCATCAATGGCCGCCAAATGGGGCTAAGGCGGCTTGCAGGAGCATCCCTCGGTGAGGACGGGGGGCATCACCGAATAAGAGGGACGTCTTGCTTATGATATTGAGATGGTATGCCGAGATCGGAGTTCAAGTTCACGTGTGCGTGATGGTTACCGGCGATTTGCAGGATCGATGGTGTAATCGATCGCGAACAAGCGATCATTGGGCATTGACGCACTGTCGAGGTTGTAGACGATCACCGTCGTGTCCATGCCCTGTGGATCGGTGACCGTCCATTGCTTGAGCTCATACTCAGGGCCGCCAAAAACAAGAAGCAGTCTGGACGTACCTGCAATCTTGTTTGTTTCCTCGATCGCAATCGTGAAAATTTCGGGTTCTGTCGTTATACTGACGACCTTGGTGTCGCGCAGGAGATCGATGTTCGGTTGCAGAAGGTATCTCAAAGGGGTCTGTGAGAGCGGGTAGATATCCTGAGTCGCCAATGCCTTGTCGCGAACGGCGACCGATTTGCCATCGGCTATGATCTGCAATTTGCTTGGCGGGTCGAACTCAAACCGAAGCTTGCCCGGTTTTCTGAGAAAAAAGCGGCCTTCCGATCTTCCTCCGCTTGGAGCCTGCTGGATGAAATTGCCAGACAGCACCTGTATGCCGTTGAAATAGGTGTTCACTCGCTGAAGGATCGCGCGTTGAGTCTCGTCGAGCTTGTCAGGCGTGGTCGATCGCGCGGAAGGCCTGATGATGCTCGGTGCTGCTGCGAGTTGAAGCGGTGCTTCGGCCAGTTGCGGTTTGGCGGGCTCCTGCGACAGGGCGGCATGCGCCGGACGGGGCAGGGGAAGGGGAGCTTCCTGTGCCAGGGCCGAGGTCCCAATCAGCATCGTGGCAGCCAGGACAATGCTTCGGTGACGAGACATGAGAACTCTTTTTCAAGTTTCCGGAAACAGCGACGATGTCCGACCGATATGCTTTGTTCGTGGCGATTGTGCGGTAAGGGCTCTTGCCTCGATCCGCGCATGTTTCACGTGAATCACATCAGGCGGCATCATCCTTGCCAATGAGGATGTCGCGTTTTCCCGCATGATTGGCGGGTCCGACAATCCCTTCGTTCTCCATGCGCTCTATGAGGGTCGCCGCGCGGTTGTAGCCAATCTGCAGGCGTCGCTGGATGTAGCTCGTGGAGGCCTTCTTGTCGCGCAGGACAACCGCCACGGCCTGATCGTAAAGATCGCCGTCGGGATCGCCGAAGGAGCCCTTATCGAATACGGCGCCGTCTTCGCCCTCCACCTGTTCGTCCTCTTCCGTGACGGCGTCGAGGTAATCCGGCGCGCCCTGCGACTTCAGATGGGCGACGATCTTCTCGACCTCCTCGTCGGATACGAAAGGCCCGTGGACGCGGCTGATGCGGCCACCGCCGGCCATGTGAAGCATGTCGCCCTGTCCGAGCAGCTGTTCAGCGCCTTGCTCGCCAAGGATGGTGCGGCTGTCGATCTTCGAGGTGACCTGGAAGGAGATGCGGGTCGGGAAGTTCGCCTTGATGGTGCCGGTGATGACGTCGACGGATGGGCGCTGCGTCGCCAGAACCACATGAATGCCGGCCGCGCGGGCCATCTGGGCAAGCCTCTGGATGGTGCCTTCGATCTCCTTGCCGGCAACCATCATGAGGTCCGCCATCTCGTCGACGATGACGACGAGATAGGGCAAGGGCTCCAGATCCATCTCTTCGTGTTCGTAGATGGCTTCCCCCGTTTCACGATCGAACCCCGTCTGGACGGTGCGGGTGATGACCTCGCCTTTTTCCTTGGACTGCGCGACGCGGGTGTTGAAGCCATCGATGTTGCGGACGCCAAGCTTCGACATTTTCTTGTAGCGTTCCTCCATCTCCCGAACCGCCCATTTGAGCGCCACGACCGCCTTTTTGGGATCGGTCACGACCGGGGTCAGGAGATGGGGGATGCCATCATAGATCGACAGCTCGAGCATCTTCGGGTCGACCATGATGAGGCGGCACTGCTCCGGCGTGAGGCGATAGAGCAGCGACAGGATCATGGTATTGATCGCCACGGACTTACCCGAACCCGTGGTTCCCGCGATCAGCAGATGCGGCATACGGGCAAGCTCCGCGATGACGGGTTCACCACCGATGGTCTTCCCAAGGCAGAGTGGCAGCCGCATCTTGGCGTTCTCGAAATCGGCCGAGGCGAGCAATTCACGTAGGTAGACCGTTTCACGGCGCGCGTTCGGCAGTTCTATGCCGATCACGTTGCGGCCCGGCACAACGGCCACGCGGGCGGCGACGGCGCTCATGGAGCGCGCGATGTCATCGGCAAGCCCGATGACACGGGATGATTTTATGCCTGGGGCAGGTTCGAGTTCGTAGAGCGTTACAACGGGGCCGGGCCGGACGTTGATGATCTGTCCCTTGACGCCAAAGTCGTCGAGCACTCCTTCAAGCAGGCGGGCGTTCTGCTCCAGCGATTCCGCGCTGACGGTGGGAGACGCCGTTTTCTTCGGAGCGCTCAGCAGCGCCAGAGGCGGAAGCGCATAGCCCTTCTCGTCCGGCAGGAGCGAGGGCTGGGCCTCGCGCATGAGGCGCTTGCCAGGCTTCGGAGCGGCCTTGACCGGCGCGACGCGCGAGGTGGCGGTCTGCTTTGCCGGGAAGGATGACACATCCTCGGCATCGTCATCGTTCCAGTCGTCATAGTCCTCCAAGGGCGGAACATCGACGTGCCGAAGCGCTCTTGCCGGAGCGAAATCCTGATCTTCATCCTGATGCAATCGCGCAAAGACATCGCGCAGACCCGCACGGCGCGGTTCGGTGGCCGAGCGTCTCAGTGCTCCACCCCGAAGCTTGCGGGCGACCGCGCCTCGAAGCGTGAACCACCAGTGGGCAACCAGGCCGAGAGGCACGAAACCGCCCGAAGGCCGCTCCTCGTCCTCATCCTCGGGTTGCTTGACGGCGACTTTCCTTGCCTTGGTCTTTGTGGGTGCTGCCGAAGGTGATCTGACGTCCGTCAGGATGAAGCCACCGGTCGCCAGAAAGGCGGCGATCATCCCGCTTCCCCAGATAAGGGTCGCAATGCTGCGCGCTGTCTCGCCGAAGAGCGTGGCTGGAATTTGGGACAGCCCGTCACCGACCACGCCGCCGAGGCCAGTGGGCAATGGCCATCCGGACGAGCTGGGAAGCGATGAGCAGAAGGCCGCGCCCATGGCGGCGCATACCGCCCAGGCAATGAGGCGCAAGCGCTCGCGATCGATCACGCGATGCGTCATCAGCCGCCATCCCCAAACTCCCACCGGAAGCACTATGGCGATGGAACCCAGCCCGAACAGCTGCATCAAGACATCGGCGGCGATGGCGCCAAGTGCGCCAAGGAGGTTGTTGACCTCGCCCTCGGCGGCATGGTTGAGGCTGGGATCCTGTGTGGACCATGTTGCAAGCGCCGCTGCCAGGAGGCCGGCAAGTGTCAGCAGTGCCAATCCACCAAGCTCGACCGTGCGCCGGCGCAGTGCTTCGCGCAGGTGGTCGGGCAAGGGGGCGACATTGGCATAGCCACGGCGGCGGGACGTCAGCGCGCGCACAAGCGAACCCTCTTCGAGTGTTCCCGGGCGAGATCGTGCCGCAGGAAAATGTAGACCGAAAAGTAGGCTTGCCGCGCTGTGGTTAAGACGGCGCTAATCATCGCGATATTCACAGGCCGCAGGCATAAAAAAGCCCGGGCACAAGGCGCCCGGGCCAGTCGAGGAGCAGCGGTAACTCAGTGAACGCTCTCGCCGTGTAGCGCGAGATCAAGCCCTTCTTCCTCCTGCTGCTGGGTCACGCGGATCCCGGTGACGGCCTTCACGATCAGCAGGATGATGGCGCTGACAACGGCGGTGTAGACGATGGTCACCAGGACACCCGTGATCTGTGCGCCCACGCTCGCGCCTTCCGCGGCGGAGTTGATCGCAGGATCCGCGAACACGGCGGTGAGGATGGCGCCGATGATGCCGCCTACGCCGTGGACGCCGAAGACATCCAGGCTGTCGTCATAGCCGAGCGCCTTCTTGATGTGGACGGCCGCGAAATAGCAGCCGACGCCCGCGACAAGACCGATGATCAGGGCGCCTGTCGGGTTGACGAAACCCGCCGCCGGGGTGATGGCCACAAGACCGCCGATGGCGCCGGACAGGATGCCGAGGACGCTGGGCTTCTTGATGACGATCCATTCGATGAACATCCAGGCAAGGGCGGCGCCCGCCGTCGCAACCTGGGTGTTGAGCATGGCCACGCCTGCAAGAGGGCCGGCGGCGGCGGCGGAGCCGGCGTTGAAGCCGAACCAGCCGACCCACAGCAGCGAGGCGCCGATGAGGGTCAGGGTCAGGTTGTGCGGAGCCATGTTGACCTGGCCATAGCCGGAGCGCTTGCCGAGCATGATGGCGATGACGAGGCCGGCGACGCCGGCGTTGATGTGGACCACGGTGCCGCCGGCGAAATCGAGCACGCCGTCGGAGCCCAGGAAGCCGCCACCCCAGACCCAGTGGGCGACGGGGGCGTAAACGAACAGCAGCCAGAGCGTCATGAACAGGAGCACCGCCGAGAACTTCATGCGCTCGGCGAAGGCGCCGGTGATGAGCGCGGGGGTGATGATGAAGAAGGTCATCTGGAACATGATGAAGACCCACTCCGGAATGGTTCCGGCGAGGTCATTCGTGGTGTCCATGGTGACGCCCGCGAAGAACATGTTTCCGAGGCCGCCGATATAGGGACTCAAGGCCTCGCTGCTGTTGGGGGCGAAGACCAGGGAATAGCCGACCACCATCCAGATGATGGAGGCGAGGCAGCAGATCGCGAAGCTTTGCATGACCACGTCGAGGACGTTCTTCTTGCGGACCATGCCGCCGTAGAACAGCGCCAGACCGGGGATGGTCATCATCAGGACGAGGGCGGTGGACGTCAGCATCCAGGCGGTGTCGCCGCTGTCCAGGACCGCAGCTTCGGCCGCCGGGACCGCAGCATCCTGCGCGATCGCAGGATCGATGGCGAAAAGCGCAGCCAGTCCGGCCAGGGCCACCGCGCGGAGGGAAAGGGAACTGTTCATGGAATGGCTCCAAAGGTGGGAAAGGTCTGACCGGGACATCACAGCGCGTCACCGTCGGTTTCGCCGGTGCGGATGCGGACCGCGCTGTCTATGGCGTAGACGAAGATCTTGCCGTCACCGATCTGGCCGGTCTTGGCGGCGGCGGTGATCGCTTCCACCGTCTTCTCGACCTGGTCGGAGGCGACCGCGACCTCGATCTTGAGCTTGGGCAGGAAGCTGACGGCGTATTCCGCGCCGCGGTAGATTTCAGTGTGGCCCTTTTGCCGGCCGTAACCCTTGACCTCGGTCACGGTCAGTCCGTGGACGCCGACGCCGTTCAAAGCGTCGCGCACCTCGTCGAGCTTGAACGGCTTGATGATTGCCATCACGAGTTTCATGCGTTGATCCCCTGGTCGGGATCGGCCGTCAGGGCCGATCTGAGAAAGCTCGGGGGAGGGCCGCCTTCATGTCCGGCAACCCGCCGTGACATTCCAATCCAAGCACCGTGCCAACACGGGGAAGCCGAAGAAAATCAGTGTTTTTTCAATGCGATGCCGGTCCTGGGAACGGCGTTCCCAGGGCGTTTGGCGTGATATGTGCCTAATAAATGGGCTGCTGCAAAAAAGATGCGCAGTGAAGGCCGGGCGTCACCGTTTGGGACGGATCAACCCCTCCTGGGCGACGGAAGCCACCAATCGTCCATCGCGCGCGAAGATCAGTCCACGCGTCATTCCCCTCGCGCCGCCGGTGAAGGGGCTGTCCTGGGAGTAAAGCAGCCAGTCGTCGGCCCGGAACGGGCGGTGGAACCACAGGGCATGGTCGAGGCTGGCGGCCTGGATGTCGCCTGCGAAGATGGATTTTCCGTGCGCCACGAGGGAGGTGTCGAGCAGCGTCATGTCCGAGGCATAGGCCAGCACGCATTGGTGGATCGCGGGGTCTTCGGGCAGGGGGCCGGTGGCCCTGATCCAGACGTTCTGGCGCGGCTCGCGCGGCTTGTCCGAGGTGTAGCGCGTGAGATCGACCGGGCGAATCTCGATCGGCCGTTCGCGCTGGAAGTAGCCGCGAACCGGTTCCGGGAGCTTGTCCATGAACAGGGTCGCCATTTCGCTTTCGCTGGGGAGCTTTTCCGGCGGCGGCACATCGGGCATGGCGAGTTGATGCTCGTAGCCCTCTTCCATGACCTGGAACGAGGCCGACATGGAGAAGATGGCCTGACCGTGCTGGATGGCGACCACCCGGCGGGTGGTGAAGCTGCGGCCATCCCTGATGCGGTCGACCTCATAGATGATCGGCACGGATGGATCGCCGGGCAGCATGAAGTAACCGTGGAGCGAATGAGGGGGCCGCGCACCCTCGACCGTGCGCGTGGCGGCCACCAGGGCCTGACCGATGACCTGCCCGCCGAACACGCGCTGCCAGCCGACCTGGGGGCTGCGACCGCGGAACAGGTTGCGCTCAAGCTGTTCAAGATCAAGGATGGACAGAAGGTTCGTGATGGCCGAGGACATGCGGATCTCTGAAAAGGGAACTCAGTGCGAGTGACACAGTTCGCGCGCCGTTCGTCAAGTTTGGATGGTTCAATGCCTGCTTCCGCTTCGACCGGCCAGGATTACGACGTCGTCATCGCGGGGGGCGGTTTCGCGGGGCTGGCGCTGGGCGCGATCCTGCGCCAATCCCTGGGCGGGTCCATCCGGGTCGCCATCCTCGATCCTGTCTTCACCCGGCCGGGTCCGCCGGATCCGAACGCTTCCGCCATCGCGCCGGGGCCGCGCCGCCTCCTGGAGGCGATCGGAGTGTGGGACCGGCTTGCGGAGGTTGCCGGCCCCGTCGCCGGGATGGCGATCACGGATGCCCGCCTTGAGGATATCCTGCGCCCGGTGTGGCTCGACTTCACCGCGCCGGCCGATGGTTCCGATCCGATCGCCCACATCGTGCCCAACGAGGCCCTGAAGGCGGTCCTGCGGGATGCGGCCCGGCAGGCGGGCGTGCATCTGCTGGCCGAGGGTTTCGTTTCATTCGCGCATGGCGCCGGCGGCCTTCAGGTCGAACTGTCGGGCGGCGGCATGGTGCGGACGTCGCTTCTCGTCGCCGCCGACGGCGTGAGGTCCCGCGTGCGCTCGGCCGCGAGAATCCGGACCCACGGCTGGCGGTATGGCCAGTCCGCCATCGTCGTGACCGTCAAGCTCGTCGAGGATCACGGGGGGATCGCGACACAGCATTTCCTGCCCGGCGGGCCGCTCGCCCTGCTGCCGCTGCCGGGTTCGCGGGCGGCGGTGGTCTGGACCCTGCCCGGCGTCGAGGCGGAGCGGATCATGGCCCTTGCCGACGAGGCCTTCCTGGACGCGCTGGCCATCGCCGCCGGCCAGCCCTTCGCCGGACTGGAGAACGACCGGGCGGTGCGGCCGCTGGGACTTCAGATCGCACGGCGCTTCGTCGGCGAGAGGATCGCCCTGATCGGGGATGCCGCGCACGCCGTTCACCCCTTGGCGGGGCAGGGCCTGAACCTGGCCCTGAAGGATGTGGCGGCGCTCGCGGAAGTGCTGGCCGAGACCGCCCGCCTGGGAGGCGATCCGGGCAACGGGCAGATGCTGGAACGCTATGCCCGCTGGCGGCGCTTCGACAGCCTCGCCATGCTGGCCGCGACCGAGGCGCTGGCGCGGCTCTTCAAGGGTGACCGGCTGCGCATGGTCCGTGACATCGGACTTGGCGCCTTCGACCGTTCCGGCCTTCTCAAAAGAGCCGTCACGGGTGCGGCATCCGGGTCATCCCGCCATGCGCCGAGGCTGCTCAGAGGCGAGGTGCTGTAGCGGTTCCACCGCTTCTGCCGGTTTGCATCCGATGGCGGCTGGTGTGCGGTGTGTTTTTAGGATTAAAAACCTTGCAGCGTGACGCTGCTCGTGCTAGTCTGGGCCAGTCTGAAAAGGTGTGGCTGCGAGATAGCCTCACCGCTCCCGCCTCACTCCTCCAGAGGGCGGGCCTCTTCCGGCAGCATGATGGGGATGCCGTCACGGATCGGATAGACCAGCTTGGCGGGCCGCGAGATCAGCTCCTGCCGTTCCGCGTCGTATTCGAGCGTGGCCTTCGTCAGGGGGCAGACGAGAATTTCCAGCAATCGCGGGTCGACGGGCTTTTGCAGGGAGGAGGGGCGGACATCGGTCATGATGGTCTCACTGGAGTGAAGGGTTGGCGTCGCCTGTGCCGGATTTGGCCAGGTCCATTTCGGTGACAGCGATCAGCATGTCGGCGCGCGATTTGAGGTCCGGCGCTTCCAGGAATGCCTGCTTCTCGCGCGGGCCGAAGGGCGACATCATGGCGAGCGCGTTGACCAGGGCTTCCAGCGGCGCTCGTTCGATGCTCTTCCAGTCGGCTTCAAGTTCATTCTTCTCAAGATAGGCGGCGAGAGTGCGCAGGAGCGCGGTCCGATCGACCGCGTCCTCGCCGGTTCGGCCCACGAGGTCGTCCGTGAACGCCGCATAGCTGACGCGGCAGCTGCGGTATGCCGCGGCCGTGGGCAATTCCTCGCGCATGGAGAAACGGGCGATGCCGGTGAGCGTTATCAGATACCGGCCGTCGCCGGTCTCCGAGAAGGAGGTGATCCGGCCGAGGCAACCGACCGAGAGAAGGTCGGGATGGCTGTCCTGCCGGGCTTCCGGCCGGGCATCGGGATCGGGCTGGATCAACCCGATCATGCGATCGCCCCGCAGGGCATCGTCCAGCATGGCGAGATAACGCGGCTCGAAGATGTTGAGCGGCATCTCGCCCCGCGGCAGGAGAAGCGCGCCCAGAAGCGGAAACACAGGGATGACGTCCGGAAGTTCGGTCACCGTCCTGTAGGGATCGTTCATGGGCATCGTCGTCCTCGCAAGGTCATGCAAAAAGGATGGAGGACAATCGGCGCCTGCCGTCGATCGTTGCCGGGTCCGTGGGCCCCCAGGCGTCGAAGAACTGGACGAGCTGCCTGCGCGCGCCATCGTCGTTCCAGAGCCGGTCCCGGCGCACGATGTGAAGGAGATGGGCGGCGGCTTCCGCGCGATCTCCATGGGCCGCAAGCAGCAGGGCCAGCTCGAAGCGCGCCTCATGGTCTTCCGGGTCGGCGGCCACCTTTCCCGCCAGTTCCCCCGCATCCCCGAGGCCGACGGTTTGCTGGGCGAGCGCGATCTCGGCCTTTATGGCCGCAACGGACGGATCGTTCGCCTTGGCGGGCGCAAGCGCGTCCAGGGTCGCCGTGGCGAGGTCCGGCTGGCTGGCCAGAAGCTGGCTGCGCGCCAGACCGACACGGGCTTCGACGTTCGCGTCATCCTGTTCCAGCATCGCGGCGTAAAGCCCGGCGGCCGCTTCAAGGTCGTTGGCCTCCAGGGCGGAATGGGCCTCGGCGATGATCCGATCGGTTTCGTCCGCGCCAAGGGGGCCTATGAGCCGTTCGACGAAATCCCTGATCTGGTCTTCCGGCAGGGCGCCCATGAAACCGTCGACCGGGCGGCCCTCGACGAAGGCGATCACGGCGGGAATCGACTGTATGCCCAACTGCCCGGCGATGGCCGGATGCTCGTCGATGTTCATCTTGACGATTTTGATCCTGTCGCCGGCGGCCTGCGCGACCTTTTCCAGGGCGGGCGTCAGCTGCTTGCAGGGGCCGCACCAGGGCGCCCAGAAATCGACCAGGACGGGTTTGTCGCGGGAGCCCTGGAGGACATCGGCCGAAAAGCCTTGGGTCGTGGTTTCGGAAAGGCTGCCTTCCGGGTCCGCGCCAGCCGGAATGTGAGGGGTCTCAAGCATGCTGATCTCATTGTAGGGTATGGGTGATTCTGACACTAGAGCACTCTGCGATCGAGGTGAATCGGGCGAAGCGCTCCATCGCATTCAGCCGCATCGTGTTTGCGCAAGACCGGGACCGCTTTTGCGCATGATGCTCTAAATGGGTCTTGCCGCCGAAATTTCAAAACCCCGACACCGCTATCACAGCCGAGGCGATGTGGCACGGCTCGCGGTGTTTGCCTCGTGCGGTGTCATCGCGTCGTTATCGGCGGCACTTTCACGCGGAAGACCATAAACCCCGTTGCAATGGCCTGAGGATTGGAGTTATAGAACCGCACGCGGCGGTCAAGGCCGCGAGAATCTGGCGCGAGCGGGAGTAGCTCAGGGGTAGAGCACAACCTTGCCAAGGTTGGGGTCGAGGGTTCGAATC